>NZ_BAABEY010000012.1:0-203434 GCF_039540405.1 Ravibacter arvi
GCTGGCTCCGCAAAGTGGAAGGCAAAACCAGCGCCGCTACCAATTTTGGCGTGGAGCTCAGGTATGCCAGCGCTTCCGAAGCCCAGCACAACGGCAATATCGGCGAAATGCTTTGGCTGAAAGACGGTGCCTGGAACGGCTACAGGCTCAAATATGACGGGGTCAACCGGCTAACTGAGGCCCTTAATACAGATGCGGCAAACGGCATCTGGGAGAAAGTGACCGAGTATGACAAGAACGGTAACCTGAAGAAACTGCAGCGCGGCAAGGCCGGCGAAACCTGGGACAACCTCGAATACCTCCTCTCTGACAACCGCCTCACTTCCATTAACGACGCCGGCAATGCCAATGGTGTTAAAAATGGCTCCTCGGCTTACGCGTACGACGACGGAGGAAACCTTACTTCCGACGGGAACAAAGGGGCAACGATTGCTTATAACCGCCTCAACCTCCCGCGCAGCGTCAGTATAGGCGGCAAGACCCTGGGCTATTCCTACGACGGAAACGGTACCAAGCTTCGCATGGCCAACGGCGCTGTCAATACCAAATATGCCGGGCTGTTTGAATACGATGAAAGCAACTATCTCACCCGCATCACTACCGAAGAAGGGCAGATCGCCGTCACCGGAAACGGCAATACCTACACTCCCAATTATTACCTCAAAGATCATTTGGGCAACGTACGTGCTGTAATCAACAAAGAAGGTACTATCTTGCAGGAAACCGAGTATTTTCCTTTCGGGTTGGCGGTGCCCAGAACGGGGACGGATGCGGTCAATAAGTACCAGTACAACGGGAAGGAGAAGCAGCCGGAAACGGGGTATCTGGATTATGGGGCGAGGATGTATGATCCGAGTATAGCACGTTGGATGGTTGTTGACCCGCTGGCAGAATTAATGCCGTCATGGTCGCCGTACAATTACACGTTCAACAACCCTATTAAATATATAGATCGGGATGGTACGATTCCGGATATTGTTATCCAGGGGGCAAATAATTCGAGTGTTACGGTTACAACCGACCTCGTAAATCTGACCGTAAATGCCAGTTCGCTGGGTGTTGATTTTGGGGGGAACTACACGCTTGGAGGGCGGGATGTTCTTCAGGCCGCAGTAGACATCGGAGGTGTGTTTGATCCTACTCCCACCTTGGACATTATAGGAGCTACTATGTCTGCCGAAAGTGGCGATTACTGGGGCGCAGGGGCTAGTGTTTTGGGGGCGGCTGTCCCTGTTATAGGCGATGTGGCTAAAACAGGGAAAATAGTTAAAGGTGTGGAGACTATTACCGAGGCGATAAAGACAGCTGACAATGCGAAGGCTCTTTTAAAACAAGGTAGAGCGGGGAAACCAGAGAGATTAGCTGAACTTGCAACGGATACAAAACTAGGAAAGGCAGACAAGGGTTGGATCAAATCCGAGATGAATCAGATTGAGAGGGGGAACCGAAAAACGATAAGAAATCCCCCCGGAAAAGATCTGGCACATGAAAGAGGCAGAGAAGCTGCTAAAGGTTACTCCTATAAAAATAGCCATTTGCAGGATAGGGATTTGCATAGAAGGCAACATAAATATGACGATAAAGGGAGAAAAAATAGAGAGAGACCTTTAGATTAAGACTAGCTAGGATTATGAATATCAAAGAGATAGAAAGTGTTTCGAAGTTAGCACCACTTGACAGATATCGGTACTTTATTAAAAAAGTGGCTGATTATGAAGAGCTATGGACAATTGTAGATGAAAATGGAGATTATGCTCTGTCTGATATTGATGATGGAGTTTTAATATCCTTTTGGTCTGCAAAAGAATTCATTTATTCCAATCTTGATCAAGGGTGGGCTAATTGCGAGCCACTAAAGTTAACATTAGATGATTTAGAAGAAACTGTTTTTGATCTAATAGCTTCAGAGAGCTATTTAATAAATGTTTTTCCTGTCAACGGAAAATCGGGCTTTGTTGTAAATCTGGACGAATTTGCAAGAGACCTAAGTGACGAATTGAAAAAATATTAGCAAAAACAGGATTAACTGTATGCGTCCGATAAACCCATATTTCATCAGATCCTTATAGTTCGTAATCTTGTTTCATGAAAACTGAAGCAGAAAAAATGCGTGAACTGTATGATCAGTGGCAGACGCAAGGGATAAGCAAACAGGCTTTTTGCAATCGGAATGGTATGGGATACCATAAATTCAATTACTGGGTTAAAAAATTCCGCGGCAAGAATGTGGCGAGGATGTCACCGACCCATGGGTTCAGTCAGATACCAGTTCGGCAACCGGAGTTACTTGGTCAAGACCAACAGGCGTTGGCAGCAATCACTTTCCCATCTGGCGCACGTATAGAGCTATTCGGATCACTCGACGCTTCATTTATCAAGAAGCTCATTCTTTAATATGCTGGCTTTATCTCACAGCTGCCGGTACTTTTTGTACCGGAGTCCTACGGACATGCGGTATGGTATTTACAGTTTAGCCGGTCTGGTACGCAATGAACTGGGCTTCGATCCGTCAAGCGGCGATGTATTTGTTTTTCTGGGCAAACGGCTTAATCAAATACGCCTGTTACAATGGGATCGGGACGGCTTTGCGATGTATGTCAAAAAGCTTGAACAGGGCACTTTTGAATGGCCAAAGTCAGACAATACAGCCATCACCAGCCATCAGTTAACACTTCTTTTACAGGGTGTAATGCTGGATTCGGTTCGCCTTAGAAAACGTTATCAGCAGATAAAACATGCAGCAAAATAGTTGCGAAACACGTTCAATAAAGTGCCTTTAAAGCTTGTTTGAGCCCATTTTGTATCGTATCTTCGGGTTATGGAAGATACAGCGACGGACTATAAATTGCTCTATGAACAGGCAATTGCTGAACATAAAAAGTCGCTGGAATTGATCTCCGAGAAAGATGAACAGATCCAGACCCTGAACTTTGAGCTTGATAAATACAAGCGGTATATATTTGGTAAAAAGAACGAAAAGCTGGCCAGTGTACACACCGATGCAAACCAGATTGATCTCTTCGAACTGGGAACAGATAAACACCAGCAAGAAGAACTATCTCAGCAGGCCGCTGACGTTGTAAAGGAAAAAACTCCTGCCAGAAAACGTGAAAAGGGCACTGGGAGAATGCTGCTCCCTGAGAACTTACGCCGTCAGATCATCATCATTGAACCTACCGAAGACGTTACCGGCTGCACTATAATCGGAGAAGAGGTCACTGAGGTGTTAGACCTTATTCCTGCTGAGTTTTTTGTGAAGCGTTATATCCGTTACAAATATGCCCGTGCCAATGGTGAGGGCATCATAACCGCATCTCTCCCAGACCGTGTAATTGATAAGGGCATTGCTTCCGAAGCAGTTATTGCCCAAATGGTTGTTGATAAATATGTTTTTGGTCTTCCACTTCACCGGCAAATTGATAAGTATCGACGGTTAGGAGTAAATATTCCTGCATCCACCGCCTCTGACTGGATCATGAAAGGATGGCAGCATCTAACTCCGCTGTGGGAGCTTTTAAACCGATTGGTTCTCAATCAGAAATATTTACAAGCCGACGAATCCCCGTTAAAAGTGCTTGACAGAGATCATAAAAATGGTATCCATCAAGGTTTCATGTGGATATATAATGCCCCCTGTGACAAACTGATGCTGTTTGACTATCGGAAGGGCCGCGATCAAAGTGGGCCCAAGCAGATGCTGGAAGGGTACGCTGGTATACTCCAGGTTGATGGGTACGCCGTCTACCAAAAGCTCTTTGGTAACCATCCAGATATCCTGCTGGTCTACTGCATGGCTCATGCCCGCCGCAAATTCGTTGACGCTCTTAAATATGATAAAGAAAGATCGACTTATGTGCTTGAACGCATGCAGATACTCTACGCTCTCGAACAACAAATGCGGGATCAGCAACTGGATTGGGAAGAGAAAACAAAATTAAGACAGGAACAGTCAGTTCCGGTTCTTTTGGAATTAAAGGAGTGGATGACACAACAGCTCCCACTCATAATCCCCAAAAGTCCGCTCGGTCAAGCCATAGCTTACAGCTTACCACGATGGGAGGGACTGAGTGCCTATGCACTTCACGGGCAAATTGAGATTGATAATAACTTAGCCGAAAATGCCATCAGGCCATTGGCTATCGGACGAAAGGCATTTTTGTTCGCTGGCTCTCACCAGGCAGCCGAGATGACAGCCGCGATGTACTCCTTTATGGCTACGTGCAAGAAAAACGGGGTTGACGAGCAGGAGTGGCTCAAAGACGTCTTCGAAAGGATCCAGTCACACAAGCAAAAAGATCTTTATCAACTGCTCCCAAATAACTGGATCAAGTTCAGGAATCAGAACGGTTAACTTACCTGCCAGAATGACAAACTACACAATACGCGTTCGGCGGATGCATACGGTAATCAACGGACGAGGTAAGCGAAACGATGCTAAAACACTAGACGGTCTATATCAGAATTTTAACAAAATTGGTGCCGTTTCGCTTTTAAAAGCTATCAATTATTTGAGTGGAAAGCCCATCGATAGTATCAAACCTGCCTACCAGTTCTAACCGCACAACAGAATAGGGTGAATTAAAGGGGGCGAAGAAAGCAAAAAAACACTTTCAAACCACTTCTTCAAATCCCGGGGTTTAATTACGCTACCTTTGGCGTTCTCCGACGAAGCCACAAACTGTATTATAAAAATCTATGAACGAGACTTCCACTTTTACCGGTGTAGACCACCCGGCAGTTGCGGCAGATGATGTAGACCTGCTGGCAAACTGGTATTGTGAGGTAATCGGCTATGAGAAATGGCACCACGATCCCAAACCGGTCTGGATGCTCAAGGCCCCGGATGGGTCGCTTCTGGAAATTATGCCGAAAGATGACACCCTGCGCCCGGTCAGGACCACCTGGACGCCGGGCTGGTCGCATATTGCTTTCAGGGTAACAGATCTTGAAAAAGCCATCAGCTACCTGGATTCGAAAGGTGTTAGGTGGGCCGGCGAAATAATTCCTGCTATAGGAGGCGGCAGGGTGCGGACCTGCTATGACCCGGAAGGAAATCTGATCCAGGTTCTGCAGCGGGAGGGTTAAAAAATATTGACCGAAGAACCGAAACATAAAAAAATAAAGCGCTCCGTGCCACCCTTTCCGGCAAAAAACCGGTGGATGTCACGAAGCACTCTACCTTGTCTTTAGTTAAGTCAGTCAGGTATGAAGGTAAATTCCGGAAGGCCGTACAGTTCATTTTGAACATTGGTAACCGTACCGGGAAAAGTTGCCGTTGATGCGCCGATATAGCAGGCGCTATGCACCAGAACGCTTCCTTGCGTAAAAGGCATAAAGCCGGTAGAAGTGGCATTACGGGCAAACAGGTACCGCTTGTTTGTTCCGGCCGACTGGCTATTGATGCTGACGACGTACCGCTTGTTCACGGCAAGCTCCAACGATTCCACCCCATCCAAAACCAACTGGTCGGGGGCAGTTTGTTCGATGCTTTTCTGCCGCAACAATTGTTTGGTTTCAAAATCCCAGATAATCACCCGGTAAATGCCCGGGTCCGGCATTTTACTTCCCAGCTGCGTGATTTTGCCGGCCTTCGAAACGCTGAATACAACGCCTAGTTCCCATGGCCCGGACGTACGGGGGGCCAGAGTAATCCCATTCTCCGCTGTCAGGAAAGTGGAGATGGCATTCTCCGAAGGACTGGCTTTGTCTTTTTCTTTACAACTGGTGACGCTCAGAACAAGCCCGGTCAGGACCATTGTCAGAATATTTTTCATGATAAAACGGAGTTTGAATTTTTGGTTGTGCTCCTTAGTCGCCAATTGGCACGCCGGGGAAACATAAAATCTCCGTTTTTTTTCAACAACCGCTACCCGATGACCAAAATCACCTTTTCTACCAACGGTAATTTTTCATGATCGCTTGCTATCCGATCCTTTCATGCCTACTTTTGTTGACTTTCAAAAAGGTGCTCAAATAACCTGGCCTGTATCGTGCGATCCCGCCTGATGTCATATTTCTTTTTTACGCTTATGCTTATTAAAGTATGCATCATGCCGCTCATTTACCTCGACTTCGAGCTGCGCCACGACTACATTGTCAAAAATTTCTGTATCAACAAAAACCGGCCGCAATTGAATTGCGACGGGAAATGTTACCTTGCCAAGAGAATCGCCGCCGCTAAAGAAAAAGAAGAGCGTGAGGCCGAACGAAATTTTGTTTATCAGTTGTGCGAAACAATTGCCGAACCGATCAGGCCTGTTTTTGCTTTTGGCAAATGCGACACGGCCGAAACGCAGGTAACAGTTTCTTTTGACTATCTTCCCAACCTTAACGGGCGCATCCTTACCTCGGGTGTCTTTCATCCCCCGCTCGTGGCTTAATCAACTTTTTTCTGAGCCTGTTGAAGGCTGTAGCTGCATAATTGCACCCATTCTTCGACTTATTCAGTCTCTACCATTGACAACCACATGTTTGACGCCGCTCCGACCGGAGGGTCATCCCGACCGCAGTGGAGGGATCTCCCGCTCCCATCACTAAATTTATTTCAACGGGCTTTCTAGTACCAACAGGAGATCCTTCGACTCCGCTGCGCTCAGGATGACCCGCAGGCCTATCTGCTGGGACTTGTGCGCGTATCGTACAGCAACCCGTTCACCATCTAACTCGCTTAATAAAATGTTCAGAATATATCGCCTTCCGGCACAATTGGCTTTGCTGCTTACCATTGCTCTTTTTACCGCGTCCTGCCAGGACAACGCTCCCACTCCAGGCGGGAAAATCCGCGTCGAATTCGACAATGTAGTGGGCGAAAAAAACCTTGTTCTCAACGGTGTCACCTATCAAAACCAGTCGGGAGAAGATTTTGTTGTCACCAAACTCAATTACTACATTTCAAATATCAAATTTATCCGGACCGATGGTACCATCTACACCGTCCCCCAGGACTCTTCCTATTTTCTGATCCGGGAAGAGACACGATCCTCGCAATTTGCAATGATCCGCAATGTTCCGCTCGGCGAATATGACCACATAGAATTCATGGTCGGAGTCGACAGCCTTCGGAATACAATGCCGCTTTCCAGGCGAAAAGGAGCACTGGACCCGGGCGGTGTAGAGGGACATGACGGCATGTACTGGAACTGGAATTCCGGCTATATCTTCATGAAGCTCGAAGGAACCTCACCGCACGGAAACCCGGTAAACGACAAATTCTACTACCATATCGGGCTTTTCGGAGGCTATGACGAAAAGACGGTCAACAATACGAGGGTGGTAAGACTCAAATTCGGCGACGATAAGGTAGTCGTCACCGAGGAAAAAACGCCGGAAGTGCACTTGATGGCAGATGTGCAGAAATTTTTCGACGGCCCCGGCACCCAGCTCAGCATTGCAAACAACTGGAGTGTAATGGGCGCCCAGCAGACACTTTCGGCCATGATTGCCAATAACTACCAGCAGATGTTCCGATACGATCACACCCACTAAATTCAGCCAATGGTTTTCACAACGAGGTATAGGTTGAAATGGATGTCGCTGGCCTGGCTGGTGACGGTGGCCGGGGTAATTTCCTGCGGGAAAGACCCCGGCACGGAAACACCCGAGCCAAAATCTCCCACCCCCTACAACTGGATCAAGCCGGCTCATTTCCCTGAGCCGGTATACGATTTCAGCGAGAATCCGCTAACCCAGGAAGGCGTGAAGCTGGGCATGTTCCTCTTTTACGACGGCATTATGTCCCGCACCAACGTAGTCGGATGTGGTACCTGTCACCAGCAACAGGCCGCATTCACCCACCACGGGCATGAGCTCAGTCACGGTGTCGACGACCTGATCGGGATTCGCAATAGTCCCGCAGTTCAGAACGTGGCCTGGAGCACTTCCTTCTTCTGGGATGGCGGTGTTCCGCATCTCGACCTTGTGCCGCTGAACCCCATCGGCAACCCGGTAGAGCTGGATGAGTCGGTACCGACCATTATATCCAAGCTGAATGCGGGGCCAAGGCCCGGCGCCAAGATGCCGATTGACTATCCGAAAATGTTCCAGGAGGCGTTCGGCTCCAGGGAGATCAATACCGAACGCATGATGAAAGCCTTGTCCCAATTCATGCTGACGATGGTATCGGCGACTTCCAAATACGACTTCTACCTGATGGGAGACCAGGCTGCGCTGAGCGCCACTGAAAAAGAAGGCCTTCAATTGTTCCGGAAAAACTGCACCGGTTGTCATGCCGGCGTTTTACAAACGGATCAATCCTTCCGGAACAACGGTCTGTATCCTGCCAGAATTGACGACAAAGGCCGCTTCGACATTACCGGGAAGGAAGAAGACCGGTATAAGTTTAAGGTACCCAGCCTTCGGAACATCGGCGTGACGGCTCCCTACATGCACGACGGGCGCTACCATTCGCTCGAGGAAGTGCTTCAGCACTATAACGACTCTGTCGGGCTGCTCGCCAATTCAGGCCTGGACGCCGCAAAAACACTGGACCCCTTACTGGCGGATACCAAGCGGCCGGGAATTCCCCTCAGCAATGAGGAACAAAAAGCCATTATTGCCTTCCTGCATACGCTCACAGACGAAGTCTTCCTGAAGAATCCGAAACTGGCTGATCCGGGAATAGGAAATGCGTTGTAGCTGTGAGGTTTGAGGTATTAGGTGTTAGGCTTACTCCGGT
Source organism: Ravibacter arvi (assembly GCF_039540405.1). NCBI lineage: Bacteria > Pseudomonadati > Bacteroidota > Cytophagia > Cytophagales > Spirosomataceae > Ravibacter > Ravibacter arvi. The sequence continues at coordinate 8,675 of NZ_BAABEY010000012.1, forward strand.
TGCAGTATACCTCATACCTCACAGCTCATACCTCGTTTAAAACACTTAATCATGAAAACATCATTCCCTTTCATACTAACTGCGCTGCTATTGGTCGCAGTTATTCCCGGCAAAGCCTGCGACGTCTGCGGCTGTGCCAACAGCGGTTCTTATTTCGGGCTCATGCCGCAGTCGCACAAATCCATTGTGGGGGTGCGGTACAATTACCTGCATTTCGAGACGCACCCCGGCAATAAGCTCCTTTTTACCAAGGAAACCTTCCATGTAGCAGAAGCGTTTGCCCGGTTTTTTCCCTTGAAAAGGGTACAGGTAATGGCTTTCGTCCCCTACAGGTTCGACCAGCAGGTGACCTCGGCCATTACGAAAAAGAATTCGGGCCTCGGCGATATCTCGGCCCTGGCCAGCTATAATATCTTCAATTCGCTCATGGACGGGAGCAGTTCCTCAGGCCTTACCCATTCACTTATGTTGGGGGGCGGAATCAAGCTGCCTACCGGCAGGTTCCGCTTCAACGAAGACGACCCCCTGCAAGTGGCCAACGCGAATTTTCAACTGGGTACCGGAAGTGTCGACTTCATCGCGAACGCATTTTACAACCTGAACTGGGAAAAGTGGGGCTTGTCTGCTAACGTGTCGCGGAAATTCAACACAAAAAATGCCGAAAACTACCGCTTCGGCGACCAGGTATACGGAACCGCAGAGCTCTTCAGGTCCATTGAGACCGGCTTTGGCAGCCTGGTACCCAGCATAGGCGTGTATGCGGAGCATATGGGCTACGGCTCGAAAGACGGTGTTAAGCTCGACATGACCGGCGGCTCTCTCATCAACGGTACTGCAGGCCTGAATTGGTTTACAGAAAAATGGACGCTGGGTATAAACGCGCAACTGCCCATTGCGCAGAACAGCGCCTCCGGACATGTGTACCTCAGGGACCGCTTCCAGGTACAACTGGGTTTCCTGTTCTGAAATCAGCGCGGAAAAGCCGTTGATTCCCGGATCATGGCTTTTCCTTTTAAACGTTTTCTGAATTCGAAAGGTGTCAGGCCGTGGTGCCTCCGGAAAGTCTGTATAAAATGCGATACGTTTTCGAATCCGCTTGAATAGCAAACCTGTGTAACCGACTCATTACTGTTTACCAGCAAATTCCCGGCATAATCCATTCTTAACGCCAGGGTGTATTGCGTCAGCGTTTTGCCCGTCTGGGATTTGAAATAGCGGCAGAACGCGGCTTCGTTCATATTGGCCAGACCGGCGATTTCTTTTAACCTCACACGGCCGTTCAGGTTTTCGAGCAGGTAAGCCACTACCTTGCCCAGCCTTTTGTCCTTTTTTTTGTCAGGAACATTTGTTGCAATCGCCTCCGGCGAAATAATTTCAACGGCATCCGAAATGGCTATCTCCTGTAATATGCCCAACAGCACCAGCATTTGCCGGAAATCATCAAGGGCTTCCATCGACAACATCTGGCGCGCTACCGAAGCACGCAGTGGTTCCAGCAGCTTTATCCCTCCCTGCGCCCGCTCCATGAGCGCCCGGATATGGTACAGCTCAGGCAATCCCAGGAAGTCTCTCCCGGCGAAGGTTTCACGGAAACGCACAATGATCGCCTCGGAGGTGAGACGGCCTTCACCCGTATAGTAGGCTTGATCGCTCTTCCAAAAATGCGGCAGATTCCGCCCCAGCAAGACAATTTCTCCCGCATCAAAACGCCCCGCATGCTGACCGATAAAGCGGGTTCCCGTACCCGATACCAAAAAATTGAGTTCAAGCTCCGGGTGAAAATGCCAGGGGTTGGCAAAATAAGGCACAATTTCATGGCGCAAATCAAAGGACCGCTCCTCGCTCACCGGGACATTCAAAAGATTCGGGTGCCTGATTTTATTCATCTTAAGCGGTGCGTTGTTTATCAGTTTGCGATATTCATCGCCTATAAATATCAATTTGCAAAAATTACAACATTTATTGCAAATAATACATTAGAATAATCAAATTTTAAAGCCGTTTTTTGCCATACCAACCATATTTAACCTGATGCTTAACAGAATTTTATCAACTGCACTTTGCTGTACGCTGGCTGTCTCTTTCGCCTGCGCCCAGTCTGTCAACAAGCTGACCCGGGCAGAAAAAAAAGAGGGCTGGCAGCTTCTCTTTGACGGGAAAACATCGAAAGGCTGGCGCGGAGCCTTCAGCAAGGAGTTTCCGAAACACGGCTGGGTAGTCGAAAACGGTACGCTTACCGGCAAGCTTCAGGGCGGGGGCGAATCGGCGAGGGCCGGAGATATCATTACCGAAAAAAAGTACAAAGATTTTGAACTGGTTTTCGACTGGAAGCTCGATAGCGGCGGAAATTCAGGCGTCAAATATTTTATTCTGGAACCGGCGGTAAAGCCTGAAAAAAACGCCTCCCTGATCGGATACGAGTACCAGCTCATCGACGATGCCCACTACATCTACCAGGGCAAACCTTTGGGACCGAAATTCAAAACCGCATCTATTTATGAAGTCGTCGCCGCCGACAAACCTGACGTAAAGGTCGGCGGTTGGCATACTTCCAGGATCAGGGTAAAAAATAACCTGATTGAACATTGGCTCGATGGAAAGAAAGTGCTGGAAGTCGACCGGAAAAGCGATCGCTTCATCAAGGGCGTAGCAGACGGGAAGTTTCGTGATCACCCGGGATTCGCAACCATCCGGGAAGGACACATCCTCCTCCAGGATCACGGGCACGGTGTTTCATTTCGTAACGTTAAAATAAGGGAGTAGGTGTGAGGTATGAGGTGTGAGGCGGGGCGACCCTCACGACTCACACCTTACGACTCACAGCTCACGACTCACACCTCACCCCTAATACCCAAATGAAAAGAAGAGACTTTATTGAAAAATCGGCAGGTGCTTTAGGTTTGCTGGGATTTCCCGCAATTGTGCCGGCCTCGGTTTTTGGCAAAAATGCCCCTTCCAACCGGATCACCGTGGGGATGATCGGCACCGGCCGGCAGGGGATCAGCAATAACCTCCAGGGCGCTGACCTTAAAACCATTGGTGCCCGGATTCCCGGGTTACTCGAACTTCCCGACGTTCAAATTGTCGCGGTCTGCGACACCGACTCCTGGCGAATGGAAAAAGCGCGTGAAGTAGTGGACCTTCATTACGGTAAAAAAAGCGCGGCGGGGAAACACAAAGGATGTTCAACGCATCGTGATTTCCGCGAAATCCTCGCTAATAAAGGTATTGACGCAGTCATGATCTCCACTCCCGACCACTGGCACGTTCCCATGGCCATTATGGCCGCAAGAGCCGGCAAACATATCGCTTGCGAAAAACCGCTCAGCATGAGCGTTCACCAGGGGCGGGACCTGGTAAACGAGCTAAAAAAACATCCTGTTGTCAACCGGACCGACAGCGAGTTCCGTTCGGTGCGGCCCCAGAATCACCCGGTAGAGTTGGTGCGCAACGGGAAAATAGGAAAACTCCTGAAGGTAGAAGTTACTTTCCCGGCAGATCCGGACCCGGTAGCCGCGCAGCCCGACATGCAGATTCCCGAAAACCTGGACTACGATATGTGGCTCGGCCCGGCAATTGACGTACCCTATACTGAAAAACGCGTTCACGCCCGGAGTGACCTGGCAACCCGGCCCCACTGGATGCGCGTAGACACTTATGCCCAGGGTATGATTGCCAACTGGGGGACACATTATTTCGACATGGCACAATGGGCTAATAATACGGAGTATTCCGGTCCCGTCGAAGTCGAAGGGACCGGCGAATTCCCGAAAAGCCTCTGGAATACGATGATCAATTTCAAGGTGCGCTACCGCTACCAGAACGGCGTCGAGCTCACTTGTGAACAGCGCACCGACAGCAAACCCTCCATCCGATACATAGGTTCGGAAGGGTGGATATTCGTCGACGGATTTCCCGGTATTGTTACAGCGAGCAATCCCGCGCTTCTTCAACTGAAACCCGGCAACGGAGAACTGGACTTGTCCGCAACTCTGTGGGACAAGCCCGATTTTATTGACGCTATAAAAACCGGCAGAAAAACGCTCGAACCACTGGAGGTGGGACACAGAACGGTGTCTATCTCGCAGATAGGCCTTATTGCCTGCCAGACGGGTCAAAAATTGCAATGGGATCCGCAGAAAGAGATTTTCATCGGGAACAATGCAGCGAATGCATTTCTGGCTGCGCCCATTCCACGGAAACAATGGTCGTTGTAAAACTCCTGTCGCTATGAAGTCAGCCCTGGCCGCCCTTATGTTTTGTGCTTTGTTTTCGGTACCCGCAACTGCGCAAAACAACTTTTTCTTCCCGTTGCATAACATTATCCGGGGCGACTCGGTCTACAACACCTTCGATAAACAGGTCGAACTGATAAAAACGACCGGTTATGACGGAATCGAAATTAACCAGGTAGACAGTTTTAAAGGAATGAAAGAGGCGCTCGACAAGCACAAGTTCGCCGGCGCTTTTTTCTACGTGAAGGTTAAACTGGAAGAGCCTTATTTTGACGAAAAACTGGAAGACTGCATCAGGCAACTGAAAGGGAGCAAGACTATTATTTCGCCATTTATCGTAAGCGAATCCAAACAATACGCCCCATCGTCGCGGGATGCCGACGAACTGGCGGCACGGCTCATCGGGCAGGTTGCCGACTGGGCGGAGGAATCGGGCCTGGAGGTAGCCATTTACCCCCACATCTATTACTATGTTGAACGAGCCAACCATGCGGCTGACCTGGCCCGGAAGATCAACCGGAAGAATGTAGGCGTCACTTTCAACCTCTGCCACTGGCTGGCAACCACCACCGAAACCGAGCGGGCTAACCTCAGAACCGACCTGAGCAATATGCGCCCTTATCTGAAAATGATCACGATTTGCGGGGCAAATGACACCATTTCGCAGAAAAAAAACATTTGGAACGACTACATTCTCCCGCTTGGAAGCGGGACCTTTGACACCTACGGCCTCGTCAGCTATGTCCTGAAAGACCTCAAATTCCGGGGGCCCGTCGGTGTACAGTGTTTTAATATCGCGGGCGACAAACCGGCGCTTGTCAGGAATACGATGACCGTCTGGAAATCCTATCAGAAAAAACTGAAAGCGGAGTGAGGGGTGGGGAGTGAGGGGTGAGGGGTGAGGTATGAGGTATGAGGGGTGAGGGGCTTTATTCTATGATGGCTCACGCCTCAAGGCTAACGCCTCACACCTCACAGCTATTGATCTATTATTTCACATAAAATTTATTCTAAAAAGTCATGCTATTCACGCAGGAACACCTGGAAGCCTACCACCGCGACGGGTATGTGATCGTACGTCAGTTTTTCTCAAAAGAAGAGGTTGATCTTCTGTACCGGCTGGCCGTCGAAGACGATCTTTTAGCGAAGAAAAGCTACGACCGTACCGATGCGTCGGGGCTCAAGACCAAGTTGGCGCTTTGGTATACACTTGATGACAGCCTATACAGTAAATTTGCCCGTTCGGCACGCATTATTCAGGCGACCCGGCAAATACTTGGCGGCCCTGTTGCGCACTACCACTCCAAACTGATGCAGAAAGAGCCCAGGAGCGGGGGCGCATGGGAGTGGCACCAGGATTATGGCTACTGGTACAAAAATAACGGCTTCCTGTTTCCCGATATGCTAAGCGTGATTACCAGCCTCACACCGGCAACCAAAGAGAACGGCTGCCTCCAGATGATACGGGGATCGCATAAAATGGGGCGTGTGGAACACGGATTCTCAGGCGAACAGGTAGGCGCAGATATGGAAAAGGTGAATGAAGCGCTGAAAATAATGCCGCTGGACTATGTCGAAATGGAAGCAGGGGACACTGCATTCTTCCATTGCAATACGCTGCATGCCTCGGCCGCCAACCTCTCCGAGCATCCGAGATGGTCAATTATTACCGCGTACAACCTGGCCAGCAATAAACCTTACAAGGACGTTCATGAGAGCAGCTACACGCCGATACAACCGTTTGAAGGCGATCTTTTAAAGGAGGAAGTCCTTTCCATATCGGAAACGGCGGATTTCCTGGTCAAAAAACCCAACTAGGAAGAAACTGCAAAGACCGGGAACGGAAATGATTCCGGTTTTTGCGCTATTCCTGGCGATCTTTACCTGCGGCGGCTAAAAACAAAGCGCCCGCTACGCCGGACAATAACGAGGCCACCAATACCGAAAATTTGGCGCCTGACTCCAGGTCGTGAGCCCCTTTGAACGACAGCATAGCGATAAAAATAGACATTGTAAAGCCTATTCCCGCCAGGATACCTACCCCAAAAAGTTGCTTCCAGCTGCCATTCTCTGGGAGGCTGCAAACGTTCAGCTTCACCGCGAACCAGGTAGCAGCCGTAATGCCCGCCGGCTTACCGACGGCCAGCCCAAACAGGATACCCATCCCCAGCGGCGTTGCAAGTTGTTCGGCCATTCCCTCCTCAAAGGCGATATTGGTGTTGCACAAAGCAAAAAGGGGCATGATCAAAAAGTTCACTGGATTAATCAGCAAATGCTCCAGTTTCTCAAGGGGAGAGCCGCCTTTCTTTACTTTAACCGGGATAGCAAGCGCGGTCATTACACCGGCTATAGTGGCATGAATACCGGAGTGATGTACAAAATACCACATAAGCATACCCGGGATCACATAGACCATTACATTACTAATCTGCAGCCGGTTAAACAGCAAAAGCAGTCCCATTACCCCGCCGGCGTACAACAAGTAGTCGACGTGTATTTCGGACGAATAAAACAGGGCGATCACCAAAATAGCCATCAGGTCATCGGCGATGGCCAACGCCGCCAGGAAAATCTTCAGCGAAGGCGGTACCCGCTTACCCAGCATGGTAATAACCGCCAGCGCGAAGGCGATGTCGGTTGCCATGGGAATTCCCCAGCCTCCGGCCGTAGGTGTTCCGGCATTAAAACCCATATAGATCAAAGCGGGTGCCAGCACGCCGCCCAGCGCAGCGATGATCGGCAATGCTGCCTTTGCGGGAGTGGAGAGCTGCCCGCTTACCAGCTCACGCTTGATTTCAAGCCCGACCAACAGGAAAAACACCGCCATCAGCCCGTCATTCACCCACAAAAGAAGCGAGTACCGCAAATGCACACTACCGAAGTCACGGCCGAGCTCAGAAGCAAGCAGGGATTCAAATGACGGCCCCATCGGGGAGTTGGCAATCGCCATTGAAAACATTACACAAGACAGCAGAAGTATACCACTGGTTGACCCGGAATTTACGAATTCTCTTAATCTGTTGGAAGCGAACCATTTTGCCATGCCGGCAAAAATACCATACACGCGTTAGCCTGCAAAGTTTCCGCCGGAGAAAAACGATTTTCAATAGTGATCTTTTCCTAACAATTCCAGGTATACGTTTTTCAAATGCCGGCCCGGCATAATCTGGCAAGCGAGGCGGCTTTGTGGGGATACGCCGGAAATAAGGTCCAGCGTATCCAGCTCCTGGAGGGTCGGCTCGGGCAAATTGTCGATCCCTTCGATGACCCGGCAATGACAATCTGCACATAAACCCATTCCACCGCAGGTAGCCCGCATTTTATAATCGTGGGATTTCAGGATCTCCATAAGATTGTATTCCGCATCCCGTTCAATTTCAATGGAACGCTCTTCTCCGCTGCGATCTCTGACCCGCAGCAAAACCGGTTCAAAATCCTGTGACGCCATAGACGGTTGTATATTTAAAGGTTCTCTTTTTGTCAGGGTAGACGATGTGGAACGCACTTTGAGCCATCAACGCCGCTTCGTGAAACCCGCAAAGAATCAGCTTCAGCTTTCCCGGGTACGAGTTGATATCGCCGATGGCGAATATCCCCGGCACATTGGTGGAATAGTCAAAAGTATTGACTTCGATGGCGGCATTGTGCAGTTGAAGCCCCCAGTCCGCTATGGGACCCAGTTTCGGTGTGAGACCGAAAAGCGGGATAAAATAATCGGCTTTGATAGCCGTTTTGCTCCCGTCATTGCGTTCCAGGAATACCCCTTCCAGGTAGTCTTCGCCGAGGAGCCCGGTTACGTTGGATTGAAGCAACAGGTCAATTTTTCCCTCATTCGCCAGCGCAAAAACCTTATCTACCGTATCCGGAGCGCCACGAAACGACTCCGACCGGTGAACAAGCGTTACCCTTTCCGCCTTGTCGGCGAGAAACACGGTCCAGTCGAGCGCAGAATCACCACCACCGGCAATAACCACGTGCTTGTCCCGGTAAACCGCCGTATTTTTTACAAAATAATGAACACCGCGCCCCTCGAACCGTTCCAGGTTCTTCAGTTCGGGCTTTCGCGGCTCAAAGCAGCCGAGCCCACCGGCAATGACAATAACCCTGGCTTCCACAACAGATTGACCGTTGGTTCTGATCAGAAACTCTCCCGTTTCCAGCTTAATGACCTCCTCCACCTTTTCTCCAAGTGTAAAAGTGGGTTGAAAAGGCGCAATCTGTTCCTTCAGGTTTTCTACCAGCTCCTGCGCGTTAATGGTCGGAAATCCCGGTATATCGTAAATAGGCTTTTGCGGGTAAATCTCGGACAACTGCCCGCCTGCCTGGGGCAGCACATCAATCAGGTGGCAGCGCATTTTAAGCAACCCGGCTTCAAATACAGCAAATAAACCTACCGGGCCCGCCCCGATGATACAAATATCAGTGGTGATTTTAGCTTCCATTTTCTATTTCGTTTTGATGCGAAATTCGTTGGGAAAACGGTGCGCAACAAGCGAAAAAAGGTTATATCGCATAACCTCAGGTTATGGAAAGCTTCAAAATCGATTACAATAAGTGGGGCAAGGGGCTGGTTATCCTGTCACGGAAATTACCGGTCCAGGGGAATGACCTGCTCGATAAGCCTGCTGCCGGGCTTCGAAATCACAACGGATTTCGCCGTGAGGGTGATCCGCCGCCATTCATTGGGATTTCGCGCAAAGGCTGCCGTCTGTACCTGGAACAGTCTTTTTTGGGACCCCAGCCAGCTGGTATGATTACGGTGCTCATGGCCTGAAAGGACCAGCTTTACAGTCGGGCTTTGAACCAGGGTTTCCAAAAGTTCCGACGGAGATTTATCGTCGGCGACCGGAATGTGCATGAAAACGATTTCTATGTCCTTCTCCGAAATCGCCAATTGTTCTCTCAGCCAGTCCAGCTGGATCCGGTCAAGGTAGGGAGCTCTCGCCGATGCATCCGAATTATGGCCGTTATCAAGAAAAATAAGGCGATAATCCGTTCCGCCAACTGTCAAAGCCTGACTATAGTAAGTACCATTGCGAAAAGAATGTGCAGACCTGATCCAGGCAGCACGCGTCATCCCGGCGTTCTTTTGAGACGACGTCATCTGGTCATTTTTCCAGCCATACGCCGCAATGTCATGATTACCCATATTCAGAAAAACCGGCAGTGGGTACTGGTCGATCAGGCGGCAGAACCTCTCCAACTGAAAAGAGCGCATTCCGCTGTTTTCAGTTGAAGCTTCACAAAAGTCGACCAGGTCACCGGTAATCGACACAAACCGGATATCCCTTGTAAAAACAATTGAATCCAGGAGATTTTTTAACGGTACAATGCCGTTTCCGTAGTGCTTACGCTTTGATATCACGCCCGGGTGGTAATCCTCGAGGTCAAAAATCAAATGCGTATCGGTAACATGCAGGAAAGACAAGCTGTCTGATTGTGCCCGGACCCCGCCCGCTGAAACCAGAATGATCAAAAAAACGACTGCAACATTTGTAAAAAATATCCGGGAAAACGGGTTGAAATTCATCTGTATAAAAAGGTTTGAGCCGCAGCGGCGGACCGCTTTGAGCGGTGAGGGGTGAGCTATTTATTCATCAGCCGTTTGTGTGCCGCTTGTAGCTAATACCTCAAAGCTCATGGCTATTTCATTTTTGGAAGATAGTTCAGGTGGGTATTTTTTCTCCGCAATCACTTTTGCGGCTTCAACTCAAGTGACTCGACAACTTTTCCCTGCTGGTCCAGGACTTCGATTAACAGCCGCTGCTCATTGGCTTTTGCCCGCAGCATATTGTTATTTGAATTAACCATCACCGGGAATCGGCTGCCGCCGGCGGGCGCCGCCTTTACATGGCGGTGCAGGTGGCCGCTCAGCATCACTTGCGCACCTGCCTGGTTCAATAGCGGCACAAATTTTTCTGCTATTTCTTTCTCGCCATGCCAACCTCCGAACGGCGGCATGTGGCAAACCACCACTTTGTACGGCGCGCTTTTGTACTCCGGGCTTTGTAAGGCTTCTTTCAACCACTCCGCTTCCTCGGAACGGTAGTAGTCCATATTCACAATACCCGAATACTCGATATCCGAATCCGGTTTATCTTCTCCGCAGTCAAGAACTACAAAACAGATCGGGCCCCGGCGTACCAGGTAATAAAGCTTGCCGGTACTCGAGGGAAAATAATGGGGAAACGGGCTGGCGTACTGCCCCCGGGTCTCATGGTTCCCGCGGGCATAATACATCGGAACTTCAGAGGCGAACACTTTTGTGCCGGTATCCATAAAGTCTGTAAACATCTGGTCTTCCGTACGCAGGTCATTCGCCATGTCGCCATTGAAAAAGACAAGATCGGTCTTTTTGAAGTCCAGGTTCCCCAGTAATTTTTCCATCACTTCATTCCGACCGTGAATATCGTTGATCACCCCGAAGGTAACCTCTTTCTGTGCAGGGTCGCTTGTGACAAACCGAAGCGGTTTTCGCTGATAAACCTGCGTAGCAGCAACCCGGCCATACCGTACACTGGCCCCTACGTGGCTCGTTACTTCCTGCGAAAAGACCCGGTAGCGATAGGCAGTTCCCGGCCTCAAACCACGCAAGGTCACTTTATGTATTTTTGAAATATTTTTGAAGCCGTTGTCACTTGCAAAGAATTTAGGGCGCTCGGACTGATAGAAATGCGTACTGTCGTCAGGCGCCAATTCAACCCAGCCCGTAGCCAGCGAATCGGTAGTCCAGACAATTGTCACGCCGGTATCGTGCAATGCCTGCAGGTAAGGTCCATGGGTAATCTTAAAATTCCCCTGTGCATAACCTGCGCCCGCTGTCAGCAGCGCCAGTGCCAGGGCCAACCCATACCTGAAACGGTTCCCCTTTTTACGAAAGCTGGATTTATTCATGTTTTGTCATTTTAAACCTTGTACGCTGTCATCCGTATGGAACTGGTCCCCGACCCACCGTTAACCGGTAGCCGGGGACCAATACTCAAATTTATACCAATACCCGGGATTTGAATCAAAAAGCCGTTTTTGCCCGCCTTATACCGGTCAGTATGGAACTACTACAATTTCACCCAACGGGCTTTGTAAATTTTCAGGCCTGGAATGACGAATTTCCGCTCGGGATGAAGCGTTTTAACGGAAAAAGTCCACCATGACTCTTCGGGCTGCGTGTAGAGAATCTGCCCTTCCCGGTTCCGGCCTATGCTTTTGATGTCTGGTTTATCAGGGAAATCCGGCATTTTCCCGAACTTCTCCTTTTTCAGGTCAAAGGTCCATACACCGGTATGTTCGGTGATGTAGAGCTGTTTGCCGTCGGCAGTCAGAAAGAGGTCGTGCCCGCTTTGACCTTCGATCTTCCATTCCTTTGTTTTGGTAAGCCTGACAATTCCTCTAGCATCCGATTCTACGGTATAAGCACGCAAAACATCCAATCCCAGCGCGTAAAGAAGCTTCTTCTTCGCATGCCACACCACACCATGGCCGGAGTACAGCGAATCCTGCGCAAGGGGCTGATCCGAGACAGCCGGGTTGAAAATAGCGACTTTATTTCCCTGGGGATGTGTGGAACCTGCTACAGCGATCAATCCTCCGGGTAAAAACTCGATGGAATGTGCATTTCCTACTTCGGTAAAAAATACCACCTTCATCTCCGGATAATGCAGCAACGCCACCCCGCCTGAAGAAGAAGACACGAGCAGTTGTTTGCCGTCGGGAGAAACTTTGCAATCGTCCATCGATCTGAACTTTCGCGTGCGGAATATCTCCGGAAGGTCAGCGTCCCTGGAAGCGTCCCATTCGCGCCTGATCGCCGGGATAGAATCTTTTGAACTCAGATAATCGACGACCAACAGTTTGCTGTCACCGCAAACCAGGAAATCTTTTTGCGCCTGTACCGCCAAATCCCCGGCCAGGACGAGGGCAACCGCCCCTAAAACTCCTTGTAAAAATTTCATATGGGTGAAAGATTTGAGCTGTGAGGTGTTAGCCGGGCGGCTCGCTTGCGCACCGCCAAAGCCCAACCCCTCACAGCTCACCGCTATTTTTAAAATTTAGGATCAACAATTTCCCATTCCCGGATGGTTGCCGGCCGGTGCTCCTTCCTGACAATACCATCCAGCCTCTCAATGATTGAAGGGTGCTGTGCTGCGATATTCCGGGTTTCTTTCGGATCGCTTTCCAGGTCGTACAACTCCCAGGCGCCGTTCCGGTTGGCTTTAACATCCGTCTTGACGGCCTTGTACCGCTCAAAGCGAATCGCCAGTTGTCCGCCTTTTTCGGGGAACTCGAAATACAGGTAATCCCTTGATGCGGGTACGCCTTTGCCGGTCATTTCGGGCAGAAGCGAAATTCCGTCATTGACGGGCGCTTTTACTCCTGCCAGGTCGCACAGGGTTGCAAACATATCAAATTGAGCCGACGGCCTTTCAGAAACACTTCCCGGCTTTATTTTACCGGGCCAACGCACCAGGAAAGGCACCCTGATCCCGCCTTCATATACTTCCATTTTGCCCCCGCGCAATCCGCCGCTGCTATTGAAGAAGTCGCGGTCAACGCCCCCATTGAAGGTAGGGCCGTTATCGCTCGAAAAAAGAACAATGGTATTTTCATCAAGCCCCAGCTCCCTGAGCTGCGCCATGACTGCCCCTACCTGCTTATCGAGATAAGTAATCATGGCAGCGTAAGTCGATAAGGGGTATTTTGTGGCAACATATCCTTTGTCTGCCAGATAAGGTTTTTCGTCGAACTGGCCGGCATACTGCTGAATTTCAGCCTGGTGGATCTGCAACGAAACATGCGGGATGGTAAAAGGCAGGTAAAGGAAAAAAGGCTCATCCCGGTGCGCGTTGATAAATTGCTTGGCCTTCTCCCCCATTTTATCGATCGCATAGTCCTTTCCCGTGTAATAGTCAAAATCCTTGTCGGTGGGATCTGCCGGGAATTTCCTGTGAACTTCTATAAAGGAATTGTTGAGTGTATCCCATTTTTCATTTTCCCACAAATGTGTGGGAAAATAGTTATGTGCCTGCTTCTGGTCCAGGTAGCCGTAGAAATAGTCAAACCCCTGGCGGTTGGGATGCCCGGAAGAGCCTGCCATGCCCAGCCCCCATTTTCCAACGGCGCCGGTCTTATACCCCGCCTGCTGCAATACCTTTGCAATGGTAACCGTTCCTTCGGGCAATGGCATCTGGCCGCCTTCTTTGTCATCCTCAAACCGGCCGAGCTCGTAATTCCCCCTGATGAAAGAATGCCCGCCATGGCGGCCCGTCAACAGCATACAGCGCGCCGGTGCACAGACCGGCGTGCTCGTATAATGCTTGTTAAACTTCATCCCGGTAGCAGCAATCTGATCCAGGAACGGTGTTTTTATCTTCTTCTGCCCATATGGCCCCACTTCACCATAGCCTAAATCATCGGCATAGATATAAATGATATTGGGCTTGCGGGCCGCTTTCTTCTGGGCATGGGACTGGAAGGACATAGCCAGCGCAACCGCGAAGAAAACGGGGAGATAAAAAGCTTTAAAGACCAATCGCGAAAAAACTTTGCTGAAATTTTTCTTTTTCATACGCCATTCCTGGGTTTGCTACCAATAGAAATATTCGTTACCAATTCGGGTTATTAGGTTCAAGCGCAGGGTTTTCCTGGATTTCATAAACCGGCACCGGCCAGAGATAATCACGGTCTTTGTTGAACTTCCGGATCAGCTTCTGGGTGTAATCATGTTTAAAAATCGGGCCGTTCAGGACAATCTCCGCCGTTTTCCAGCGCAGAATATCCATGTAATAGTATCCTTCTCCCGCAAACTCGATCCTCCTTTCCTGGCGGATCGCGGCCCGCATCCCGGCCTGGTCACTCATGGCCACGAAATTGGCGGCATCTTTGGCATCGCTGTGCTGGATGGGCGGCATGGCGACGGTCGGCCTTGTCCTGACCGCATTAAGCGCCTCGTATACGCTCTCGTCTACCTGGTTCAGCTCGGTTTTCGCCTCCGCATACATCAACAGTACATCGGCATACCGAAGCACAATATAGTTGATATCGGACTGGCTATCGTTTTTGATAAGGTTATTGTAGATATTGTCCTCATCATAAATGCTGTACTTTTTGAAAGTAAAGCCTGTCTGGGCAAATGTCCGCTCGGTGACGGTGGTTCCCCGGAATTTCGAACCCGGCCAGACCAGGGTCATACCGAATCGCGGGTCCCTGTTTTCCCAATACTTTTTTGCATCATAGCGCGCAGATGCCTGAATAGTCTGGCCGTCATTCATTTGATAGGCGTCGACCAGGTCACGCAAAGGTGCGCTGGTATCGAACTGTCGGCGAATCAAATCGAAAGAATGGCAGTGGTTGGGAAAAAGATACTGGACATCGAAAATCACTTCGCTGTTGTTCTCATTTTCCGGCATAAAAAGGCCTCGGTAATTCGGGAAAAGCTTGTAACGCTTCATATCGATCACCTGTTTCGCCGCATCGGCCGCCTCCTGGAACTTGCCGTGATAGAGATATTGCCTCGCTTTCAACGCAATACAGGCTCCCTTGGTGGCACGTCCGACCTGCGTAGGGGTCTCCCCCAGGACAGCTGCAGCCTCATCAAGATCTTTGATAATCTGGTCAAAGATCTTTGCCTTCGGGTCTCTCGGGAGTGAATTATGTTCCTTTACCGGCGGGTCCAGGATCAGGGGGGCATCACCGTAGTAATTGATCAGCAGGCTGTAATAAAGTGCCCGCAGGAATTTTGCTTCGGCAATTCCAAGATTCTTTTTAGCAGCATCCATCGGTATGGCCTGCACTTTTGCCAGGTAGGTATTGCACCGGCCAATCCCTTCATAGGCATGAGCCCACCGGTTGTTGATGATGCCACTGTTTGACCCGTCGTGTATCCCTTCAGCAATCCTGAAAAACCCGGAAGCGCTGTTATAGTCGGTGGCATTAGGGGTAGCAGTTTCTTCCCAGAGCGGGGTGGCCCAGCTTCCACCGCCATAAATCCCGGGCTTTTTCAAGGTAGCATAAGCCGCCGTAAGGCCGGCGTTGGCCTGTGTCTCGGTTTTCCAGAAGGTATCCTCTGAATATTTGTATTCCGGTTCGGTTTCCAGTATACTGCTGCACCCGGACAGTACGAATGCAGAGAGAGCGGCAATGATATATTTTTTCATTTTCTATTAAGCTTTTAGAAGATCACGTTCAGACCTGCGGTGAATGTTTTCACCTGCGGATAAGAAAAAATATTGTCTGCCTCGAGGTTCTTTTCAGGATCCCAGTTTTTCATTTTGGTAATGGTAAACAGGTTCTGCCCGTTGACAAACAACTTCAGGTTTTTCATGGCAAGCTTTTTGACTACCGCAGCCGGAAGGTCATAGCTTAGCTGTACGTTCTTCAACCGGAAATAAGAGGCGTTTTGCAGCCAGAAAGTAGAGTTTTCAAAGTTCAGAGTATTGCCGGTGCTGGTGGTCAGAATCGGCAGCCGCGCCCCGGTATTTTCTGGTGTCCAGGCATCTGTCAGCCATTCTTTGGTAACACCAGCGCCGTTGTAGTACGGATAGCTGATGTTCGCCTGCGGGTAGGTATAAACATTGCCGACTGCCTGGAAAAACGCATTTAACTGGAAGCCTTTGTAGCCTGCCCCAAGGTTAAGCGAATAAGTCAGCTCGGGCACTACCCCGTGAAACACCTTGCGGTCTTTGGCATCAATTTTGTTGTCGCCGTTCTGGTCCTTGTACTTCAGGAAACCCACCTTGGTAGCAGCATTCTGGAAAGCATGGTCGGCTATTTCTGCTTCCGACTGAAAAATCCCTTCGGCCTCATAAATGTAATAGGACTGTACGGGGCTGCCTTCTCTCGTAATGTAGCGCCCGCTCACAATCTCCTGGCCATTCAGGTTGGTAACCCGGTTCTTGTTGAACGCCAGGCTCCCGTCGATTTCATAGGTTACCCCGCCTTTCCGGTCGCGGTAGCCCACCAATACTTCAATTCCCTTGTTGCTCATAGAACCGATATTGGTAGTCGGGCCGGTCAGGTCACCCACCTGCGACGCATAATTGATCGCGCGCAAAATACCGTCGGTCGCTTTGTTGTACAATTCCACGGTCGTGTTCAATTTCCCGTTAAACAGGGTAATGTCGAGACCGAGGTTGGACATCGTAGTGGTCTCCCAGCTCAGTAAAGGGTCGGCCCCTTCGGTGGCCGCGGCGCCCAGGGCTTCCGTCTGGCCGAAAGCGTAATTTTGCCCGAGAGTCACCGATTTCATATACCGCCACAGGTCAATTTGCTGGTTCCCGATTTTCCCCCATGAGAACCGGGGCTTCAGGTTGGTGATCCAGCTCACATCACGCAGGAAGTTTTCCTGGTCCATTCTCCACCCCAATGAAAAAGAGGGGAACAGCCCCCAGCGCTGCCCTTTTGCGAACCGCGAGGAACCGTCGTAGCGGAAGTTGGCTTCTACCAGGTACTTATCGGCGAAATTATAGTTGAGCCGGCCGAAATAAGACAGGATCGCCGATTTGTTGGAGTACCCGGTAACCTGCGGATTGATGAGGAACACATCCATGTCCGTCAGCTCGTTGTCGAGAGCCCCTTCTTTCTGAGAAGTAAAAAACTCCCATGAGAACGTTTCCACGCTGCTCCCCAAAAGCGCTGATAAGTTGTGGTTTTCCCCGATTTGCTTGTTCCAGTCCAGCGTGTGGAAGCCGGTCAGGTTGATTTCCTTTTCATACCGGCGGAAACCCATCGCCGTCGCATTCACAATAACCGGGTTGAGCGTTTTGGGATTAACGTTTTCCAGGTAGGGCCGGAATACATGCTGCACATAATCATAATTATTGGCTGCCAGGTTAACCCGGTAATTAATATTCAGCGGGAGCTTCACATCAGCAAAAACGTTGGCCAGCAGTCGCGTCCTGACATAGTCACGGCTTCCTTCTTTGAGGTTGGCCAGCGTGTTTGACCAGACGTTTAACCCGGTGGACCGCAGCCAGGTATTGCCGTACCTGCCGTCTGCGATCTGGACGGGAAAAATCGGTACGGTCCTGAAAATCGCATTTTGCCAGTAGCTGTTGGTAGTAACCTGCGGCTCGTCGTACTTCCTGAAAACACCTGAAATTTTCCCGCCTATGGAAAGGAACTTATTGATATCGACTTTTCCGTTCAGGCCGATCGAATAGCGGCTTGCCTTGGACTTGTCGTATTTCAGAATACCGGTCTGGTTCATCGCGCCGAAGGTCAGGGCCAGGTTATGCTTGTCGCCGCCACCGGAAACCGTAACGTTATGCTCGTGGATAAAACCTCTCCGAAGTGCGATTTCATAGGGATTCGTCCGCGGATACATATAACCGTTGGGGTCATTCGCCATACCTTTGGTGTACTCCTCAATCTCGGCATCGGTGTATTCTTTCGATTTGCCCTCGTTGGTCAGCGCGATGTTTTTGTATTTCATAAAATTGATCGGGTCCCACTCCACATCCGGCAGCTTGATGGCTTTTTCGGTACCGAAATAATTGTTGTAGCTCACCTTGTAGCCTTCACCCCGGTTACCTGCTTTGGTTTTGATCAGGATAACCCCGTTGGCCGCCCTGGAACCGTAAACTGCCGTAGAGGCAGCATCTTTGAGGACTGAAATACTTTCAATTTCATTCGGGTTAATGTCCAGCAACGGGTAAGATACCCCGTCTATCAGCACCAGCGGGTTGTTGTCATTCAGTGTACCGACGCCGCGAATCCGGATGGTCGCCTGGTCGTTGCCCGGCTGGCCGGAGTTCTGGTTCACGTAAAGCCCGTTAAGCCCCTGCAATGCCTGGGACGAGGTCGTGATAGGCCTGTTGGCTATCTTTTTTGGGTCAGCCACCGTAATGGCGCCCGTCAGGTTTACCTTTTTCTGGGTACCGTATCCGACTACCACCACTTCTTCCAGCGCTTTTTCATCTGCCACCAGGGAAACCGACAAATCGGTACGGCCGCCCGGTACAACCTCCTGTGTAATATACCCGACGAAAGAAAAAACAAGCACGGCATTGTTTTCGTCTTTCAATTCGAGCTGAAAGTTGCCGTCCAGGTCCGAAACCGTTCCCTGCTGCGTTCCTTTTACCAGGATATTCACGCCGGGCAGCGGTTCCTTTGTAGTGCCGTCCACAACGCGGCCTTTTACGCTGCGATCCGCAATAGTTTCCGGGCCGCCCTCAACGGCAAGCTGCAACGGTTCGTCCAGCAGACTCTGCTCTGGCTTCGCTGCTACCTTTTTGAGGACGATCTGGCCGCCGACAATTTCCCATTGAATCGCTGTTTTCTCAAACAACCGGCTCAGCACTTCAGAAAGCTTCTGCCGGTCTGCTGCCATCGAAACCTTGTTCCCAGCGCGTATGGTCTGCGGACTGTACACAAACCTTACATTTGCCTGGCGCTCAATTGCGGATAAGACATAACCGAGCTTCTGCTCTTTCACCTGAAGTGTGACCGTTCGGTTCAGAAGGTCCTGGGCGGTACCGGGATTGGCCCAACCCATACCGCAGCAAACCGCGATTAGTACCAGTTGTAGTAGTGAAATCCTCATGGCCTTCCATGCAAGATGTTGCCAACCTTGTTTAAAATGCATAAATTCAATTCGTTTTGTTCATTTTCCTGAAAAATTGGGCATTACAATAGCCGGGTGCGCTTTTTGCGTACCTGCTGCAGGCGGCTCTTTCCGGGAGCTCCCCTGTTATGGTCGCAGATGTTTCCGGCATCTGCGGCCTTTTCTCATTTTTTTATCCGGATAGTCGTTACTGCATAGGCAAGTAGTTAAATGGCTTGTTTATTGGTTGATATCGTCGTGGCATCCTTCGCCCTTGATTACAATTTCCGTCCCTTCTATTTCATACGTCAAACCGAGCGGGCTGCAAATCATGTCGAGCTTAACAAACAGCGGCTGATCGCCCAGCCGGGCACGCAGCGTACAGTTTCTGATCACTTCGGCGTCATACCGTATCCGTATTTCATACGCCTTCGCGATCGCCTCGAATACCCTTGCCGCCGGAGTTTCCTGGAAGTCAAATATTTCATCCATTGCTTCCCGCCTGACCGGTACCGGTTCCGTCGCCAGCACTTTGGTCAGCTCTGCTTTCGTATTCAGCCGCACCGCTCTTTCATTCGGTTTCAGAACAATACTTTCCTTGGGTTCTTCCAGGAAAACGGCTACTTTCCCGGTTACAACCGACACTTCAGCAGGCTTGTCATCCTGTGAAAAAACATTGAAGCTGGTCCCGAGCACGCGTACGTTCAGTGCACGCGTGGTTACAAAAAAAGGTTGAAGACTGTCCCTGACGACTTCAAAAAAAGCGTTTCCGTCAAGTTTGACCAGGCGCCGGCCCGTTTCAAATTCCCTTGGATATGTAAGCGTACTGCCCGGTTGAAGTGTAACTCCGGAACCGTCGGGCAGCAAAAACGGAAGGGGGGTTTCGCTGTCATTTCGTTTTACCACAAGGTCGTTTTCCGGCAAAGTCACCGCCCTGAACGACGCCTGCTGCTGCCAGAACAGGAAGCCGCCACCGGTGATCAGCAAAATCGCTGCCGCAACAGCCGCCCACCGCCTGATAAAGCCCGTTCGGAGGGAATTCCGGGGTGTTCCGTCATCAAAAGAAGTTCGCTCCCCGCGCAGCTCATTTTTTAACGACGCCAATATACGTTTACCGGGTTCCTGCCAGTCGGGTTCCGGCCGGCTTTCGGAGGAGCTCTCCCAGTCTTCGTCCAGAATTTTGTCCAGTTCCCGGTTATTCGACCCTGCAAAATACTGACTCAGTATTTCCAGCTCCTGGGGAGAACATTTACCTTCCCGGTATTTTTGAAGAAGCGCTCTGGTTACCATTGTCGCAAAGACTATTTACAGAGCTAATACAAATATCCTGCGACCGACCTTTATCCGGGATGCTGTTTTTTTAAAAAATTTTATTGGTGAAGCCTGAGACAGGCCACAGGTTTACAGATGAAGATCAACATGTGCCAATCGTTCGCGTAAAAACTTGAGCGCTTTTACCATCTGGCTTTCGACCGTATTTTTCGAGATTCCCATATCCGAGGCGATTTCCTCGTAGGTCATGACTTCAAAGCGGCTCTTTTCAAATATCTCCCGTCGCTTTGGGGGGAGCCCGGCAAGCGCCTTTTGCAGCTCTTCCGACATTTCGTTTTCACGGAGAAGGAAATCGGCAGTGTTCAAATCCTGCTGGCCTTGCGCGACGAGGAACACGGCGGCGTCCTTGCGCAGCAGTTCCCGCCGATACCGGTTGATTACGGCGTGTTTGGCAATCACAAGCAGTTGCGCGTCCGGAGGAATGGCAGCCACGAAACTGTGCCGGTTTTTCCAGAATTTCAGAAAAACGTCATGCACCAGGTCCTCGGCCTCCTGTGCCTCCCGGGCATGCCGCATGGCGAAACGGTACACCTTTCCGAAATACCGGTGATACAAGATCTCAAACATCTCTTCATCCATATCCGATTTCTTGCTTTACACGTTAAACTGTCAGTTCTATAATGGTGTAAAAAAGTCGTTACACAAAATTCGCTATTTTTGACAAGCTATAGCGATCAGTCCCTTTCCTTAACAATTTAATAATGGCCTCCCGGCCCGGAGCGCCGTACACATCCCGGCTTGCTGCAACTTTACCGTCATAAAGTTAAAATGTGCGCCTTCTTAACCCAATAAAATTGAAAAATAAATAGGTTTGTACCACTCATTTACCATGTTGCTATGAATTTCGAACGAACGCTGCAAATCCTCATCCTGTCGCTGACGGTACTGTCCGGGGGCACTTCCACTGCCCAATCACAAGCAAACCGGCCGGTACGGCTAAAGGTAATGAGCTACAACATACACCATGCCAATCCACCCGAACGAACCGACGGGTTTATAGATCTCCCGGCAATTGCGCGTGTAATCCGTTCCTCCGACCCGGACCTGGTCGCCCTCCAGGAGGTTGACGTGAACACGATCCGCTCGGGGAAAGGAGTTCACCAGGCACGCGAACTGGCAGCGCTTACAGGCATGCACTTTTTTTTCGCCAAAGCGATCGACCATGAAGGCGGTGATTACGGTGTTGCAGTTTTGTCGAAATTCCCGCCGGTGGACTCGCTCCGGCTTCCGCTGCCCCTCCCCGAAAATGTAAAAGGAGAACCCAGAACGCTGGCTGCCGTTGCGATAGAACCCCGCAAAGGCGACCGGATCTGGTTCGGATCCACTCACCTGGATCTTACCGAAGCCACCCGCCTGTTTCAATGTGAGCTCATTCTCAAAAACCTGGCGACCAAAACCGACCCGGTGATCCTGGCCGGTGATTTTAATGCAGTTCCCGAAAGCAGAGAACTGAGCCGGCTGAGCAGCGCCTTTACCCGCACATGCAATGAAGATTGTCCACCTACCATCCCGGTAATCAGGCCCCGAAAAACCATCGACTTTATTCTGTACACGCAAGAAAAACGGATCAAAACGCTGAAGCACCAGGTCATTTCCGAGACTTACGCATCGGACCACCTGCCGGTGGTAGCCGAGTTATCCTTTGACTAGAGTAGCCGAATTCCTCAAAATCGGCGTATTAAACAGGAGCGTGTCCTGCAATATGGGGATTCACGCTGTGTTTCGGTCACCCAATAATTGAAATGAAAAAGTCTGCGTCGGTTATCAAGTACCTCTGTCTTTCGCTCTGCTGTCAGCTTGCTACGGGCCTTTCCGCCCAATCGCTGGAATCTCTCTATGTTCCGGGAGCTTTTCCTGACCGGATCATTCTGAATGCGACCACAGAGCCGGCTACCTCAGCCGCCTTCAACTGGAGAACCACCGATACCACCCAGGTCAGCTACCTGGAAATTGCCCCGGCGGAAGCCGACCCAAGGTTCGTAAAAAATGCAACCCGCTACCAGGCCACGTCGGCCCGGCTGGAGGTCGAAGGCACCCCGTCGGCGGTATATCATTCGATCCTGGTCGAAAAATTGACTCCCAATACCAAATACGCCTATCGCGTAGGGTCAGGCCACTACTGGAGCGAGTGGATACACTTCAACACTGCGCAGAAGGACAACTCGAAATTACAGTTTCTCTACTATGGCGATGTGCAGGTCAATATGCGCTCACTGTGGTCACGGGTAGCACGCGAAGCATTTAAGAAAGCGCCTGATGCCAGGCTTGCCATTTATGCCGGCGATCTGATCAACAGGGCCAACAGAGACGTGGAATGGGGTGAGTTCTTTGATGCCGGCGGCTTCATTCATGCCATGATCCCTAATTTTCCGACGCCGGGGAACCATGACCATTTCGACAATGATCAAAAGGAGAACACCATCTCCAAATTCTGGCGCGCGCAATTCAATCTTCCGCTGAACGGCCCGGAGGGGCTCGAAGAAACGGTCTACTATGCGGATATCCAGGGAGTAAGATTTATTTCCCTCAACTCCGACATGGTAGAGGAAAGCGACCGGCACCTGGAAGCCCAGGCCAGGTGGCTGGAACCGTTGCTTGCCAACAACCCGCAGCGCTGGACGGTCATTACCTTCCATCACCCTATCTTTTCGCCCAAGCAAACCCGGGATAACAAACGCATGCGTGAAACCTTTAAGCCGCTTTTTGACAAATACAGGGTTGACCTGGTGTTACAGGGGCACGATCATACTTACGCCCGCGGAATGGCAAAAATACCTATGAAAGATAAGGCCAGATCGGGTACTATGTACGTGGTATCCGTCAGCGGCCCGAAAATGACGGATTCACATGTCGACAAAGCAGGCTGGATGGATAGAAAAGCGATCTACACCCAACTGTTCCACGTTATCGAAGTGGAGAACGACAGGCTGAATTTTAAAACCTATACGGCGGTCGGTGATTTGTACGACGAGTTTGACCTGAAAAAACAAAAGGGGAAAACCAACCTGCTCATCGACAAAACGCCTGCAAATGTAGCGGAGCGTTAGCTTTTGTAAGGTTGAACCACAGGTCCCGCATACCGGAAACTCCCGGTGGTTTCCCCCAGGAATTCAGATACATTCGGATACAAAGTCAATTGCGCAAGCTCATCAGGAGAGATCCAGGCAATTGCCTGGGCAGATGTGTGCCCGTGGTCGAGGTGCGGCTCGCCGGACGCAATCTCCGCCTCGAAAACGCAATGAAGCGTGTCTTCCTTCTGATTGAAATTCAGCACTTCACATGCCAGGATCATCCTCCCTATCCGGGCGGTAATGCCGAGTTCTTCCTCCAGCTCCCGCGCCAGGGTTTCGGGAAGGGCCTCGCCGGGATCGGGGTTGCCGCCCGGTAAGACATGCACGATTTCTGTCCCGTATTGGTAGCGCATGGTGAGTACCAAACCGTCTTGAACGATCCAGGCCGCAGGTCTTACTTTCATAATACCGCCTTTTCTATCAGGAGAATCAGGATGTGAATGACTTTGATATGAATTTCCTGGATGCGATCGGAATACCTGAAGTGAGGTACCCTGATTTCAACATCGGCTTTACCGGCAAGCTTGCCGCCGTCTTTACCGGTTAGCAGAATAACTTTCATCCCCTTCCCGCGCGCTGCGTCAACGGCTTTTATCACGTTGGCTGAATTTCCGCTGGTGCTGATGCCGAGCAGTACATCGCCTTTCCGGCCCACGCCTTCGATAAAACGGGAAAAAACGGCGTCAAACCCATAGTCATTGGACACACAGGACAAGTGGCTGACATCGGAAATAGCAATCGCGGGCAATGCCCTTCTGTCATCCCGGAACCTGCCGGTCAACTCTTCCGCAAAATGCATGGCGTCACAATGTGAACCTCCATTACCGCAGGAAAGCACCTTGCCATCGGCCAGGATTGCCTCCGAAATCAGGGCTGCAGCCGCAGCGATCCTTTCAATATTGTCGGGATTCCGGATAAAGCTGTCCAACACATTTTGCGCTTCCAGCAGTTCCTCCCTGATAATGTGGCTGATTTCCATAATTAAAAAGTCTGTTGTCTGTATGGCATATTGTACCTTATACCGACCGAAAATAAATCTGTATTCGGGACCGCACCGGTTTTAAACCCTGCAACCTTCCGCTTCATCATCCGGTAATCCAGGAAGAGATTTTGTTTGAGCAGGTAAGAAAACCGGAGATCAAACAGGCGGGTTCTCCTGACCATCCCCTGTGCAACGTGAACGCCCGAATCATAAACCCGGGTATCGTAATCCAGGGTAAGATCCCCGCCGTAATTCAAGCCCGCCGTATCCATTCCTTTTTTCGCCAGCATCATCGTCCCGTATAGTGTCAGCCTTTCATTCATCTGCCACCGGGCGATTCCAAGAAACTCCCGGAAGTTAGCCTCCAGCGGATGCGCAAGAGGCTGCTTATAATGCATATAATTCCTGTCCCCGTCGCGGTGGCTGTAAGTGTAAGGATACACCACGTTGTATTCGGTCTGGAGATCAAAGTTAGGAATATTAAAGGCATCCACGCGCTTGGCGCCCAACTGAAAAGCGTACTTCCTTGTCCAGGATTTCCTGCCGTTGAAGAGGTCCCTGCTGAGGAATTCATCGATCATGGCCTGGCCATACAATGAAGTATTTTTCAAGGCCAGCCATTTGAAATCCAACCCGAGCAATGCATTGTCAGAACTCCCCAGGTACGACTCAACAAAACGATAAAAGATGATCGGGTTCAGGTAGTTGGCGTCAAAACCTCCGCCGGTACTATCCCGGGCAAACACCTCCGCTTCAAAAAAACCGATATTCAGGCGGTCCGTTATGTTCACGCTCAGATGATGCATGGCCGTATACTTCTTTTTCCGGAGAAGGTTCGGATAGGGAGCATCCTGGTTGTTGATCATTGAGGTCCACAAATTGGTATAATTGAACCGCCCAATCCTGGTGTTCAGCTTGAGAAAAAGGTAGGGAGCGCTGTTGTCCGAAAGGAAAAGCGACCTGTACCCGTTGCCAAAGAAATTTTTATCGTGCCCGAACTGGAGATTAATACTTTTCAGCGGATGGAAGGTGATATAGCCCCGGGCCGAAAAGAAATCTGCATTTTTTTTCCGGGCGCCGATTTTGGTGAGCCCCTCGCCGGGGAAGTTCAGGTGGTCGGTATAATCCTGTACGTATCGGGGGAAGAACCCCTGGTTATCGGAGACATAGGTATAGAACCCCAGCTTTTCGTTGATCATGCCCCTCAGTTCCATACCACGCCCTGAGAACATGACGGCCTTGCCCAGGTTGCCATCCTTCCCGATAAAATTGTTGGTCACAAAATTGACATGGATATCGAAGTCTTTTGACCGGTGACTGTACAAGTCTGCCGGGTGTGCCCATAACCTGCGCTGCCGGCCTGTTTTTTCAGAAATCCGCCTGAAAGTGCCCTTTACCAAATTCGCGGTGTCCCGCGTCCACTCCCAGCTATCCCATTTCAGGAACCGGAAATTGGCATCATCCCTTTCGTTGAATTCCAACCGTGGTTCGGCTTCAATTTCCTCCAAAAACTCAACGACAGCTTTCCTTTCAAATGGTTTGATGCCGGAATGAAACTTTGAAGACAGCTTTTGGTGCCTCAGTTCGTAACGTTCAATCAGGTGGTAATAGTCGTCGTTCAAAGGAGCAAACGTACTCTGGCAAACAGAAACATGGGCAAATGAAACAAAGACCGAGAACAAAAGAAGGACCTGGCTGTGTATGCGCATGTTTGTTGGGAAACTGGGCAATTTGATATAGATGATGGCGCAAAAGTATCCATTTTAACAGTCTAACAAAAATTTTAGTCCAGATCATCAGCTTGTTGGACTTCACGAGCGCGGCATAGCTGTCAAATGCACGCGTTCCCGGTCCCGGCATGGCTACACTCCTATTGACAACAAGAGGTATGCCGCCGCTCCAACCGGAGGGTCATCCCGACTGGAGCGCAGCGGAATGGAGGGATCTCCCGGTCCCAGTACCCAATCCCTTTTAGAGGACTTTTTTTTAGCAACAGGAGATCCTTCGACTCCGCTGCGCTCCGCTTCAGGATGACCATCCGACAGATGCGCTACCATTGACAACAAGAGGTATGCCGCCGCTCCAACCGGACGGTCATCCCGACCGCAGCGGAGGGATCTCCCGGTCCCTGCACCCAATCCCTTTCAGAGGACTTTTTTTTAGCAACAGGAGATCCTTCAGTTCCACTGCGTTCCATTCAGGATGACCGTCCGGCAGATGCGCTACCATTGACAACAACAGGTTTAGCGCCGCTCCAACCGGAGGGTCATCCCGACCGCAGTGGAGGGATCTCCCTGTCCCTGTACCCAATCCCTTTCAGAGGGCTTTTTTATAGCAACAGGAGATCCTTCGACTCCGCTGCGCTCCGCTCAGGATGACCATCCGGCAGATGCGCTACCATTGACAACAACAGGTTTAGCGCCGCTCCAACCGGAGGGTCATCCCGACCGCAGTGGAGGGATCTCCCGCTCCCAGTACCCAATCCCTTTCAGAGAACTTTTTTCTTGCAACAGGAGATCCTTCAGTTCCACTGCGTTCCATTCAGGATGACCATCCGGCAGATGCGCTTCCATTGACAACATCTATTTGTCACCTCCGCTACAAGGTGTTTTCGCAAAAAACTTCTTTCACAGGATGACCCTCCGGCGGGACGGTCATCCCGACCGCCGTCAGTTCAGCAACTGATCAAATGTGAGCGACAGGTAATACATGGAACCTACCGTCGGGTTGCCCCAACCCGTAATATACTGCTGGTTGAAAATGTTGGTACCACCCACCTTCAGAACCGATTTTATAGCCGAAATCTTTTTGCTGATTTGAGCATCTACCGTGGAAATAGCGGGTATTATGGACTGTCTCGAGCGGTCCGTTGCAAATTTCAACCCGTTCGGCACGAAAGAAGAATTCCAGATGAAAGCATCCTGCCGACGCCAGACCACGTTGAACGCCCAGCCTGTACGCGCGATATTCCGGTTGCCCAGCGTCAGGCTGTAACGGAATTTTGGGGTATTGAACCCGATGTCGGAACCATCATCCAGCACCGCTTTGTTCATTTCGGAGCTGAACATTTTAACACCACCGGCTCTAAGCGTATTGTTGGAGATATTTCCACCCAAATTGAAGTGATACGGCAAAATATAGTCAAGCCCCAGGCCGAATCCGTGTGTTTTAATATCTTTTTCATAGTTTCCCTGCATTCCGAAAATCTGACCGCTGTTGGGGCCCGACGTTACCATCAGGTTATTGCCGACAATAAAGTCTTTGTAGGTACTGTTGTAGTAATAGACATCCGCAAAAAGCGATTCCCCGATCAGGCCTTTGTAGCCGACTTCCGTTGAAATCACGCGCTCCGGCTTAAATTCGGTAAATACAAACGGCTGCCTTGTCTTGAGGTTGATCACCTGGGCCCCGGTAAAATACTTCTCCCGCAGTTCCGGTAACCCGCCGATAAGCCGCGCCTGTGGTGTAATCAGGTCTATGAACTGCGCCTGCGTATCGGGAATCCGGAAAGCAGTCTGGAAAGACGCCCTCACATTGTGATTCTTGGCCAGGGTAAGCACCCCGGAAACACGCGGTGAAAACTGCCCTTTGAAATTGTTGTTCTTGTCATAGCGGACCGATCCCGTCAACTTAAAAATATCCGCAATGGTTTTCTGCGCCTGAACATACCCGCCGATTTCGGTAATATTGGGTTCCTTTCCATTTTCGTCCTGGTAAAAGAGCGTGCCTTTCGAATTCAGGTCAAACAGGCGGTAGCTGGCTCCCGCTATAATCTCCACTATTTTCGGATCAAGCACCTTGTTGAAATTGTACATACCTTCCAAATGGTAGAGGGCAGTCCTTTCCAGGAACTTGGCGCCTACGTTGCCTGCATCTCCCGGGATGGGAATCCTGGTTACTGCATTGAGGCGATCAGTGAATGCCGCTGAGCCCGGCGTTTCGCTGCGCCCGTCGCCAACTCCCGGCATCTGCCTTATCTGCGCCGCAATGTCATTTTGCCGTGTGCTGAAATAGGAAATCTGGTTCAGGTAAGTCATCAGGGCGGCTTCGGGTCCGGAGGCCTGGTAAGCCTTGAAAGTATTATCGAGCAGCGGCCCCAGCGTTGCGCCGGCATAAGTAGCCCCATAACGAGCAAAATAAGTCGGGTCGGTGACCACCTGCCCGTTTTGCATCGTCCACATCCTGTTGACACCGAGTCCTGCCAGGCCTACGGCATACGTATCGCCGGAGTTTTCCTGGGTGGTATAGGCGCGGACAAAAAAGTTAGCGCCTTTTACCTCGGCTTTGTACTGGCCGATCGTGAAATTCTTGATAAAATACCGGTCGGCGCCGGTATAAACCGTGGTACCAAGCCCCCAGTTGCCCTGCAGGATCGCCTCTACATTGTCGTTGATCCGGTAATGGAGTGAGGCATTGGTTTTGATGCTGTAGGCGTTGTAATCGACCAGATCGCGTTCCGTATAGCCTCTTCTTGCGAAGGTACGGTCTCCGTAGAGGTCATTCAGTACTTTCTGGTAACCCAGGGCCGGCGTATTCACACCTTCGAATATCCCTGCCTGCGCAAGAAGACCGCCGAGGGTGGTTAAACCCGCTTGCAGCGGCTTCAGCGCGTCGATGGCGGCTGCCATCGCAGCCAGGTTGCTCCCCAGGAAAGAGGCGATTCCTACTGACGGATCACCATACACATTGACACCGTCATATCCCGGATTCCAGGCTTCGGTCCCGTTGAATCCATAGCCGTTGGAAAGACTTTGATCGCGGTAATCGGTTGCCTGCCAGTCTTTGGCTTTCAGGTAGGTAAAGTTCACCTTGAAGGCGAGCTTGTTATTGAATGCCTTGGCGTAGCGAATCCCCACGTCGTAGAAAGGGGTAGTGGCCTCCGGTTCGTGCGAATACCGCTTCACACGATTATCCGCATGCATGATGCCGGTTTTGGCATAAGCGCTGAGCCCCTGGTACAGGAACGGGCTCTTACTGTTCATGAGCAGAATCCCGTTGACGGCATTTGCGCCATAGAGGGCCGAAGCCGCGCCCGGCAACAGCTCGACGCTCTCCACATCAAGCTCCGACAAGCCCGCTATATTGGCTACGGAGAAATTAAGGCCTGGGGCCTGGTTGTCCATTCCGTCCACGAGCTGAACCATCCGGAGGTTCCCGTTACCGGAAAAACCACGGGTATTGGGATTACTGAAAGTGAGTGACTGGGTACTCATGTCTACCCCCTTCAGGTTTCGGATTGCATCAAAAAAAGACGGGGCCGGACTTTCCCGGATCGACCGGATGTCGAGTCGTTCGATCGATACCGGCGATTGGAGCACACTCTCTTCCACGCGCGAGGCAGAAACAATCACTTCCCGTCCCATAATTATTTCCTCCTCCAGTGCGACCGAAATATCGGACCGCCCACCGGTTACGTCTATTTCCTGCGGCTGAAAACCCACAGAAGAAAATACGAGCGTAAAAGGCGGCGGGGCAGACACAGTCAGGGAAAAATCGCCTCTGGTGTCCGTAATGGTCCCGGCTACTTTTCCTTTAACCCTCACACTCACTCCCACCAGGGGAGTGCCCGAACCCGACTCTGTAACCTTACCGGTAAGCGTAACCTGAGCGAAAGCAGCGGTACCTCCAACGATTATCAGAAGTACTGCAAGTGAACAGAAGTACGTTAAAAGCTTCATATGAGTCCTGATTAATTGTTATGCAAACATAACAAATTTATTATTTTTCTACTATTTTTTCTGAGTTGTGCCATAAAAACAATTGGTTCTGTTATAAACAGACCATAATCAGCTCTCTATCAATATCTTAATAAAAACAGGGCCGGTTTTGATTTGGTAAAGCAGACAAACCGAAATAGCTTTGTAACCGAAGAGGAAATAGCCATGAGCCGTAAGGTTTTAACGACACACAAACCGGCCGATGAATAGTCGGTCTGCCGCCGGGGCTCATAACTTTTTGACAGATGAAAAATAAGGAAGTAACGGGCATGTAACCAGTTTGAAATGAATAATACCTTTGTAGTGATAATGGCGGGAGGCGTAGGCACCCGCTTTTGGCCTTTCAGCCGCACCAATTTCCCGAAACAGTTTCATGATGTGCTTGGAACCGGGAAAACACTTCTTCAGCAAACTGCGGGAAGATTCCAGCAAATTTGCCCGGAAACCAATATCTACGTTGTCACAAGCGCGGAATACAAAGAGCTGGTGACCGAGCAGCTCCCTTTTCTCGGCCCGGACCAGATACTCCTGGAACCCAGCAGGCGGAATACCGCGCCTTGCGTAGCCTATGCATGTTTCAAAATCGCTTCAAAAAACCCTGACGCCAACATCGTAGTAGCTCCCGCGGATCATATTATCCTGCAGGAAGACATCTTCCAGGATACGATCCGGATCGGCCTCGGCGCTACCCGCATGGAGAGTATCCTGGTGACCCTGGGCATCCAGCCTAACCGGCCTGACACCGGATACGGCTATATCCAGTACGTTCCCGACAAAAAAATGGTGAAGAAAGTTAAAACCTTCACTGAAAAACCGCATCTCGACCTCGCGATCCAATTCATTGAAAGCGGCGAATTTGTGTGGAATGCCGGCATCTTCATCTGGAGCGCCAGCACTTTCAAAGCTGCGTTGAAAAAGACGATGCCCGACACCTATGATCTTTTCGAAGAAGGAAACGAGTTTTACTACACCGACTCCGAAAGTATGTTTCTGACGCGTGCCTATGCACAATGCAAAAACATTTCCATAGACAACGGCATTATGGAGAAAGCTGATAATGTATATGTCATTCTCAGTGATTTCGGCTGGTCGGATCTCGGCACCTGGAAATCGCTGTACGAAGTATCCGAAAAGGACAGCAACGAGAATGTAACCACCGGCACGCTGCTGTTGCATGATACCAAAAACTGCATCATCAAAACGCCCCAGGACAAGCTGGTTGTCATCAACGGGCTGGAGGGCTTTATTGTTGCCGAATATGACGGCGTATTGCTTATCTGCAAAAAAGACGATGAGCAAAAGGTAAAAGAATTCGTCGCGGAAGCAAAATACGTCGATAACAAGTTTGTATAGTAACCCCCCATACTTCCATTCATATGTCCGTTTCAAAAAAAGTGCTCGCACAGGCCCTCGCAGCCGTACTATCCCTGGTATCTTTTGGTGCCGTTGCCCAGCAAAAGCAAACACCGGAAGCCTGGGAATCGATGTTTAACGGGAAAAACCTGGATGGCTGGGAAATCAAGATCCGTGGCCGTGAGCTCAATGACAACTACCTGAATACTTTTCGGGTAGAAGACGGCAAGATGGTGGTTCGTTACGACGAATACGACGCTTTCAAACAGCAGTATGGCCATATTTTTTACAAAAAGGAGTACGCCTATTACAAACTCAGGATCGAGTACCGCTTTGTAGGCGAACAGGCACCCCAGGGAGAGGGCTGGGCCTGGCGGAACAGCGGCGTTATGGTGCACGGGCAGAGCGCAGCCTCGATGGGGAAAGACCAGGACTTCCCGGTTTCTATCGAGGTGCAGTTCCTGGGCGGCAACGGAAAGCAGCCGAGGACTACCTGCAACCTTTGCACCCCGGGAACCAACGTAGTCATTGACGGCAAGCTTGAAACCAAACATTGCATCAACTCAACTTCCCAAACCTATGCCGGCGACCAGTGGGTAACAGCCGAGGTTTTGGTACTCGGAGATTCGCTGATCCGCCATTTTGCCAACGGGGAAAAAGTACTCGAATACGAAAAACCGCAGATGGGAGGCGGATCTGTGAGCGGACAGCAACCCGGCCTGCTGGTCGACGGGAAACTGCTTTCCCGCGGCACCATTTCACTCCAGAGCGAAAGCCATCCCGTAGAGTTCAGGAAAGTTGAAATACTGAACCTCGAAGGCTGCACAGATCCCAAAGCCAAAAACTACAAGTCATATTACGTGCATTCGGACAACTCCACCTGTGTGTATCGGAAGAAAAAGTGAGATCGGAAATCGGAAATCGGAGATCGGAGATCGGAGGTCGGATGCTGCCGGACCGATTTCCGACTTCCGACTTCCGAACTCTGACTTCTGCCATGTTACTCCTCCTCAAAATCAAGGTTTTTTCCGAAGGTTTCTTCCATAGCGAAAAGTGAAACAAAGGCCAGCAGGAAGCAAAATGCACCCACCAGGGCTGCCGCAGACAAGGTTCCGGTAAATGGCTTCAAAAACTGGAATGCCGGCAGGGTGACAAGAACCGTTGCCCGTACATTGTTGGCCACGGAAGTGGTAACGGTTGCCCTCAGGTTCGTTCCGAATTGCTCCGCCGTAGTGGTGAGAAACATGGCAATATAACCTATCGAAAAACCGAGCAGGGTATAACAGAAATACAGTTGTGCGGCGGTCTGCAGCCAACCCGAAAGCAGCACCAGCGTTATCAGCAAAGTTGCCAGCAGCATGTACCCGATCGCCTTTCGCCTTGATCCGAGCCATTGGCTCAGCACCCCGCTGAAAATATCGCCGCTTACAATCCCGATATAGGTATAAAGCACACAGGTAGCCGCTACAACACCGGTGATACCAAGCGCATCTGCGATT
This sequence comes from Ravibacter arvi, assembly GCF_039540405.1. Classification (NCBI taxonomy): domain Bacteria; kingdom Pseudomonadati; phylum Bacteroidota; class Cytophagia; order Cytophagales; family Spirosomataceae; genus Ravibacter; species Ravibacter arvi. The sequence continues at coordinate 41,400 of NZ_BAABEY010000012.1, forward strand.
TCGTTACCGAATGTCGCATAGATCCCTATTACCAGATAGGTAGGAAGCGCAATTCCCATGCAGCGCAGGTACCTGAACAAACGGTCGCGCCTCGTAATTAAAGTCCACCATTGCCCCCGTTTTTGTCCGGAGGTCCTGGAAAACAAATGGGATTCCAATACATTCAGGCGAAGGCCGAGCAACCCGATCCCCATTCCGCCGCCGATAAAATAAGCCATACGCCAATCCGTCATTTTAACGGCGAAATAGGCCACTATGGTGCCGGCCAACCCGACACCGGCTACCAGCGCAGCTCCGAGTCCACGGATTTCACGGGGCAGAATTTCCGAAATGAGCGTGATACCCGCCCCAAGCTCGCCGGCCAGACCGATGCCGGCAATGAACCGCAACAAGCTGTATGATTCAACAGAACCTACGAATCCGCAGGCGATGTTGGCCAGGGAATAGGTGAGAATTGAAGCAAATAACACCGACCTTCTCCCCAGCCTGTCACCGAGCACTCCCCATAAAAAGCCGCCCAGCAGCAGGCCTGCCTGCTGCCAATTGTAGACATACGCGCCGAATTCCGAAACATCGGCATCCGAATAGCCGAGTGCTTTCAGGCTTGGCACACGCACAATGTTAAAAAGCAGCAGGTCGTATACGTCGATAAAATAACCCAGGGCGGCTACCACTACGGGAGCGCTGAAAAGCAATTTCCGGCTAACGTTGGGGGTGGACATTTTAAGGGGTATGAGGGGTGAGGTATGAGGTATGAGGGGTGGGGCGATTAACCGGAGTGGGGAAGCGTACGCCCGACGAAACGTTCCTTTCCTTTCAGAAAATTCAAAGCCCGGACAATGTTGCGGTTCAGGCTTTCAGCAGTTTTCAGATGCGCCAGGTAGCGGTTGATCTCTTTTTTAAGGTGGGGTGAAAGGCCATCAAAAACAGCCTTTGCCTCGGGATCATTTTCCAGTGCATCGGTAAAGGGTTTCGGGGCAATCACCTCCGCAACGGTGGGATTGAAAGCGATCGTTACCTCTATACGTTCCCCGATGCGGCGGGGGGAATCTGCCAGCATTTTGGTATTGATGTACAGGCGCCAGATACCTCTGAACCTGACAAGCGTCTGGGAATACGCCAGTCCGTTTACTGTTCCGAAAACGGAAACCGGCCCCTTGTTTTTACCTGCCCGCTTAAAAATTGCCTCCAGAACTCGGTGCGGAACCTGTACAAAAGGATTGATCCCGACAATCTCCAGGACTGCCGGGAACGAAAAAATCTCTGCGCCGGTGGGTTTGTTTTCCTGTAACAAGATAACCGCTACACACGCTCTATGAGGGCTCCAATCGCATTCAGACGCTTGTCAATATGCTGGTACCCCCGGTCTATTTGTTCAATGTTGTCGATAATGCTGGTGCCCTTCGCTGAAAGTGCCGCGATCAGCAGGGCAACCCCCGCCCGGATATCCGGCGAAGTCATCCGGATTCCTCTCAACTGAGATTCCCGGTTCAGCCCGATTACAGTAGCGCGGTGCGGGTCACAAAGTATGATCTGGGCCCCCATGTCGATCAATTTGTCAACAAAGAACAGGCGGCTTTCGAACATCTTCTGGTGGATCAGCACAGTTCCCTGGGCCTGTATGGCCGTTACAAGGACAATACTCAGCAAATCAGGTGTAAATCCCGGCCAGGGCGCATCCGCCACCGTCATGGACGAACCGTCCATAAAAGTTTCTATGCGGTATTTTTCCTGTGACGGCACGTAAATATCATCACCCCTGATTTCCAGCTTGATACCAAGCCGGCGAAATACATCCGGGATAATTCCGAGTTCCGCCACCTGGCAGTTCCGGATTGTTATTTCAGACTGGGTCATGGCTGCCAGTCCGATGAAGCTGCCGATTTCTATCATATCGGGCAGCATGGTATGTTCCGTTCCGTGAAGTTTGTCTACCCCCTCAATAGTCAGCAAATTGGACCCTACTCCTGAAATGCGTGCCCCCATGCGATTGAGCATTTTACAGAGCTGCTGCAGGTAAGGTTCGCAGGCAGCGTTGTAAATCGTGGTAGTGCCTTTGGCCATTACGGCGGCCATTACTACGTTTGCGGTCCCGGTAACGGAAGCTTCATCAAGCAACATGTAGGCCCCGTGCAGCTCCGCCGCCTCCACCCGGAAGAAACCGCCGTCGGCATCATCATAGTGAAAAGTTGCGCCCAGTTTTTCGAATCCCAGAAAATGGGTATCCAGTCGCCGGCGGCCGATTTTATCGCCACCCGGACGGGAAATGCTTCCCTTTCCGAACCGTCCCAGCATAGGTCCCAAAAGCATCACCGATCCGCGCAAAGCGGCGGCCTTGCGTTTGAATACTTCCGTTTCGAGGTACTCCGGCTGAACACCATTGGCCTGAAAACGCACGGAAGATTCACTCAACCGCTCTACGCCCACGCCCAGATCAGCCAGCAGATCGATCAGCTGGTTAACATCCCTGATGTCGGGTATATTGTGTATGGTAACAGGCTCACTGGTGAGCAAAACCGCACAAAGAATCTGAAGTGCTTCGTTTTTTGCTCCCTGCGGATAGATATCGCCGCTCAAGCGCCTGCCCCCGGTTATTTTGAAGGACGCCATAATAGAAATGAAAGAATTCCCGGTTACCGATCGCGGCTACTTGCCTTTCCGGTTGCGGTTTTTATTGAATTTATTGTGTTGCCGATGCCGGTTATTGTTGTTATTGTTGTTCCCGTGGCTGTTGCCACTATTGTAGGAGGTAGAATTGTAACGGTCAGGGGCAAAATTATAGCTGCCGGTTTGAGATTGGTAGCCTGTTATCTGACCGCCGCGTTGCCTTTCGGAACCATTGTTCCGGTCTTTGGGGGAAGCTTCAATCGGGCCGTTTTCCTTGATGTAGGTCAGCTCACGAGCCAGCCTTCCTTTCGAAAGCAACTCCAGCTGCTCAAACAAAACGGTATCTTCCACGTTGTCCTTGTTCCAGGTACTGTAGAAAGAACGCATCAAGCGGTAGATATAGGACACGAAGGCCAGGCGGTCGTCCGCATCCTCCGTCTCTATGGCACGTTCTACCAACAACTCCAGGTTGCGCCCGTAGTGGCGGTACAACAACCCGTGCTGGTTATAACCTACCGCCAAAGGCTTTTTCCCCAAAGCCTCCTTGGAAGGCGCCGGGTAAGGACTATCCACATCCAGCTCGAAGCCTGAAATAATGTAGAGGTCGTCCCACAGTTTATTTGTGTAATCCTGGTTGTCTTTCATGGCAGGATGAATCTGCCGCATTAATTCTACCAGGATATGCGCGTACAGCGTACGCTTGTCCCGATCCGCTATCGTTTTGATATGATCGGCCAATTTCTGAACATTACTGCCGTACTCTTTCAAAGAAGTGATATTTATACGAAATGCAAAACTAAAAAGAATTTCTTGCTTTTTTTACCAGGAGGACATGCGGCGGAAGAATTGGCGGGATACCGCTGTTACCCGCCTTCGCACGGAGTATTCTGCCTTAGGCCGGCCACGCTTCCGCGCGACCAAGGCAAATCCAGCTTTCCGGCCCCGTAGTGCACACAACAGTAACCCGGCATAAAAACTCCCTTCCGAAGGACCATTCAGCAGAATGCGAAAATATTATCCAAATTATGAGCCATACCTTATGACGTGAAGTAATTTGTCAGTATCTTTATCCTATTCCAAAGTTTCCATACTAAACTTAACCCTTCCGCCATACTACTAGAACTTTCATCAGCGATGAAACGAAGAAAATTCCTCCTGTCTCTGGGGCTATTACCGACGCTTATTCAGGTTGCTTCCTGCAAGCGACCTTACCCCAAAGCAGCTACCACGATAAAAGGCAGAATTACCGACGAGCTGGGACAACCCGTTGAGGGAATCAGGATGATTATGATGGGGATTAAACCGCTAGGCTTATCCGCACTTAAAACTTTTGAAGCCGAAAGTTATTCCGATCAAAATGGGGGCTACATTTTGTCGCATGTGGTCACAAAGGAAACAAGAATGGTCGAGATACTTTACCGACATAACCAAGATTTACCGTTTGATGAAGAGTCTTATGGGCTTTATATGATCAACAGGAATGGAGTGGAAATACAACTCTCCAACGCAGCAGGATACCCTCTTGATTTCAACGATTATGGCAAGACCACAACCTTCAACCTTCAATTCAGAAAAACTATAGCATAAAAACTCTACAAACATGAAACGAAGAAAATTCCTCCTGTCTCTGGGGCTATTACCGGTGCTTATTCAGCCAATAAAACAGCCAATGCTTCGTTAACGGTAACAACAACACCGGATGTAACTGCTGTGCTTTCTATCTGGCGGGCAGGAACACAGGGAACTCGGTTTAAGATCCAGGATCTTTCCAATAACATACAGATAGCCCAGAGCAGCCTTGGTGGAAATCCCTCTAACTGGTTTATAACTATTGACGGCCAGGTTACCAATCCATCCGCTTCCAAATATTATGACAAGGTGGAAATACACATGGACGGCCCGAACATTTCAAATGTAGGCTGGGGGCCCGAAGATGTAGCCAATAGTGATGGAGGGCCATTCGGACTTTATGGAAGAGACGGCGGCATCACCGCTCCTACCGGCAACTACCAATTAAGAGCAAAGGTCTACAACGGAACTTCCGTACTGGTTAATCTGACTGTAAATTTTTCCATTGTTTCTTGTAACCCTCCTTCTCCTCCTTCGCTTTCCGCCAGTCCTGTCAGTATTTCACAAGGGAACAGTTCAACTTTAACTGCAACTGGCTGCAATGGCGGTACCATCACCTGGTCGCACGGACTCGGAACCGGAAGCTCTAAAAGCGTAAACCCCTCCGCAACTACCACCTATACTGCAACCTGCTCAACGGGGGGCTGTACCAGTTCCGCAGCAAGCGTAACGGTTACGGTTGATCCTCCGTCAAATCCGATTAGCATTACATTTTCGGCATGGCGTGCGGGGGCATCGGGCGTACGCAGCAAAATCATGGATCTCACAGAGAACGCCTCAATACCACTCAGCAGTTTTAACGGATCCCAGGCCAACTGGTTCATTGCGATCAACAATGGACAGGTTACCAATCCTTCCGGTACCAACTATTATGACAGAGTCGAGTTCAGGTTGGACAGACCCGGTGCAACCAATGAAGGCTGGAATGAAAATGTTGCCAATAGCGACGGTGGGCCGTTCGGGTTGCATGGTAGAGATTTCGACGCGAATCCGGCCGGAGGATCACACCAGCTTCGAGGGTTTATTGGCGTGGAAGTACTTTGGTTACCTCGCTTACGCTCAATTTCAGCATAAACAGTAGTGCGCGAATCGGCCAGGCGACATTTGCCCCGGAAACGAAGGACAGAGAGCTTGTTGTTTCCCCTAACCCGAATGCAGGGAGCTTTGAAGCCTGCTTCTACCTTCCGGATAACGGTCCCGCTACACTGACAGTTACAGATGTAATCGGTCGGATTTGGCACAGTTTGCCGGTTTCCGGGAGAGGGCGTCATCAAAAAACCATTCACCTGCCTGCCGAAGCCTCCGGTGTCTTCGTGATGATACTTAAAACTTCAACCGATATAGAAACCAGGAAAATAGTGGTAGCCAGGTAGGCAAAAATCGTTATCGAAAAAGAGAGTTGGCTGTTCCTGGCCAACCCTTCTTATTTTAATATAACAAATTTACTAACTTAGTGAATTATTCGCCTACACTATCATCAGGGGTAGCCACGCTACTCCGATGTGACCCGTCCCTTTAACCACCTATGCTTGTAACACTTTTTTACCATCTCCTATTGAATTGCCTGCCGGCGCCCCCTCCGTTTTCTTTTTTGCCGGCCCCCGACTCCGGTTTCGCTCATCTCAACAGAACTGACACCCTGCTGCCACCGGCTGAGCGGTTCAAAAAGGCGACTGCGTTGTCACAATATCTCTTCAACGGGCCGCGCTACCATGTCTATGACCGCACCGCTAAAACCCATCAGTTTTATAAGTCGAGAAACCTGCTGACCGGCACGCTTCATTACGACGGGAGAGACTACGGTCCGCTTAATATGCACTTCGATACCTCCCTGAAGCAGCTGGTCGTTGAGCAGCCTTTCAACGGCTACCTCGTCCGCCTGGATACTGCTAAAATTGCGCATTTCACCATTGACGGCGACTACTTCAGAAGCATTGCTGACCATCCCCAACTGAAAAAAGGATTCTACCAGATCATCAGCGACGAAAAAACCAAACTATACTGCCGAAGAAGTAAACAACGGATTGAAAAAGCTGAAGATCAAACACTCTATGCCATTTTCCTTACTGTTGACGCCTTTTACATGAGCGCTCCCGGCCGGGATTTTGTAAGAATACAAAAAAAGAAAGACCTCTTTCGCTATTTCCCGCAACACAAGGCACTTCTCCGCTCCTACTTCAGAACCAATCGCTCCTCATCCTTCAAAGAAGATATCGAACAACACCTTCGGGAAATTGTAAAAATCATCGACCACCCCAGCCATCACCTATGACCTTTTCTTTACAAAGTTTATATAAGATAGTCGTCGGGGTACTGCTACTCGTGCACAGTTTCCAGGCAGCGGGGCAATCGAAGAAAGACCTGGTATCCGGTGACTTCCTCAATCTCGGTTTCTCGCAATTCATTGAGGATCTCGAGCGGCAGACGGGCTACACTTTTTACTATGAGCCGGATGATTTCGACAGCCTGCAGGTAACCATGCAGGTAAAAAACCAACCCCTGCATACGGTCCTTGCCGCCCTCTTTCAGGACTCGGCGTTCCGGTTCGCCATCGATCCTGCCAACCGGGTTTTTATTACGCGAACCGCTGCCGTCATCACCTTTTTACCGGCCGACAGGTCCGTCCAGTCTCCGGATTCGGTCGTAGCCTACGCACCGCCGGAAAACGAAGAAACCACGCGCCTGATTTCCGGCGCGGAAAGCAAGGTGCATGAAATCGGTACGAAAACCTACCGGAAAAGCGCGGGAAACGCCGTTATCACCGGCTACATAAGGAATATCCGCAATGGTGAAGCGCTGATAGGCGCAGCCGTTTTTATTGAAAAACCTTCCATAGGTGCTATTGCCGATGCAATGGGCTACTATTCCATTACACTGCCCAAAGGCCGCCACACACTGAAAATCAAGAGTTTCGGCATGCGGGAAACTTATCGAACGATAGAGCTCTATGGAAACGGCACACTCGACATCGAAATGAAAGAAAGTGTAATTGCCTTGCGCGAAGTCGCTGTCATAGCAGGCGCCGACGTCAATGTGACCAGCAGCCAGATGGGGCAGGTCAAGCTCAGCATGAAAACCATCAGGCAAATACCTTCGGCGCTCGGGGAAGCCGATCTGCTGCGCACCGTCATGACAGTCCCGGGTGTAAAATCGGTCGGGGAAAGCAGCGTAGGTCTCAATATAAGGGGCGGGTCTGCCGATCAGAATCTTATCACATTCAACGACGTACCCGTCTATAACCCCTCTCACCTCTTTGGTTTCTTTACCTCTTTCAATCCGGACATCCTGAAAGATGTTGAACTCTACAAAAGCGCCATTCCCGCCCGCTATGGCGGACGACTGTCGTCGGTACTGGAAATCAACAGCCGGGACGGCAACCGCAAGCGACTGGTAGGGGCCGGTGGAATAGGCCTCCTTACTGGCAAACTTTCCATAGAAGGACCTATTGTCAAGGACAAAAGTTCTTTCCTGATCTCGGGTCGCTCCACCTACTCCGACTGGCTCCTTAAAAAGCTGGAAAACCAGGGCTTCCGAAACGGCAGCGCTTCTTTTTATGACGTAAACGTGCATCTCAGCCACGAAGTCGACCAGAAAAACAGCGTGTACCTCAGCGGATACCTCAGCGGCGACCGCTTCAGACTTCTTGGCGATACCCTGTATACCTACCAGAACAAGCTGATTTCTTTTAAGTGGAAACGCATGTTGTCCAAAAGGCTTTTCGGGAGTATTTCGTTGTCGCATAACCAATATCAATACGACATGAAAAGTACGCGGGTGCAGGAAAATGCGTTTGGAATCGATTTCGGGATCAAACAATACAACGCCAAAATAGACTTTGAATATGAACTTTCCACACGGCAGAAGTTACATTTCGGCGGTTCCTCCATCCGGTACGAGCTACAATCCGGCAGTATGTCTCCGATAGGACCCAATTCGCTCGTCCGGGAAAACAGGCTGGAACCGGAACAGGCCCAGGAAAGCGCGGTTTACCTGGAAAGCCACAGCGAAATTTCCGACCGCCTGTTGCTGTCGGTAGGTTTGAGGGGCTCAATGTTCAATTACCTGGGCCCGAAAAGTGTCTCCCGGTATGTAGAAGGCTTCCCGCTCGAAAAAAGGTACCTGAAGGAAACGGTCCGGTACAACAAAGGGGAAAACATCCAGACCTACCTGCAGCCCGAGTACCGCGCATCGCTCCGCTACGTCCTGACAGGAGGCACCTCTCTTAAAGCCAGCTTCACCACCACACGCCAGTATTTGCACCTGCTGACCAATACCATGACCGTTTCACCCACTGACGTCTGGAAGCTCAGCGACGTTCACCTGAAACCGCAGAAAGGCTCCCAGTTCTCACTCGGATGGTACCGGAACCTGCTCAACAATAAGATTGAGCTGTCGGCGGAGGCATACTACAAGGATATCCGGAACTTCCTCGACTTCAAAAGCGGCGACTCCCTGATCCTCAACCACAACATCGAGACCGCCACGGTCGTCACCAACGGGAAGGCCTACGGAATTGAATTACTGGCGAAAAAAATGTCGGGTAAGGTAAACGGATGGGTAGCTTATACCTATTCGAGAACGCTTCTCAGGGCAGTGGACAGAGCGTCGGCCGACGCCCCCAACAACGGCAATTATTACCCGGCAAACTATGACAAACCACATGACGTTACAATAGCAGCCAACTACAAACTCACCCACCGGCTCAATTTTTCGTTGAATTTCACCTATAGTACCGGGAGGCCCTATACTCCACCCATCGGCAAATACCTTGTCGAAGGCGCCTGGCGGACGTTCTATGCAGAAAGAAACCAGTACCGGATACCCGATTATTACCGGACGGACGTCTCCATCAACATCGAGGGCAATCATAAGGTCAGGAAGCTCGCACACAGTTCCTGGACGCTGGCCGTCTATAATCTCCTGGGCCGCCGGAATCCGTCTTCGGTTTATTTCCAGACCAACAGGGGAAATGTGCAGGGGTACCAGCTCTCAATATTCGGAAAACCTGTTCCGTCGATTACCTATAACTTCCGTTTCTAGACCGGCAGGCCATGAAAAGACACCCTATCCTACTGACTATATTTTTAATCCTCGCCGGTATTTCGGCCTGCATCGATCCGTTCAACCCACCCGAGGTGAACAACAGCGACCGCTACCTGGTTTACGACGGGTATTTACAGGCCAACGGGACCGATACCAGCTGGATTACCCTTTCCAGGACCCAGCGCCTTCAGGAAACTTTCAAACCTATGCCCGAAATAGCAGCATCGGTCTCCGTACACAGCGCCTCCGGCCAGGCGTATACATTTCTGCCTGATCCTGTGCAACCAGGAGTTTACTACCTCCCGCCTGCCGATTTCAACAGGGCCGAACCATACCGGCTTTCGATTAAATTACGGGATGGGAAAACCTACGAATCCAGCGAGCAGCACCTTCTTATTTCACCCGATATCGACAGTATATCCTATGAAATAAAAGGCAATGACGGTGTCCAGGTCTATGCGCATACGCATGACCCCGCCGGAAAAACCCTCTTTTACAAATGGACGTATGACGAAACCTGGGAATATGCCGCGCCGATGGTGAGCATGCTCGAAGTGATAGACAAAAAGATCGTACCGAGAGAGATCAGTGTTTTTAAATGCTGGGACGACTTCCGGGCCACCAATATCAACGTTTTCACTACGGCTACGCTGTCGAAGGACGTGGTCCGCTTCCAGCCGATTGTATATATCCCTATCAGTACCAACAAACTTTACTGGAAGTACAGCATTAACGTAAAGCAACAGGCGCTATCGCGTGAAGGCTTTGACTACTGGACTGAAATTGCCCGCAACACCGAAACCAACGGAAGTATCTTCGATCCTTTTCCAAGCCAGGTATCCGGCAACATCACGTGCGTCACCGATCCGAAGGAGAAAGTTTTCGGCTATTTCACCGGCGGTGTCACCAAATCTGAAAGAATCTTTATCACAGAGGCGCTTGGCAGATCGCCTGTATGTTTCGGCGTGGACACTATGAGCGGGAGAGACGTCCTCAACTCCACCATGCTTATTTCGAACCAGTTACCTTTCCCGGACGGCAGATATATCGTTGCACCCGGTAATTGCCTGGATTGCCGGACCCAGGGCGGCACCCTGAACCGGCCCTCTTTCTGGCGTTAATCGTGCTCAAAGGTAGAAATATGAATAAGAAAATTTTATATCCCCTTTGCCTGCTCAGTCTTTGCTGTCTCAGTACCGGTTATGCACAAGGCCAGACCTCAGCAGGCGACCTGGAAAAGCAAGTGATCGAGGGGGCGCTTAACAGGGGTTCCGAAAAAATATATGTCCACCTGGACCGCCCTACCTACCTGGTTGGCGAAACCGCATGGTTCAAAATTTCCCTGACCGATGAAAAGTTGCGTCCTTCCGGTCTTAGCAGCATTGCCTACCTGGAATTTATCGGAGCGGACCAGCGCGCGGCAATCCAGGAAAAAATCGAACTCAAAAACGGTAAGGGAAGCGGCGCCGTGCCGATTCCTGCCGACCTTCCGTCGGGCTATTACCAGGTAAGGTCGTACACCAATTGGATGAAAAACTTCGCCCATTCGTTTGAAACCAGCATTTGCATCATCAACCCCTTCCAGCCCCGTGACCCTTCTCCTGCAGAAACGCGGGAAGAGAAAACTGTGGATGTCCGGTTTTTCCCGGAAGGCGGGCAGGCATTAACCGGCCTCCCCCACAAGTATGCCTTTAAAGCACAGCAAAATGATGGAACCGGGATTGATTTTAAAGGACGGGTCGTGGATGAAACCGGTAAGGTTGTTGCCCGGTTTGCGCCGCTGCTTCACGGATTAGGGCATTTCATCTTCCAGCCGGAAGCAGCAAAAACCTACCACGCCGAAGTTGCATTGGAAAACGGCAGCACCCAACGTTTTCCCCTTGAAGCCGCAGCGAACGAAGGTTATGCCACCCGGCTTACGGAACAGCCTGCTCAACTGGAACTTACCGTCAATCTCCGCAACAGGCCGGACCGGTCACTTTACCTTCTGCTCTATGACGCTGAAAAAAGCAAGGCTTTTCAGGCACATACAAATAATGGTAAGGCGGGCTTTACCATCCCGAAATCCGTGCTGCGGCCCGGCGTAAATGTACTGGTGTTGCTCGACGAATCTCTGAAACCCGTATCCGAACGACTGTATTTCCACGAAAGCACACCCGCTTCGGTTTTGCCGAAACCCGCTTCCACCCGATTCAAAAAACGGAGTCACGTAACATTGGCACTGGAATCCGTCCAAACTTCCGACACCCTTGAAGCCTCAGTCGCTGTGTTCCTCTCCGACAGCCTTCCCGAAAGCGCGCCGCTTTCTATCAACGCCTATTTGCTTCTCACATCGGAATTAAAAGGGTATATTGAAGGCCCGGACGACTATTTTGATCCGACTCAACCCCGATTGGCCGAAGCCAGGGACAACCTGATGCTCACCCACGGATGGCGCAGGTACCGGCCTGAGGACTTGCTGGCCAAAAACCTGGAAGCAGCCTACCTTCCTGAGCTGGAAGGGCACCTGATCAGGGGCCGGGTTTTCTCCGCCGGGAACGGAGCTCCGCTTGCCAACCGGGCCGTATTCGCAGCTTATCCCACCGCAAGCCCCATGCCGTGGGTCGCAATTACCGATGACAACGGCCGGTTCCTGCTCGAAACGGGGCGCTTTTATGGCCCGAGAGAATTAGTGGTACAGGCCAACTACCGGCTCGATTCTACTGCACGTATCTCGCTCGAAAACCCTTTTCTTGAGCCGGGTAATATCCGCAACCGAACCTTCTCTCTTCCTGCTACCGCCAACTCCGATCTGCTCAAGCGTAGTATCAACATGCAAACCCAGAACAGCTATTTCCCGTATAAACGGACGCCCATTCAGCCTGATAGCAGCACCTTTTATGGCCGGCCGGATTATCGCTACTACCTCGACGACTATACCAGGTTCCCCACCGTTGAGGAGGTTTTCAGGGAGTACGTCCCCGCAGTCAATGTAAGAATTAAAAATGGCAGGTTTTATTCCAGGATTATTGAAACAGGCTTCCATAAACAGTATTTTACCGAAGACCCCCTCATCCTGCTCGACGGCATTCCCGTCATCGAGTCCGATCCTCTTTTCAGGATGGATCCGCTAAAAATCAAGCGCGCAGACGTAATCAACCGGATGTACTACCTGGGCCCGCTGGCCTTTCCCGGTATTATCAGCTGCCATACTTATACCAATGACCTTTCAGGATTTGAAATAGATAGCAAAGCGCTGATAGTTGCCTACAAGGGTGCAATGGAAAAGCGGGAGTTTTTCAACCCACGCTATGAAAACCCGTCAAAAAACAGCCTGAGAAGGCCCGATTTCCGCAATCTTTTGTACTGGGGACCATCCGTTACCATTGTCCCGGGCCAACCGGCGCAGCTCGATTTTTTCACGTCCGACCAAGCCGGCCGGTACAAAATTGTGGTACAGGCGATTTCACCCAACGGTACCACGGCTTCCGGCTTTTCCCAGTTCGAGACTATGGACTGATCACCCCTGAACAGCCCGCCACTCGCCTATCTGGCGGATCAACACTTCGTTGATCCGTACATAGCTTTCGTGCGTCCACCCCCCCACGTGCGGGGTCAATACAACTTTGTCGGATTGGACCAGGTAATCGAATACCTCCTGTTGTGCGGGTGTCAGTTTCGCCAGTTTCTCGTTTTCGAGCACATCCAGGCAAGCTCCCCTGATTTTACCCGATTTAAGGCCCGCTACCACCGCTGTAAGGTCGGCTACCTCACCCCTGGCTGCATTCACAAGGAAAAAAGGCCTGGCCATTTTATCTATAAAATCCTGGTCTATCAAATGGAAGGACTCCTCTGTTAACGGAATATGCAGACTCACGATGTCTGCTTCTTCCTGGATCTGTTCCAGCGACGCCGCCGTTGCATTTGCATCTCCGTAATTCTCCTTGTATTTGTCGAACGCCAGTACGCGGCAACCGAAACCTGAAAGCCGTTTCCCGGTAGCGCTGCCATTATTCCCATACCCGATCAGACCTACTGTTTTGCCCATCAATTCCACGCCGCGGTTCCCTTCCCGGTCCCATATTCCCTGTCTGACCTGCCGGTCGGCCCTGATGATATTGTTAAAAAGACCCAGGAGCATACCCAACACATGCTCGGCTACTGCGTCCCGGTTGCCCGTTCCCGCATGAAACAAAGCAATATTTCTTTTTTCCACTGCCGGTATGTCAATGAGGTCGAGCCCTGCCCCGGCCCGGGCTATAAAACGAAGGCGCGGCGCGCGCTCCAGAAACGCTACATCCACCACCGTCTTGCTTCTGATCATTAAGCCTTCATACGCTCCTACAGCCTCCAGTATTTCATTCCGCTTAAGCGAAGGCGCATACTCGTAATCCCATCCATCGCGGTCCAACATTTCAATCAGCGACGGATGCATCTCATCTACAATCAGAATTTTCATGGGTGTAAAAAAGTTTGAGCGGTGAGCGGTGAGGAGTGAGCTATTTATTCATCAGCCGTTTGTGTGCAGCTTGTAGCTAATACCTCAAAGCTCATGGCTATTTCATGGGTGTAAAAAAAGTTTGAGCGGTGAGGTCCCGGCAATGAGCTTCCCGCTCAGCGCCCGCGTCTCACCCCTATTTCATCAAAGCTGTTAATTTTTGTAACTTTCGGGTCAATATCGGCAAAAATAGGAATCTATCGGTTCCTCTATTTGATCATCCAAAAATATTTATGTCTGAAGACCAACGAAAGCCACTTATCGGAATAACGCTCGGTGATTACAATGGCATCGGCCCCGAAATAATATTAAAAGCGGTGCAGGGACACCAGCTCAGCAATTTCTGTACCCCGGTAATTTATGGCTCAACGCGCGTGCTGAACCGGTACCGTCAGCTGCTTAATTTCAAGGAAATGCAACTTTTTGGCGCGCAGAATATCGACCAGATTAACCGCAAACAGCTCAATGTAATCAATTGCTGGAGCGACAACCATACCGATGTAGAGCCGGGGAAGGTTACGGAAAATGCCGGCAAAGCCGCTTTTGCATCACTCAAAACTGCGGTGGAGGATCTTCGGGCCGGCAAAATTGACGCATTGGTAACCGCCCCCATCAACAAAGACAATATTCAGAGCCCCGATTTCAAATTCCCGGGCCATACCGAATACCTCGCTAACGCCTTCAGGGTACGGGAGGCGCTTATGTTCATGATTTCGGATACACTGAGAGTAGGCGTGCTGACCGGCCATATTCCCCTTGAAAAAGTGAAGGAAAAAATCACTCCGGAAGCCCTGCGCAGCAAAATTCAGCAAATGCTGAAGTCGCTCCGGAATGATTTCGGGATCACCAAACCAAGGCTCGCCGTACTGGGCCTCAACCCGCACGCCGGGGAAAACGGGCTCCTCGGAACCGAAGAAAAAGAAATAATCCACCCGGTTATCGAAGATTTCCGGTCAAAAGGAGAATTGGTTTTCGGCACCTTCCCGTCCGACGGTTTCTTCGCCGCGGCGACGTTCAAACAATTCGATGCGGTTCTGGCGCTCTACCACGACCAGGGATTGATTCCTTTCAAGACCATTGCATTTCATGAGGGCGTTAACTTCACCGCGGGCCTGCCCGTTGTCCGCACCTCACCCGATCATGGTACAGCGTACGACATTGCAGGAAAAAATGAAGCCGATCCTTCGTCACTGTTGCACGCAATTTACCAGGCGATTGACATTTGGCAGATAAGAACCGAAAACAGGGAAATCGCCAAAAATGCGTTGCGTGCAAAGCCGCATCTGAATCAGCCTAAAAACAACAAAGACGAGAAACCTCCCAGGGAAGCCCCCGATAAGGCCGAGGAAATCTTATAGATAAAGAACCCTTCGAAATCTGATATCTGTTCTCCAAAACCAACACAAATGCTAAAATCCATGACAGGGTTCGGTTCGGCTACGGTTGAGCTCCCTACGCTCACCGCTGTTATCGAAATCAAAACCCTGAATTCAAAATTTTTGGATATCTATTGCCGGATCCCCAAAAATTACTCCGACCGCGAAGTCGAGGTGCGCAATCTGCTCACTCAAAAGCTGGAACGCGGCAAAGTCGAATGTATCTTCACCATTCAGTCCAAACCCACCGATAACGCTGCTTCCATTGTCAACCGGCCCCTGGTAAAAGCCTATTTCCAGGACCTTCGGCAAACTGCCCGTGAATTGGATTTCGAGGCTGGCCCTACGGAACTGCTCCGGATGGCCATACAGATGCCAAACGCCTGCAACGCCGAGCAATCGGGCGACAGCCAGCAAAAAGAAGACGAATGGGCCCAGCTCCGAAAAGGATTTGAAGAAGCGCTATCCAAAGTAGAAGCTTTCAGGTTACAGGAAGGCGCCCTGACTGCAGGCAAATTCCTGGAGTATATCACCCAAATCGAGTCGCTGCTCGGACAGGTCCAGGAACAGGACATAAAGCGTATCCCCGCCGTACGCGAACGACTGGAAAAGAATGTCAAAGACCTCGTTCATTCCGATAGTTTTGATCCCAACCGGTTTGAACAGGAGCTGATCTTTTATGTCGAACGGTATGATATTTCGGAGGAGAAAGTCCGCCTCAAAAACCACCTGGACTATTTCAGGGAAACCCTGGCCGACCAGTTGAGCAATGGGAAAAAACTCAATTTCATCTCCCAGGAAATAGGCCGGGAAATCAATACCATCGGTTCAAAAGCCAACGATTCCGTCATTCAGCGCCTGGTAGTGCAGATGAAAGACGAGCTCGAAAAAATAAAGGAACAGACCATGAACGCAATCTGACGCGCGGATTGCCGGGGAAAGGATCCGGGGGGAAGCGCCATTAACCGGAAAAAAACAATCGCATAGTGAAATAATAAAATACTATTCGCTAGATTGGGTTACAAATAACTCCTGCCGATGATCCTTTTCCTGCTATTGCTGGCCATCAGTTCTGTCGCTTACGGACAGTTACCTCCCAAGCCATTCGGGCCGGTTCCCAGCGCCAGGCAGTTGGCCTGGCATGACCTGGAACTCTACGGGCTTGTCCACTTCACCCCCACGACTTTCGAAAACAAGGAATGGGGTTATGGTGATGCTGACCCCAAGATATTTAACCCGGCTAGTTTTGACGCCGATCAGATTGTAAAAGCAGCGAAGGCAGGCGGCCTCCGCGGAGTGATCCTGGTTGCCAAACACCATGACGGGTTTGCCTTATGGCCTACACATACTACTGAATACAATATTTCCAAGAGCCCGTTCAGAGGTGGAAAAGGAGATATGGTAATGGAATTCATGGAAGCCGCCCGGAAAAACGGGATTAAATTCGGCATCTATTGCTCGCCCTGGGACCGGAATAACCCTGCTTACGGTACGGCCGCTTATCTCGAAATTTACCGTAACCAGCTCAAAGAGCTTTACAGCAACTACGGGGAACTTTTCATGTCGTGGCACGACGGAGCCAACGGCGGGGACGGCTATTATGGGGGCAGTCGCGAAAAAAGATCCATTGACAATACGGTTTACTACGACTGGGACAACACCTGGAACGAACTGACGCGAAAGCTCCAGCCATCCGCCAATATTTTCAGCGATATTGGTTGGGATGTCCGCTGGGTCGGCAATGAAAAAGGCGTAGCGGCGGAGACCCATTGGGCCACCTTTACCCCCAAACCCGCCGAAGGCGCGCATGCAGCCGTTCCGGGGCAGTCCAACTACAAAGAAAACCCGACCGGGAACAGGGACGGGAAATTCTGGATCCCTGCTGAATGCGACGTCCCCCTCCGGAAAGGCTGGTTTTACCATCCCGATGAAAAAGCAAAATCCCCGGAAGCCCTTTTCGACCTTTACCTGAAAAGTGTGGGCCGCGGTACCGCGCTTGATCTTGGGCTCGCTCCCGCGCCCGAGGGATTGCTGGATACCGGTGATGTAGAAACGCTGACCACTTTCGGCAACAAGCTAACCAACACCTTCTCGGTAAATCTTCTCAGAGGAGCCAACCTGAAAGCGTCCAATGTACGCGGCTACAACTCTATTTACGGCACCAAAAACCTCACCGATCAGAAGAAAGAAACTTACTGGGCCACCGACGACGACTTCAATACGCCAACGCTTGTTATCAGCTTTCCGAAACCGGTAGTTTTCGACATTTTTGATATACGTGAAAACATCAGGCTCGGTCAGCGGATCGGGAAGTTCACGCTTGAAATTGAAGAAAACGGCGCCTGGAAAGAAATTCACCGCGGCACCTCTGTTGGCGCACGACGGTTGGTCAAATTTGATGCACCGATAACCGCTCAGAAAATAAGGTTAAATATCACCGAATGCCCCGTCGCCGTAGCGATAAGCGAAATGGGAATTTACAAGGAAGCAAAATAGAGCAGTCGAAGCAAATTATAAAGCACTACAGCAAGTCTACCAAAGTTGATTTGTCCAGCACTTCGAGGTTGGCATCGCGCCACCTTTGCATCACATTCCGGAGGGTACATTCTTCTTCACTCTGACAGTCCTCACATCTGCCATAGAAATAAAGCGACACGCAAAGCGTAGGCGACAGGGGGCCGTCAATTACCCGGATCACCTTCGAAAAACTGACCTCCTCGGGCGGAAGCCGCAGCATATAGCCGCCTCCTTTCCCTTTCTGGCTTTGCAATACCCCGTTGTTGCGGAGATCCAGCAGGATCGCTTCCAGGAACTTCTTGGGGATTCGTTCTTTTTCGGAAATATGAGAAATTAAAACAGGTCCCTTTCCATACTCTTGAGCGAGCACTTTCAACGCTTTGAGCGCATATTTTGCTTTTTTTGAAATCATAGAAATTGAAACAAACCTGTTTTATAGAATCACCGGCCGCTTGCAAACGCCGGTCTCTTTCCCAAAAGTACGAAAGTTTTCAGATATACGCAGCCCTGTTCAGACAGCTGAACAGGGCTGCAGACCTCTATCCTGACACAAAAACGTTACCTCAGTTCCGCGGGATCTTCCCGCCGTTCAGCAGCCCTTGCATGCGTTCCAACGTTTTCTTCTCTCCGCAAAGTGAAAGAAACGCTTCTCTCTCAAGATCAATAAGGTACTGTTCTGAAACCTCCTGGGGATAGCTAAGGTCGCCGCCGCAGATTACGTACGCTAGCTTCGAAGCTATTTTGCCGTCATGCTCTGTAATATAATTGGCCAGCTTCATCTGCTCGATTCCCGCCATAAACAAAGCAATACCGGCGCGTCCCTGTACTTTCACATCCGATCGTTCTTTCGGTTGGGTGTACCCGTTTTCCGCCAGCTCAATAGCAGCCTGCTTCGCTTCGGCAAGCAGCCTGCTTCTGTTAAGTACGATCAGGTCCTTTTCCTGGAGGTAGTTCATGTCAAAAGCATCGCGTGCAGACGTCGAAACTTTCGCCTGGGCAATGTTCATGAAAGCATTCTGCAGAATGTTAAGCTCCGGGTCGCCTTTCTGGTACAGGTCGGAGCACCGCAGCGCCATTTCTTTCGTACCGCCCCCGGCTGGAATAACCCCTACCCCGAGCTCTACGAGCCCCATATACAATTCAGCCGAAGCAACTACTTTGTCCGCATGCAGGTTCAGCTCGCAACCACCACCCAATGCCAGGCTGTGCGGCGCAGTCACAACCGGGATGGAGGAATAACGCGCCCGCATCATTGTTTTCTGAAACTGGCCGATCACCAGGTTGATCTCATCAAACTCCTGCTCGATCGCAAACATAAACAACATCGCCAGGTTGGCTCCTGCCGAGAATGCTTCCACGCCTTCATTACCGATTACCAATCCCCGAAAATCTTTCTCCGCCACCGATATCCCCTTGTTGATCCCCTCGATCACTTCTGCCCCCATGGTATTCATTTTGGAATGAAACTCCAGGTTCAGAATGCCGTCGCCGATGTCATACAACGATGCGCCGGCATTTTTCCAGATAATGTTGTCAGAGAGGTTCCGCAGGTACAGGAAACCTTCCTGGCCCGGGATAGGCAGGTAGGATTTGGAAGGAATGTCATAGTAAAGACGGTTTCCTTTCTCGGTCTTGTAGAACGAATCATGCCCGGCCGCCACCATGTCATACACCCAGGGGGCGGGCTTGTGATCCAGAGCCTCCATCATTTCCAGGCCCTTTTTTACCCCGATGGCATCCCAGGTCTCGAAAATTCCCAATTGCCACCCGAACCCTGTCGTGATTGCTTGGTCAATGCGGTACAGCTCATCTGCAATCTCGGGAATCCGAAACGAAGCATACCTTGAAATATCTGCAAACGTCTGCCTGTAAAACTCTCCGGCTTTGTCTTTGCCTTGCATAAGAACCGGCAGGCGCGCGCTTAAACTGTCGATCGACTTGGTGGCTTCAAGGGTTTCAAACTTGACCTTACCTGCCGGTTTGTACTCAAGGCTCTGCATATCCAGCGCCAGTATTACCGACTTTCCGGCCTCGTCTTTTATTTTCTTATAGAATCCCTGCCCGGTTTTATCGCCCAGCCATTTTTTCTCGAAAAGCTTTTCTACAATTCCCGGTAGCAGGAACCCGTCTCGGGATTCGTCCGTCTTCTCACCTGAAGCATACAGGTTCTTCGCAACATTTACCGTCGTGTCAAGACCTACCACGTCGGAAAGCCTGAAAGTACCCGATTTCGGTTTTCCGCTGACAGGACCGGTGAGCTTGTCTGCCTCTTCTATCGTTAACCCAAGCGCTTCTGTAATCCTGATGGTCTGCAGCAAGGCATAAATTCCCAGCCGGTTGGCGATAAAGCCGGGGGTATCCTTGCAAAGGACAGTTTCCTTCCCGAGAAAAAGATCGCCGTAGCGCATCAGGAATTTCACGACTTCCGGGTCTGTATCCGGAGCGGGAATAATTTCGAGAAGCCGGAGGTAGCGCGGCGGGTTAAAGAAATGAGTTCCGCAAAAATGCTTCCTGAAATCCTCGGACCTCCCTTCTGCCATCAGGTGAATCGGTATCCCGGAAGTATTGGAGCTCACCAGGGTACCAGGCCTGCGAACAGCATCTACTTTTTCATACAGTGCCTTTTTCACATCGAGCCGCTCCACTACCGCTTCAATCACCCAGTCGTAATCACTGATCTCTTTAAGGTTGTCATCAAAGTTTCCCAGCCTTATGTTTTCAGCCAGATCGGGCGTATACAAAGCGGCAGGCGATGCCTTCAGCGTATTCTGAAATGACTCGTTCACAATCCGGTTGCGGACGGCAGGGCTTTCCAGTGTAAGTCCCTTTGACTGCTCAGCCGGGGTAAGCTCCTTTGGAACGATGTCCAGCAGGAGCACCTGTACGCCTATGTTAGCAAAATGACTGGCGATGCGGGAGCCCATAATTCCGGAACCCAGCACGGCTACTTTGCGAATTCTTCTATTCATAACCTCAATAATTCGTTTTCTTGACTCTGAGTAAATCTTTTATCAGTTATCCCTCCAGTACGTCGGCATTTGCACTTCCTTCCGACCGGAGTTTCTGGTTTTCCTCTTCGACAATCGCATTGATCTGCTGCATCACGTCGAAAAATACCACCAGTTTATCCAGGGGTATTTTATGCCTGATCAGGTTGTTGAAACTTATGACCCCCTCGCGCGCAAGCTCTCGTTTCTCTTTTCCCTTGGCGGTCAGGACAATCCGCACAAAACGTTTGTCATTGTCGTCCACTTCCCGGTAAATAAGTCCTCTCTCCTCCAGGGTTTTCAGCATTCGTACCATACTCCTCGGTTCCATCCCCAGTGACGGCCCGATTTTGGTGGCAGGGGTGCCATTCTCCAGGTCGATATTCAGCAAGACATAGCTCGTTGCCATGGTCATATCAAAGCGGGCAGCAAAGCCATTGTACATTTTAGAAATGGAGTGCCATACCCACTTGATGTGAAAATCTACTGTTTTTTCCTTACGCATAACCTAATAATTTCCACACTCCCCACAAGAGCGCTCCCCACAAATGTAATGAAATTTATCAGTATTATGCAAGCATACCTTTTTGAGCAATAACAGGCCCTGGTTCCATAATTCTGGTCAATTCTTCTACTTTTTCAAGAATTGCATTTTAACATTGGACAGGTACTTTGCAAAATCTATAAATTTGTCAGAAATCTCCGGATGACTATGCAAAGCCCCGAAAATCCCGAAAAGATGGAACAGACCCCGCCCTATCACGTACCGGTGATGCTGAAGGCCTGTCTGGACGGGCTGAATATCCGGAGAGACGGAATTTATGTAGACGTCACCTTCGGCGGGGGCGGACATTCCCGCGCCATACTGGAGCAGCTGGATACCGGCAAGCTGGTGGTTTTTGACCAGGACCCCGACGCTTTCGAAAATGCCGCCGAACTCCAGGACGATCCCCGGTTCCTGTTCATCCAGGCCAACTTCCGGTTCCTGAAGCGCTACCTGAAAATTCACCGGATCCCGTTAGTAGACGGCATTCTGGCCGATCTGGGGGTTTCCTCTCACCAGATCGACGATGCTTCACGGGGTTTTTCCACCCGCCTGGACGGCCCGCTGGATATGCGCATGAATACGGACCAGGACGAATTTTCTGCCTGGGAAGTAGTCAATGAATACTCAATTGAAGAATTACAGCGCGTGCTGGGCCGGTACGGCGAAGTACACAATGCGAAAACCCTTGCCACCGCCATCTTCGCAAGCAGGCACAATGCCCCTATTGAAACGGGCCAGGCGCTGATTGCAATACTGAAACGCTTTGCACCGAAATTCAAAGAGTTCAAATACTATGCACAGGTCTTCCAGGCAATCCGGATCGAAGTCAACCGGGAGCTGGAAGCACTTGAAGATTTTCTTACCCAAACCCAGGAAGTAATTAAGCCGGGCGGCCGCCTGGTAATTATGTCCTACCATTCCCTGGAAGACCGTCTGGTGAAAAATTTCATCCAGAAGGGAGATTTCCAGGGTGAGCCCAGAAAGGACTTCTACGGCAACGTCCTGAAGCCCTTTGAGCCGGTCAACCGGAAGCCCATTGAAGCCGACGACGCCGAGGTGGCGAGTAATCCGCGGTCGAGAAGTGCGAAATTACGGGTCGCCGAGAAACTGCCCGAATAAGCACACCACCCACACAAACTTAATTTTCCTACTTCACATGGCTAAAAAACAACCGGAGCCATTAAAGCCCCGCCCCCAATATAAGCTGTTCAACTGGCTGAACCGGCTTTTACCGCTGGACCGTTTTTTTGCTGAAACAACCAAGAACGGGCCGAATGACACCCGGATTCCGGTTGCTTATTTTAATTATTTTCTCTGGGTCATCCTGCTGCTCATTGTGCAGGGACGAATCGGTTACTGGGATGAAGTCAACGCGCGGAAAACAGTGCTGCTGAGCCAGCGTGCGGAGAATATGCGGGCCGAATACACTACCCTCGTCTCGGAAAATATGAAAAGCGGCAAACAATCCGTTGTTCAGACAAAGCTGTTAAAAGACAGCATTATGGAGCGAAAATCACCGCCGGTCAAGATTGTCGTGGACAATACCCCGGAAGAATAGCATCCGCCTTTTTTTAACCCGAACTTCATTACCAAATCAAGGATCAGTTTATGTCGAAAGCAATAAAAGGCGGGAAAAGCAACAAGCAAATTCTAATCCTCCGGGCCTACCTGGTAACCGGCATGATGGCCGTGCTCGGCCTTGCTGTTTTTGTCAAGCTGATCGGCATCCAGTATTTTGATAAGTATGATGGCAAAACCTGGAAAGAAAGAGCCGAAGCCAGTAAGGAACGCGAAATCAAGATTCCTGCGCTGAGAGGAAACATCTATTCTTCCGATTCAAGCGTTCTGGCGACGTCCCTTCCGTTTTACCACGTGGGCATGGACGTAAAAACTGCTGATTCTTCTTACTTCGAGGCCCATATCAAGGCGTTTTGCGCCAGTTTTGCGGCGCAATATCCCGATGGCAAGTCGGCTGCCACACTTGAGCGGGAAATCAGGTCAAAACGAAAACGTTCCGCCAAAAGCAGCCGGTACATGCGCCTGATTCCCGGAACCGTCAATCATTTCGAACGCGAGCAGATTAAAAAACTCCCGTTTTTCGCCTCGGCCAAGGGCGGCGGCGGCGGGGTGTTTGAGACCGTCCCGCTCCGGTACAAACCTTTTGGCCAGATGGCAAGCCGCACCATCGGGACACACTCGGCCGAAAAGTCGAAATCGGTCGGAATTGAAGCCAGCTTCAACACATTTCTCGCCGGGAAAGGGGGCACGCAGCTCGTCGAAGTCGCCGAGAAAAACATGAAGATCCCCATCGGCGACTTTATTGAAAGGCCGGTACCGGGAATGGACGTGTACACGACGCTTGATATGAACATTCAGGATTTTGCCGAAACCGCTTTGAAAAAAGCCGTCCTGAACTTCAACGCCGACAACGGCTGTGTGGTTGTTATGGAAGTAAGCACCGGTGAGATCAAAGCACTCGTAAACTTCACAAACGACAACGGCGTATTGAAAGATATTTTCAACTACGCGCTTCAGAATGCTTCCGACCCCGGATCTACCTTCAAGCTGGCTACTTTAATGGCTGCTACCGAAGAAGGTAATTTCAATATCAACCAGGAGATGGTAAATACCGGGAGCGGCAAATACCGGCTGACGCGGAATATTACCATTTCGGATGTCCGGAACTTCGGTTACGGCACCATTTCGGCTAAGAAAGTACTGGAGGTATCAAGCAACGTAGGAACCGTTCTCCTCGCGCAGAAATATTTTGGCAAAAACCCTTCGAAATACAGCGAGTACCTGGACCGTTTCCAGCTCCGCGGTCAAACGGGTATACCGATGGAAGGAGAAGTGGCCTCCCAAATTAAAAAGCCTTCTGATAAAAACTGGAACAAGGTCATCTCGCTGCCTTTCATCTCCCATGGTTACGAGATGAAAGTAACTCCTCTCAAAATGCTGACGTTTTATAACGCAGTAGCAAACAACGGATTTATGGTGCGGCCCATGCTGGTCAGAAAAATCCGGTCCAACCAGGAAATTGTGGAAGAATATAAGCCCCAGGTGAGCAAGGAGCGAATTGCGTCGGAGTCTACCATCAGGCAAATGAAGGAGGCCCTGGCGGGTGTGGTTGCCAACGGCACCGCACATAAAATCAACTCGCCCTACTACAGCATTGCCGGGAAAACGGGGACCGCGCAGCTTAACGGCCCCAAAGGTCCGGAAGAAGGAAAATACCATGCCTCTTTTGCCGGCTTTTTCCCACTCGACAAGCCGAAGTACAGTATGATCATTTCAATCAACAACCCTAAAGGTTATTCGCTGTCTTCGCTCTACGGCGGTAGCGTATCCGCGCCGGTATTCAAAGAAATTGCCGACCGGATCTATCTCTACGACGTGAGCCTGCACAACTCGCCGGCGATAAAACCGCAAAAGCAAACAGAAGGCGAAAGCCTTTATCTTGCCGGCTATTCAAATGACCTGAATGCAATAGCAAGTGAGTTAAAGCTCGCCAGGCAACCGACCGTCGAAAACCAGTGGATCACCGGGAAAATAAAAGGACGGGAAAGCTCTGTCTGGCAGAAAAAATACCCGGCTGAGATCCGCCTCCCGGACGTAAGCGGCATGAACCTCAGGGATGCCCTCTTCCTCCTGGAAAACAAAGGCTATAAGGTGCTATTCCAGGGCTCCGGCAAAGTTGTATCCCAGGATTACCGCGAGAACGGGGCACTGAAAGAGGTATTGCTGACGCTGAAGTAGGTTGGAAGTCGGAAGTCAGAGATCAGAAATCGGAAGTCGGAGATCGGAAGATTGCAGTGGGAATCAGGTATTAGCGTACCGGGCCGAAAGCGGCTCGCGGAGCATCAGTTCGTCTCAATGTAAGCCTTTGTCGGGTTAGGGTTGATGGTATCCGACTCCACCAGGCCGTCGCGCAGGCGGATGATGCGGTGGGCATAGTGCGCAATATCTTCTTCGTGCGTCACCATTACGATGGTATTGCCCTTGGCATAAAGCTGGTCGAACAGATCCATGATTTCATATGACGTTTTACTGTCAAGGTTACCGGTAGGTTCATCGGCAAGTAAAATACTGGGATCGTTCACGAGTGCACGCGCGACCGCTACCCGCTGGCGTTGTCCCCCCGAAAGCTCATTGGGCTTGTGATGCGCACGGTTTTCGAGACCTACGTTTTTTAGTGCGAGCATTGCCTTCTCTGTCCGCTCTCCCTTGCTCAGTCCCGCATATACCAGCGGAAGCGCCACGTTATCAAGCGATGACATTCTCGGCAACAGGTTAAAGGTCTGGAACACAAACCCAATTTCCTTGTTCCGGATCCCCGCCAGTTCTCCGTCGCTCATATCGCTCACATCTTTTCCATTCAGGATATAACGGCCGGTCGAAGGTGTGTCCAGACAGCCGATGATGTTCATCAGCGTAGATTTTCCTGATCCCGACGGTCCCATGAAAGCCACATATTCGCCCTTATTGATGTGCAGGGTTACCGATTTAAGCGCGTCAATAATTTCCGCACCCATCACATAACGTCGCGAAATATCTGTGGTTTCGATTATTTTCATCTGGATAAAGTTTTGAGCCTTGAGTTGTGAGCCTTGAGTTGTGAGGCATGAGCTTTTGGTTATCGATGATCTTCCTGACGTGACCGCCACCTCACACCTCATGTCTCACACCTAGCCCCCTTTTACGCAAACCCGGATAAAGTTTTGAGCCTTGAGTTGTGAGGCATGAGCTTTTGGTTATCGATGATCTTCCTGACGTGACCGACACCTCACACCTCATACCTCATACCTCACGGCTCACACCTCGCCCCTTTCTCGCAAACGAAGATACCTAATTATTGAAATTCCGCACGTTCTTTTTGTTTGAGCGAGCGTATTTGTTGATAATGGGTAAAAAATCGGTGATAATCAGCTTCGGCGGCATACTTCCGGACATTCTCCATACCTTCTTCGGCTTCATTCAACAAGCCCAGCTCAAGATTGAGAAGCACGTACTGCTCCCACAAAACGGGCGACTTGTCATTAAACCTGAGGGCATTTACCACCACCTGGTAGGCGGCTTCGGTACGGGACGGTTTCTGACGGGTCAAAAATGCCACGGTCTCCGCCACTGCACGCGAATCAAAAGGATTATGACGAAGTAAAGCCCTGTACGCACCTTCAGTCGCTGAGCTGCGGGCAAGCACCAGTAACGAGTCCGATTTTGAAGGCAGCTTTTTAAGCGACACCACCCTGTCCTGGAATGCAGCAACCCGGGCGGAATCATAGCCGGAGGCCTTCAAACGCTCTAAAATAATCGCTGCCACCGACTGGTTTCCGGCAAGCGACTGTGCAATTGCCTCTCCAATTACCCCTTCGGGCTCGCTTACCCGAGAGAAAAAACCGATCGCTGCGTCGTACAGTCCCAGTTGTAGGAACCAATGCCCTAACACCTTTCTATACAGTGAAACCTGCTCGCCTTCGCCCTCCGCAAGTGTCAGGACCGTTTCGATGGCATTGGTTTTGTCACCCCCGTAAAAATCCGCATGCGCAGTTGCCAGCAGCAAATCATCGGACATGGCATTGTTTTTCCCAACAATCCGTTTCAGCTTCGCCGCCAGCAGGCTATCATTCCCGGCCTGGTTATAGGCGTAATTGAGCCAATAGGCATACCCGGCAGCGTTCAGCAGAGAATCCTTCCGGATCGCATCCCGGCGCGCCTCAAGCGGCGTACGTTTGCCCGTAAGATTACTGACCAGCAACCGGTTTGCCGCCCATACCAAATCATTTCCCGCTTTCATGGCGTTGCTGACCGAATCGAGCTCCGCGGGTTCAAGCACGCCCGACAACACACCCAGGATATTGGCGGCCGGAACATCGCCGGCCTCCTTCTCCGCCAGGTGGAGGAAGTAGTAGGCAGAATCTGCCAGATTGGTTTTGGCGTAAAGCATTCCAAGGTTATTAAGAATCTGCCCGTTCCCGGGGAAAGCCCGCGCTCCCTCTTTCAGGCTGAACATCGCCTCGAAATACAGATTATCATGTGCGAGAAGGTTGCCCAACCCGACATAGGCCTGGGGCGACGGCTTCTTCAGCGTAGCCTGTCTGTAGTAGAACACCGCCGCACTGTTGTCTCCCTGAATCCGGGCGAGAGAGGCCAGCGCGTAATTTCCTTTGTGGTTTTGAAGCGCCTGCTGCAACGACATCCTGTAATATTGTTCAGCCAATACATACTCTTCCGTCAGGAGGTGCCGGTCGCCGAGGCCGTTGAAATACCCGGCGATACCCTGCTTCACCGGGAACAGGTTCTGCATGGAGAACAGGCCGATGACCACGCCAAACCCGATAATCCTGGCCTTGGTAAGACTAAAATTCTGCGGCTTGTACAACACCTTATGTACCTGCAGCCCGTTGCGAAATAGCGGCACAAAGTTGGCAACTATGTAAAATACAAAAACGACGCCCATCCCCAACTGAGCATTCACGACGGTATCTTCCAGCAATTCCAGCAAAGGATCATTGGCCGCTATCACCGCTATCCCGGTCATTCCGATAGAAATGAGCATAAGTCCGGAATAAATCCAAAAACCCGAAGAGCGGAAAGGCAACTGGCCTTCCGTACTTTCACAACGTAGCCGAAACCCGAACAAACCGATAAGCGCCGCAGCCGCAGCGAGAAAATAAACCGGCACGAGCACGATGCCCCATGTGGCCATACGCGTATTGCCAACGTATGCAAAGACAAGCACCAGCAGGTAGATCAGGAGCATAACCGCCAGGTTGACCAGGGACTTCTTTCCCATGCCGGTAGCCCTGGAAGTAGCTACCCAGACAAGTCCGTATATAATTTCGGTAGCACAAACCACCAAAAAGACGAGCGTCGGAACAAGCCACAGAGGCAAGCTGTATACCAGGAAAGTATACAGAGGGGCAGCAGTACCGGAAAAGAAAACTGCTGCAAGCAGCAAAGCCGACAGTCCTGCAAAAGCGAATATGCGCGTAACCAGGGCGGTGTGCGGCCGGAAAGCATGGAAATAATATGCAACACCGTTAAAACACAAAAGGGCCGATACCAAAACTATCCGCTCCGGAAGCCCCGCAAAAGCAATCATTTCGGTTCTCGAAAAAACAAACAGGAGGATAAAAATCCCCATTCCGCCCAGGAACCAGAAGCGGGACAGCGTAGTCAGTCCGGCCAGGACCGTGGAGAGCCCTGCCAGAGCCAGCAACATAAACGCGAGACTTGTTATTACGTCGGGCATCATGAGCGGCGCTGCGAACTGCCCCGTGACATAGGCGGAAGGCACGGGTACTTCGAATCGCAACCCCTCGAAATCGATGCGATTAGCCGGTACCAGCCGCTCCTGGAGCTGCGTAACGAGGTCCCACGCAACACGCTGGCCCGGGTACAGCAGGCCGGAAAAGAACACCGCGCCCGCCAGCGAAACCAGTATTAACCCGAACAAAAACAAGGTCATCCGCCGTTCCGCAGGTGACCATACGCGCCAAAAAAACAGTTCTTTCATTCGGTACTAACGAATTCTTCTTCGGATACTAATATGTGTTCTGGTCGTGCGGGGAACGTTTTCTAGAAAATATCCAATATTTGCACCCCTTAACCGTTTGTTATGATGGATTTATCAACTACTTTTGCGGTCTCAAATTTAATATACGCCAATAAAATATAGCTAAACAATGTCAAATGCGGCAAACATAGGGAAAATTACCCAGGTAATTGGACCGGTAGTAGACGTATCGTTTGAAAATCACAGCCACATGCCATCTATTCTGGATGCCTTGGAAGTCGTTAAAGCGAATGGCCAGAAGGTGGTACTGGAATGTCAGCAGCACTTAGGTGAGGACCGCGTACGCGCCATCGCTATGGAAGGTACCGAAGGTTTGCAGCGTGGCATGGAGGTTATTGCCAAGGGTGCTCCGATCAAAATGCCGATCGGTGAGCAAATCAAAGGCCGTCTTTTCAACGTCGTTGGAGACGCCATTGATGGTCTTAAAGATGTGGATGCCAGCAATGGGATCTCCATCCACCGTGCGGCGCCTAAATTTGAGGACCTGGCAACCGGTACCGAAATTCTTTATACAGGGATCAAGGTAATTGACCTTTTGGCCCCTTACGTAAAAGGTGGTAAAATCGGTTTGTTCGGGGGTGCCGGTGTAGGCAAAACCGTATTGATCCAGGAGCTGATCAATAACATTGCAAAAGCATATTCAGGACTTTCGGTGTTTGCCGGAGTCGGCGAGCGTACCCGTGAGGGTAATGACCTGATGCGCGAGATGATCGAAGCCGGTATTATCAAATACGGTGAGAAATTTAAGCACAGCATGGAAAACGGGGGTTGGGACCTCGATAGCGTTGACTACGAGGAACTGAAAGAATCACAGGCAACCTTCGTATTCGGACAAATGAACGAACCTCCCGGAGCACGTGCCCGTGTTGCCCTTTCGGGTCTGACGGTTGCGGAATACTTCCGCGACGGCGAAGGTGACGGAAAAGGCCGCGATATCCTTTTCTTCATTGACAATATTTTCCGGTTTACCCAGGCAGGTTCGGAAGTATCAGCCCTTCTGGGCCGGATGCCTTCGGCGGTAGGTTACCAGCCGACGCTGGCAACTGAAATGGGTGCCATGCAGGAGCGGATTACTTCTACAAAGAATGGATCTATCACGTCGGTTCAGGCCGTTTACGTACCTGCCGATGACTTGACTGACCCTGCTCCGGCAACTACTTTCGCCCACCTTGACGCAACTACCGTACTAAGCCGTAAAGTAGCTGAGAAAGGTATTTACCCTGCAGTGGATCCGCTTGACTCTACGTCAAGAATCCTTTCCGCCGAAGCACTTGGCGACGCGCACTATGCTTGTGCACAGCGCGTGAAAAACATTCTGCAGCGTTATAAAGAACTTCAGGACATCATCGCGATCCTTGGCTTGGAAGAACTTTCCGAAGAAGACAAACTGGTTGTGTCGCGCGCCCGTCGCGTAGAGCGCTTCCTGTCGCAACCTTTCTTCGTGGCTTCGCAGTTTACAGGTCTCGAAGGGGTGTTGGTTGATATTAACGATACCATCAAAGGTTTCAACCAAATCATCGACGGAGAGTTTGATCACCTTCCTGAAATGGCTTTCAACCTGGTGGGAACTATTGAGGATGCCGTCAGAAAAGGAGAAAAAATGCTGGCTGAAGCTTCAAAAGCTTAATCCGTACTCCTTCTAGCAAATATTACGTTTTCCAGTTGCCCGGTATGCTTTGCCGGGCAACCCAAAACAAACCTCAAGCAAGATGAATTTGGAAATCATAACACCTGACAAGAAGGTTTTTTCCGGAGAGGCTACTTCTGTTACTTTTCCGGGCTCAGAAGGGCAATTTCAGGTTTTAAACAGCCACGCACCTCTTGTGAGCACCCTTGGAAAAGGTGAAATCCTGATCGATACAGGTTCCGGCAAACAATCTTATACCGTTGACGGCGGTGTGGTGGAAGTGCTCAACAATAAGATACTGGTACTGGCTGAGGCTATCTTGTAGACAGGAACTATGCAAAATAATGAGGGGAATGAGAACCGGTTGTTCTCATTCCCCTTTTTTGTTCGCTATAGAGTTGAAACCGTTCTTTGGATAAACGCGGTCAGGTCGCTTCCCGAAAGCATGCCCTGCGACAGCAAGGCGAGATCGAAGAGCTGCTTCGCCAGCTTGCCTTTTTCTGTCTCATCTTCGGCAGCCAGGATTTTATTTACCAGCGGGTGATTGCCATTGACGGACACCGTGTACATCATCGGCATTTCGCCAAACATATTTCTCTGCCCCGAAGTGGCCTGCATATCCATCATCCTGCGGATAAATTCAGGGAAAGTGATGATTACCGGCAAGTCATCAGGTGAAAGCGGCTCGATGTTAACCGAAGCCGATTTATTGTCTGCCACCCCCTGGAACAGGCTTTTCAACGCCTCCTGGTCCTTTTCCGATAACAGATTTTCGGGCATGATTTCTTTCTCCACCAGCTTGTCAACCGTATCGGCATCCACGCGCTTCACACTTACTTTTTCCAGCTTCTGTTCCAGGCTGTTGATAAAATGAGAGTCGATCGGACTGTCGAGGACCAGAACATCGTAATCCTTCTTGCGTGCGGCAGCCACGAAAGCATCCTGCTTACCGGCGTCGGAAGTGTAGAGCCATACCTGGCGATCATCTTTGGTAGTCTGGTTTTCCTTTACTTTTTCGCGGTACTCATCGAAAGTAAAATACTGGCCCTCGGTATTTTTCAACAAACAGAAGTCCTTCGCTTTTTCGTAAAATTTCTCATCGCTGATAGCGCCGTACTTCACAAACAACCCGATGTCTCCAAATTTCTTTTCGAAGCCTTCCCGGTCATTTTTGAATAGCTCTGCAAGCTTGTCAGCCACCTTCCGCGTAATGTAGCTGCCTATTTTTTTCACGTTTCCGTCCGCCTGAAGATAGCTTCTGGACACATTCAGCGGAATATCAGGGGAATCGATTACACCATGCAGCAACTGGAGGAAGTCAGGCACAATATCCTTCACTTCGTCGGTGATAAAAACCTGGCGGCTGTACAGTTGAATTTTCTCGCGCTGAAGCTGGAAATCGTTCTTTAGTTTTGGAAAGTACAAAACGCCCGTCAGGTTGAACGGGTAATCCACATTCAGGTGAATCCAGAAAAGCGGGTCTTCGCTGAAAGGGTAAAGCTCTTTATAAAAAGCAAGGTAATCTTCGTCTTTCAGATCAGCAGGATTCTTGATCCAGACGGGGGTCGGGTTGTTGATCACCTTCTCCTCGAACTCGATCGGGATGGGTAGAAACTTCCCATACTTTTCAAGAATTTGCCGGAGCCGGGCGCCCTGGAGGAATTCCTCCGAATCGGGTGCAATGTGCAGCACGATGTCAGTTCCCCGCTGCTCTTTTACGGTAGGCTCAATTGTAAATTCAGTAGAGCCGTCACATTCCCACCGAACGGGCTGCGCCTCATCCCGGTAAGAACGTGTAAATATTTCCACTTTCGAGGCCACCATATAGGCAGAGTAGAAGCCCAGCCCGAAGTGGCCGATAATGCCGGCCTCGCCACCTTTATCCTTGTACTTTTCAACGAATTCGCTTGCTCCTGAAAACGCGATCTGGTTGATATATTTTTTGATCTCGTCGGCAGTCATCCCGATCCCGTTATCGCTGATCGTGACCGTTTTGGCCTCCTCGTCCAGCTTCACCGTCACTTTCAGCTCCCCCAATTCACCTGTGAATTCGCCCATAGACGCCAATTGCTTCACTTTCTGTGTAGCATCGACCGCATTCGCAACCAATTCCCTCAGGAAGATTTCATGGTCGGAATAGAGAAATTTCTTGATGATAGGAAAAATATTTTCCGTGTGGATGCTTAGCGAACCTTTCTCCTGCTGCATTGTTTCCATTTACGATATTTTGGTTTGGTACAGTTTTTTTATCTTAAATTCAGTAATCGCAATATGCAAACACAAAATTGCGTTCCAATACGTGAAAAAGTGTTGCAATACTGCCAGAATGACAGCAATACTGTGTTTTAATTCAAAATTAGCAATGAGAAAATTACTTTTGGCCGTTATCACCGGCTTGGTTTTGGGCTGTTCGACCCCCAACAAAGTGCCTTTTACCAACTATACTGTTTTCACGGAAGAGCTAAGAAAAGACCTGGAATCGGCGGGTATTCCCCTGGAGAAGGTGCAGTTCTACAATGACAAAATGCTGGTAATCAAACGTGAGGGCGTCAATCCGAACGATATCGGGGTTACTTCGGAAGGCAAGATCAGTATCCAGAACGGGAAAAGCGTGCATACCATTACCATCCGGCCGTTTACTCCCGGTGTATCACTCAGCGCCGAGGCCGGGAAAATAAACGCTTCGTGGGATGACTCTCAACAGGACAAAGACGGTATTCCGTTCGTGATCACCGGCAACCAATACTACCTCTCCACCACTGAAGACTCCAAGATAAACTATAAAGACAACCTGTATGATGTGCAGAGTGGCGTGGGAGCCAGGCTATTTGTAAGCAAAGACCTTTTGAAACAGGTTAACTCACAACGCGAAACGCTGAAAGGCCGTCGCGTCGGGGGAGAAAACTAAAAGGGGATAGGGGGGAGCCGGATATTCCTGCAAGCCGTCGAAATGAAGGGGGGCCATTGTTCTTCCCGGGGCTGCAGGGGACTCTTCCCCCATCCATACTAGAATAAGTGTCGCTTGTAAGCCAGTGCAATCGCCTGGGCAATATTTTTCGCACCCGTCTTCTCAATAATTCGCTGACGGTATCCCTCCACGGTACGGCTGCTTATAAAAAGCTTATCCCCTATTTCCGCAGTGGAAAGCCCGTCGCAAAGCAGCCTTAAAACATCTTTCTCACGCGTAGACAGATCTGACGCGAAGGGTGCATTGAAAACCACCGGCGCCGCATCGGCCTTCTTTGACAATAGCTTCCGGTGCAAAACCTTCCCTACAAAGTCACTGTAATAAGCCCCCTCCTCATACACCTGCCTGATTGCTTTTTCAACCTCTTCCGGGGACGAATCTTTCAGGAGATAACCGTTCACGCCCTGCTCCAGCATGTGCGTCACAAAGCGGTCTTCATCGTACATGGAAATGATAATGATTTTGACCTCGGGGA
The DNA here is from genome assembly GCF_039540405.1 of Ravibacter arvi. NCBI lineage: Bacteria > Pseudomonadati > Bacteroidota > Cytophagia > Cytophagales > Spirosomataceae > Ravibacter > Ravibacter arvi. The sequence continues at coordinate 75,229 of NZ_BAABEY010000012.1, forward strand.
ATCGATCTTTCATAATTTCGGTGGCCTTTATGCCATCCATCACCGGCATGTTGATATCCAGCAGCACAATGTCACAAGGCTGCTCTGCCAACCGGTCAATCAGTTCCTGCCCGTTACCGGCTTCAAAGGCGAAGCAGAATTCATCCACCCCTGACAGCATGGATACGAACCCCATCCTGAACAGGCGATGGTCATCCGCAATACCGAGTACAATTTTTCCCATTTAGATTGGTCTGTTTTGCAAAACTCAGCGCACTAGGCTCCTGTTTCTTCCCTGGAAACAAGCGGAACTGAAACCACAACACTCGTACCCTCACCCATACGCTCGTACTTTGCACTTCCGTTTAATATGCTTAACCTGCTTTCAATATTTTTCAATCCCAGTCCGCTGCTTTTACTTATCCTGGCAGCATCCGCATCGAATCCAGAACCATTGTCCCTTACTCTTACCCAAATACGTTGGGACTGGCTGTAAATCTCTATGCCGATTGTCGAAGCATTCGCATGCTTTAGCGCGTTGTTGACCAATTCCTGGATCACCCTGAAAAGCGTGAGCTCTGTCTTGGGGGCCAGGCGCGGTATCTGTTGCCCGTTCTCTATCAGCCTGACACGCGTTCCATCCATGCCTGAAAACTTTACGATCAGGTCTTCCACAGCCGCCTCCAGCCCGAATTGCTCCAACGTGGTAGGAACCAGCGCCTTTGAAATTCTGCGCACGTTGGTCATGGTTTCATCCAGCAAACCCCGGATTTTAAGCACCATTTCCTTATTGTCTTCCGAGGTAGCACCCAGGCCCTGCTGCAATTGATTGACGCTCATTTTGGTAAGCGAAAGCATTACCCCGATATCATCGTGAAGCTCCCCGGCCATCCTTCTCCGCTCGGCTTCCTCCGAATCCAATGCCGTCTCGAGCAGGCTCTTCTGATATTCCCTTTGCACATCGCCGAGTTCCTTCTCCTGTTTCATCTGCCGCCGCTGGTATTGTATAGCAAAAACAACAATAAAGCCGGCCATCAGGAGCATGGACAAAAAACCAAACAGAATCCCTATTGCGATTTGATTTTGCTCAATCATTGTTTTGAGAAGTAATCAATCCCACCGCAACCGCCAAAATCAGGATAGTCAGGAGGTCCATGTAGTCCGGAATTAGATCCAAAGCACCCAGATCCAGCCGCCCATGCATACGAGCATAGTAATAGAGAAACGGTGCAAAAAAAACCCGGGACGCGAAAAAAAACATCCAGGCAACTACAGTTACAAATCTTGCCGAGGCCAACAGATTAACCACCTTCAATGACTTCAGCAATTCGTAAAAATACAGCAGTATCCATAACAGCATCAGTATACACTCCAAAACCCCGATATATCTAACCCAAAAGTGCTCCTGGTCGCTATTGCCAGGTTGATAGGAAACATATATCTCTCCGACACTGAGCATTAAAAAGATGGGAATCATCCATTTAATCGTCTGCCTCAACTTTTTCGACTCCAGGAATTGGTACATCATACTGCTCAATAAAACGTACCGGAGGGGCACATGTAGATTGTGCAGCAAAATATTATTTTGCCCCGTCGCAGCGGTATAAATCATCGCCCAATCCAGTACAAACTTGCAGATTAGATAAATCAACAGCAAGCGGAAGCCTACCTCAAGTTTCCTATACTTTGCAACCAGTATTCCAATCGGGATCAGTGTAACAAAAACACTTAGGTAAATCGGGTAGTACTCAAAAAATAAAAGAATGAGCCGTAACGTTTTCACCGAATTTCAAACTTGTCTAGTTATCCGGCGGAATGGGTGGAAAACATTTCGGCGGACATGAAGGGCCGGCTGCAAGCACCTGGCCTGCCAATACGTTGCCATTTTCATCTACCGCCATAACAACCAGGCGAGGGTTATTAAGCTTTTCGTCTGCTACGAAATGAAATTTAAATGCAACACACTTGCTGTCTGCCTCATCGAGGAGCTGCTGTAGCCTGGCTTTTCCAAAAACCTGGTAATGCGTATAGTCTGTTGACTTGATTTCGCTTTCCTTGTAGAAAGCGCGGGTCTTCAAAATGAGTTCATCCGCCTCGGTCTGAGAAATGAAAGAACCATCATTTTCCGTAAAATGGATATCGGACATAGAAGATGGGGGGTTGGTAAAACTTTCGCCCAAGATACCCACTTCACGGCCTCCCGGACATACCGTTTAATAAATAACGCGGGGCAATGCTATGCCCCCTCGCCGCTAACCGCTGCCGCTCAGGCGATACGCTGCCTCACGCTTTCGTATAAAATGACCGAAGCAGCCGCTGAAACATTGAGGGAATCCACTTCACCCAACAGCGGAATCGCTACCCTGACGCCCGCCAGTTCCAGCAGATCCGGAGAAATGCCGTCTTCCTCCGACCCCATTATGATTACCGTAGGCGTCGTAAAATCAGCCTGGTAAAGAGGAGTTGAGGATTTTTCCGTACAGGCTATACATTGAAGGCCGCTTTCCAGCAGGTAGCGGACTACCTCTTTAAGGCTCTCTTCCCGGCAAATAGGCATATAGTTAAGCGCGCCCGAGGAGGTCTTCATCGCATCGGCATTGATCATTGCCCCGCCTTTGGCCGGCACGATCACCGCCTGAACGCCGGCACACTCGGCGGTTCTGACAATAGCGCCAAAATTTCTGACATCCGTTACCCGGTCAAGCAGCAGGAACAGGGGCACTTTACCCGCTTCATACACCTGGGTTAGTACGTTGTGCACTGGCGCGTAACGAATAGGCGACAAGAAGCAAACGACCCCCTGGTGGTTTTTCCGGGTAAGCCGGTTGAGTTTTTCCAGCGGGACCCGGTGAATCGCGATCTGCCTGCTTTCCGCAAGCTTCACGATTTCGTTCATTCCCATTTCACGTTGGATGAACAGCCGCTCGACCTCTTTGCCTGAGCGCAACGTTTCTAAAACCGGCTGAACGCCGAATGCCATATCTCCTTGCGGAGGTCTCTTTTTTACAGGTCTTCTTACCTGATATTGCCGGTTCTCCATGCTTCTACCATCGGGTACCAAATGGGCTGATATTCGACATAGCGAACCAGTTCATAGTGGTTATCGACGAATTGATTGGTTCTTTTATTAAAAGTAAAATTAATATTATTGGCGCTCCCCCGCTGGTTATAGACCCAAACTTCCCGGTCCTTGCTCCGCTGAACTTTGTCCGGATTGCCCAGGACAATAAAAATCATTCCCTTATCGGTCTTCCAGCCCTCCTTATAGGTCGTAAACAGGCGATTGGCCTCCTCCACTCTTTCATAATAGCTTCTGATCATGCTGCGCGCCAGGTCCTGGTTGCCATTAACCAGCGACAGCCAGTACCGGTCGAGCGCTTTCTTGGCATTTTCAGTATTCTGCATGTTTTTGATCTCGGCATTGGTACTCATGTACTGTATCGGCCCCGTCAATTGCTCCGGATAAGTCATTTTCGGAAAACGGTCATTGGTGACAAGCAAACCAATACCATCGTGTTTCGCAGTGTCGGCAACAAAATAGTAAAGTCCTTTTCTGTTCAGGGCAAGTTCCTCACCGGGAACCGTACTGAAAGCACTATCTACCTTAAGGGTCCGGGGCGTACCTTTTGCGGAGGTATTCATAGGTGAACTCGCAGGATCAAAGGTATGCCGGTAATAGGATGCCATAAGAGGCACCGTTTGTCCGGAAAGGCTTTTGATCACCACCCGCTCCTGCTCCCGTACAAAATTCCGGTTGAGCAAATTGCCGGTAGCCACGTCAAAAACACCATACTGATCACCGGTACGTAGATTGGAGAACCGCACCGGCAGGTCATTCAGAGATTTTTTCAGCGTGCCCGCCTCGCTGATTTCACTGAGCACTACCCCTGCTTCTTTTCCCGATGGTTTCTTTATGTCGAACTGCACGAGTATATGATCTCCCGCCCTGGTAACGGAATTACCGTCGAGCGGTACATTCCCGTACCCCAATCGGTCACGGCTTCCGTAGTCGCTGTATACCACATAATTCAGGTTGAACTTACCGGTAAACTCCTCTACGGTCAACGGGTTTTTCCCCTTGTAAACTGTCACAAAAAGGTAAACGCGTGTGTTATCCGCGTCCTTATCAAGGAACTTAGACTCAATGACGGGCGGCGAAAACTCTTCGGATTCCGCACCCCTCGCAGCAGTCCCCATTTCCCCCTGCTTATTAATTCCCTTCATGGCCTGATCCGCCTTCCTTGAGGAGGAACAACCGGCCATTCCGGCTGCTATAAAAATTCCGAAAAGACCCCAAAAGTACTTTTTCATGCCATCTGATTTCTTTTATCTGTAAAGAACGAAGTAATGTAGCTTTTTTGCTAAAAAACCGCCAAATATTTGCACGTCGCTACTGAAAGGCCCCGGTGTCCCACAGGCGGAGTCTGCCCTACCGTATTGCGGGTAAAACGAAGCATCCGCCCGATAAAAAACGAATGGTCCGAAGACAATCAGCAACACAACCGGGAGCAGGCTCATTTATTCCGAAATCAGATTATTCACACAAAAAATCAACTATATTCAACCCTGCCAAAACAGGAGCGTGGTGAGCGCCCTGTTATTTGAAAGACAGAATTAAAAAAAAGCCGATTATTTCAAAACATGACCTTACTGGAAAAACTGCTTCCGGAACTCAGCTTCCAGACCGCGCGAAGCGGTGGAAAGGGCGGCCAGAACGTAAACAAGGTTGAGAGCAAAGTTGAATTGAGGTTCGACATTCAAAATTCGGAAGTTCTGACCGAAGAGGAGAAGAAAATTCTTCTGAACAAGTTAAGAAATCGCGTTACCGCTGAAGGAATACTTGTTTTATATCACCAGACGGAACGCTCACAGCTTGCCAATAAGGAACTTGTGATCGGCAAATTCGGAACGCTTCTACGCAACGCATTAACAAAATTACCACCGAGAAAACCAACGCGGCCAACCAAAGCTTCGGTCCTTGCCAGGCAAAAAGCCAAAAGCCACCGGTCCGAAAGAAAGGCCGGTCGCCGGAAAACAGGATGGGAGTAAGGGGTGAGGTTTGAGGTGTAAGGTATGAGTACACCCTCACCCCTCACACCTCACATCTCACCCCTACCAACAACATTCAAACTATGAATCTTAACCTCAAATCAAAAACGCAGAACTCGTACGATGCTATCGTTGTCGGGTCGGGAATAAGCGGCGGTTGGGCCGCAAAGGAACTCACTGAAAAAGGCCTCCGGGTTTTGTTGCTGGAACGCGGTCCCGATGTAAAACATATCGAGGGTTATGAAACCGCATTAAAAGCGCCCTGGGAATTTCCGCACCGTGGAAGGCTCACCAATGAAGTAAAGGAAAACTACCCGGTTCAGGCCAGGAAATACGCGCTTACCGAGGCGACAACCGGCTTGATGACACAGGACATACGATATCCCTACCTGGAAGCCAAACCTTTTCAATGGACCCGTGCTTTTGTTGTGGGGGGGCGCTCATTGGTTTGGGGCCGGCAGAGCTACCGTTGGAGTGACCTCGACTTTGAAGCCAACCTGAAAGACGGGCACGGCGTTGACTGGCCCATCCGATACAAAGACCTTGCTCCCTGGTATGACTACGTAGAACGGTTCATAGGGGTCAGCGGCTCCGCTGAAGGATTGCCGCAGCTGCCGGATGGCGTCTTTCAGGCGCCTATGGAATTAAGCTGCGTCGAGCAGCACGTCAGATCGGCAATTGAACAAAAATGGAAGGTCAGCCGCAAGCTCATGATCGGGAGGTCTGCCAACCTCACCGCTCCTACCCCCGAACAGCTTCAACTGGGGCGCGCCTCCTGTCAGTTCCGGAACCTCTGCTCCAGAGGCTGCCCTTACGGTGCCTACTTCAGCACCCAATCGGCTACCCTCCCGGCAGCCATGGCAACCGGTCGCCTGACACTCAGGCCCAACTCCCTTGTTCATGAAGTAATTTTTGACGAAAACAGAGGCAGGGCAACCGGTGTCAAAGTGATCGACCAGGAAAGCAAAGAAGAAATAATCTTCCACGCCCGGGTGATTTTCCTGAATGCTTCGACGATGGCTACCAATTTTTTACTCCTCAATTCTACCTCCCCGCGCTTTCCGGAAGGGCTCGGCAACAACGAAACCGCAAGCCTGGGGAAATTCATCATGGATCACCACCAGTCTGCCGGGGCCAAAGGCACCTTCCGGGACTTCAATAACAAATATTTTTTTGGACGGCGGGCTAACGGAATTTACGTGGCCAGGTACCGCAACTACCTCGAAAAGGGCGACGGATATTTCCGCGGCTTCGGCTACCAGGGAGGCGGCTCAAGGGGGGGATGGCAGCGCGGGACATCAACAAAAGGCTTTGGCGCCGGCTTCAAAGACAAGCTGAGCGCTCCCGGCGATTGGAGCATGAACCTCAACGGCTACGGAGAATGCCTCCCGTACGAAGAAAACCGGGTATACCTCGACCGGACCCGGAAAGATCCCTGGGGCCTGCCCATGCTGGTGGCTGATGCGGAATACCGCGAAAATGAGAAAGCGATGCGCAAAGACATGATGAGTGACGCCGCGGAAATGCTCGAAGCTGCGGGCGCAACTGACATCAGCACCTTCGATGATATCAAGTACATCGGTTTCTGCACCCATGAAATGGGAGGCGTAAGGATGGGTAGGGATCCGAAAACATCGATTCTCAACCAATGGAATCAATTTCACCAGGTTCCCAATCTCTTTGCCACCGACGGTTCGGCTATGACTTCCTCCAGCTGTTCCAACCCGTCACTGACCTACATGGCTCTTACCGCCCGCGCGGCCGACTATGCCGTTACCGCTATGAAGAAAAACGAATTTTAACCGGATAACCGCACCCAAATAAACGTCGTCTACCGGCGGTGAACCCTGGCCAATAGACGACGTTTTAAAAACCTTGGTACCGATTAACGGACAGAGAAAGTCCCCTCTCCTATAAGAAAGCCTTCGCAAAACAGTTGTACCGCGTAGTTGCCGGAGGTAAAATCACCGCTCCGGTCATACAATATGCTCACATCCTGATTGTTGTTGGTGTAATCCACCTCTTTTGAATAGGTATACTGGTGCGTCTCCCCGTTGTATTGGAAAGTTCCCGAGCCGGTACCCGTGTCGGAAATTGTAGCGCCATTGGGGTCGAGAATTCTCAGGTAGACCAGCTTGGTTCCCGTCTCTGACAGCGGGTTTTTCTCAAGCATAAAATCCACCCTGATTTTATCTACCCGTTTCGACTTCACTTTTTCACCTTCCCGGACTTTCCCTTTAGAAGAGACCGCATAGGTTTTCACATTCCGGGCTTTTAACGCCGAAGCAATGTGCACTTTCCCGGCAAGTTCCTCTGTTTTTGCCAGTGCGCCCGACAGTGAATCCCTTACAGTTGCTCTTTCCTGGGTCAGCGTTTGGTTGGCGGTAGTCAGCTCTTCCTTTTCACTGAGAAGCTGCTGATTCTCCTGGCGCAATTGTGCGATTTCCTCGTCTTTCTGCTTAAGGAAAGTCTCGTATTCTTTAATTTTGCCGCCCAGATTGGCATTTCCTTTACGGAGTGACGCACGGTCAGCCTCAAGTTGCTGCTTCATCTTGGTCAGCTCTGCCAGGTCGCCGCCCAAACCTTCTACCTCGGCGATTTTCTCGTCCAGCTTCCGCGAAATACTGTCGAGTTTCATTTCCATGCCGGCCAGTTCAGTGACCTTTGCCTGAATGTCCTGGGTTTGCTTGCCCGAAAGCTGTTTTTCCTGGTAATACAGATAGGCGAAGACGCCCGCCAGAATGGTCATAATTACTAATGCGGCGAGGATCCCGGAGTTACTTTTCTTTTCCATAGATTGTGATGGTTTTTTTGAGTGTTACAGCAAAAACCATACCATAATCCGAACGCTTCATCATGAGGGGCCAGAAGGAAGTACTGATACCGTAATAGTGGCTAAAACCGGCCAGATCGGTGTTTTTCAACAAACAGTTTGCTCCAATCACCGGAATCATCGCTTTCCGCAAAGTGTGGAAATCTGTGTCGGACAGCCTGTCAACAAGAAAGCCGGGAAAATGTGCAATTTCTTAAGTGTTTTGTATTTTTGCGCCAAACAGAACGGCCGGTGCCGCCGTTACCATCAATACCAGATTACAAAGCAATGGGAAGAGCCTTTGAATATCGCAAAGCGAGAAAATTTAAACGTTGGGGCCAGATGGCCAAAGTGTTCACCAGGATAGGCAAGGATATTGTTCTGGCCATTAAGAACGGAACGGCCGACCCGGCCACCAATTCAAGGCTGAGAGCAGTTCTGCAGAACGCGCGGGCGGCCAACATGCCCAAAGAAAACGTGGAGCGTGCCATCAAAAGGGCTACCTCCAAAGACCAGGAAGATTACAAGGAGATGGTCTACGAAGGATACGGACCGCATGGGATTGCCATACTCGTCGAAAGCACTACCGATAACCCGACCCGAACAGTAGCGAACGTCAGAAGCTATTTCAACAAGCTGGGCGGCAGCCTGGGCACCACCGGTATGCTCGACTTTATCTTCGAGCGCAAATGCATTTTCAAGGTCAGGAAAGACGGAGTTGACCTGGATGAACTGGAGCTGGAGCTGATCGATTTCGGCGCAGACGATGTTTTCCTGGACGAAGAAAGCGGTCTTATTTTTATTTACGGTGAATTCACTGCTTTCGGAGCTTTGCAGCACCACCTCGAAGAAAACAATTTCGAGCTCGTTGAAGCGGATTTCGAGCGGATTCCGAACGACATGAAAAGCCTTGAACCCGACCAGGTTGCCGAGGTGGAGAAGCTCATCGAGAAAATTGAAGAAGACGACGACGTTCAACGGGTCTTCCACAACATGGAATAAAAAAAAGCCCTTCTCAGGGCTTTTTTTCTTACTTATCCTTGATCTCTTCGTAGTCGATATAGTCTCCTCCTTTTATCGTTCCCGATCGGTCCCGGGGCTGGTGATCAACATGTATTCCATCTTTTTCTTCCCTTTTGCGGAAAGCCTCATTCGCGCGCCGCTGTTCTTTCACCAGCTTACGTCCTACTAAAAGATGTAATAAAAACCTGCGGAAAACGGGCACAAAAATGATCAGGGCAATAAAGATCAAAAGAATATTTAAAATGAATTTAAACATTGTCCAACACTTAAGGCTTACAAAATTATTCCAATTGAATATATAAAGTAAACGAAAAAAAACTGAAAATATTCAGCTTCGTTTATGAAAGGCCCAAAACGGGCCACCAGCGGTGGCGACCGGTGAGAAACGGCCTAGAATTCCTCAGAGTACAAATCGTACTCGTCCGCACCCAATCCGCCGAGAATAGTTTCCGCCACGTACTTGGCCTCTACATTATGTCCCTGTCCTTTCAGCGTATACAGTGAATTCGGCACTTTAAGAGCAAGCAGGCGCTCACGTAGCAGGGTCTGTTGACGGACCGCTACAGACCCGTCATCCAGGCCGTAGAGCAAAATGGTCCGGGGCGCATCAGCCGATGCCAGATGAACCGGGCTTGCCTTCACCAGCACCTCCTCGTTTTTTTTCCGTTCGTCATACCCGGTTAGTCCTTTGATGTCATTAATCAGCGTCGGCGTAAGGTATTTGGCAGAAGCAAGCTCGGTAATGGCGCTCATCCCGAGCACGGTGTGAATCTTCTTCTTTCCGAGGGTGTAAGCATAGGAAAGCGCGAGGTGAGCACCCGCACTTGCGCCCATAATCGCAAACCGGTCGGCGCGGATATTGTATTTCGCAACATTTCGTCGCAGGTAGCTCACACAACTGTCAATGTCCGCCATTTGCTGTTCAAACATTGTTTTGCGCGGATCTAATACCGTTATGGTATAGTTAATGTTCACAATGGTGAGATTTTTCCTCGCCTTCATTACCTCGTCTACCGAAGGCTGAAGGAACCATTTATCGCCAAAAAACCAATTCCCGCCATGTATCATGATCATCACCTCGGAAGGTCGCTCATATACACTTTCCGGGAAAAAAACGTCTACACGCTGATAGGGATTCTTTCCGTAGGCCACGTCACGGTCTTCCTTATAGCGCACGATCGGGTCATTGATCTTTGAATCAAACTCCCTGGAGCTGAGGCTCAACTGATCGCATGACGCAAATAATAAAACGGGGAATGCCCAAAATAGCAACTTCCAGCTCATCGCAAATTTGCAATTAAATACGCCTGTCTTCGACGGGACTACCCCGGCGAAGAAAAACTTACTTAACGGCAAAAATAGCGGACCGGGCCGTATTGCAGTTAGATTTTGATGAAAATCTTCCGGACATACATCCAGCGCAGGATGAGCCACATGAGCAAAAGCTGGAGCATCCCCGCGACCAGCACCTGGTAAGGTTCGCCAAACCAATTCGCGTAGCCGGCCCCAAAATGAATCTTAAGCGAGTCGTCTATGAACCTGGGAAGCACATCGGCCATTACGTACGCGGCAATTGAATTCGCACCAATTACCTTCAGGAAATAGAACGGTTTCTCAATGCCGGCCACATCGGTAAGAAGATAGAAGACCGCAAGCAGGAGAAAACACCATCCGCCGCTCCAGAGCACCCAGCCGGGTGTCCAGATCCGTTTCACGATAGGATTGACTCCCAGTGCCGACAGCAGGAAACCGGCCGCCAGCAATATAACGCCAATCACGATAAACTTCCTGAGCAGCTCCCTGTTCCTGTCCCTGAGCCACTGTCCGGCAAAAAGCCCGAGCACCATTGTGGCCAGCGTCGGGATAAAACTAAGCGTTGCATAGCCGCCGCTATTGAAAAGGAAAGGCTTTTCCCTGGGAAAGAGGTTGAGAAACCAGCGATCAAAAGCCCAGGCCGGATTGGTGTTCTTATTCCAGTGCGCTGCAAATCCCTTCAGATGATGCTCCCAGTCGGCTGTAACGCCGGTCTGGCTCCAGTCAAAACCCGGACCAGGCAGCGGGTACATGGCAAAGAAAAGCCAGTAGCCGATCAGGATGGCGCCGAAAGCCCCCCATTGAACCGGTCGTTTTACAAATGCCAGCGCGAATAAAAAGGGATAACCCAGACCTATTTGCGTGAGGGTATCCTCGAATGTAAAGTTTGTCTGGGCGCTGTGCATGGAACGCAGGAATATACCCAAAAGCACTAAAATAAGCGCTCGTTTAAGCGTATGAAGCCACAGCGAACCGGCGCCCATTCCCCTGCCCTTCCGGGACAGAAGCGAAAAAGGCATGGCCACCCCTACCAGGAAAGAAAACGAGGGCTGAATCAGATCATGAAGCGTACAGCCTATCCAGGGCACATGAGATTGCTGATCAGCCAGGAAAGCCCAGAAAGAACTTTCCGGGAGCGCTTTTGAAACCTGGCGCAACCGCAGCACCTCGGCAAGCATAAGAAACATCACAAACCCCCTGTAAACATCTACGGAAACGACGCGTTGAGGTAATGCCTGATTGACTTTAGCACACATACATTTTTAATAAAACGGAGATCTTTAAAAGTAAAGGGTTGACACTCTGCCTTATGTTGTAATACCGAAAAGCGTCAATCAGGGCTACGCCTACTCTTAAAAAAATGTTTTCCTGTTTTAACTGGCAGCTGATGCCCATACCTGATAAATTTGCAATTTTGCAACCACATCAAAACCGGATTTATGGAACTAGGCCAGGGATACCAGAATGTATTCTTTGTAGGTATCGGAGGCATCGGCATGAGTGCTATCGCGAGATGGTTTCATGTCAACGGCTACCAGGTAGCCGGGTATGACCGTACCCCGACACCGCTTACTGCAGCGCTACAGGAAGAAGGAATCCGGATCATTTTTGAAGATTCCCGTAGTGCTATACCCGCCGGTTTCTCGGAAACTTCCGGCACACTGGTGGTCTTTACCCCGGCTATTCCAAAGGATAGTGAAATTCTGTCCTACTTCCGGGACAGCGGTTTCGACCTCCGGAAAAGGTCCCAGATTCTCGGCTTGCTGGCGGCTGAAATGACCACCATCGCTATCGCAGGAACGCACGGAAAGACTACCACTTCCAGTATGACTGCGCATATCGTCAGGTCATCGGGAATCAATTGCGCGGCTTTTCTCGGCGGCATAACCAACAACTACCAGAGTAATTTTCTGCTCAACCAACCCGCCGCCAATATGAAAGACGTGGTATGCGTGGTGGAAGCCGACGAATTTGACCGGTCATTTCTGACCCTTTTTCCGCATGTTGCCGTGGTAACCTCCACCGATGCCGATCACCTGGATATTTACGGGAACCACAACGAATTACTTTCTTCCTTCCAGAATTTTGTAGACCAGGTCGATCGGGACGGGAAGTTTTTTCTCAGGAAAGGACTCTCCTTGCGAGGCCCCGCGAATACGTACGCTTATGGTCTCGACGAAGGAGATTACCATGCGGGGAATATTCGCGTTGAAGCAGCCAGGTTTGTATTCGATATTCATACGCCTTCCGGCATCGTCAGGGACATCCGGTTGCAGGCGCCCGGCTTTCATAACGTAGAGAACGCAGTAGCCGCCTGCGCGGCCGCCCTTGCAGTAGGCGTCACGCATGAACAGGTCCGGGACGGCCTGAATTCATTCAAAGGCGTAAAAAGACGATTTGAATTTGTATTGGAGGGGCCGCATGTGCAGATTGATGATTATGCGCATCATCCCGCCGAAATCGCCGCTTTCCTGAAATCTGTAAAAGCGCTTTACCCGGGCAAGCCGGTTACGGCGGTTTTCCAACCGCACCTTTTCACGCGTACCCGCGATTTTGCCGACGGATTTGCCGAAAGCCTGGCGCTCGCCGATCAGATTTACCTGCTCGATATTTATCCGGCGCGTGAGCTTCCTATCGAAGGAGTGGACGCCGGAATGCTGCTGGCAAAGATCCCGAAACAGTCGAAACAGCTCGTAGGCCGGGAAGAATTGCTGGAATTGGTAAAGAAATCTCCCCCCGAAATTCTTGTTACAATAGGGGCCGGCGATATCGACAAATTGGTATCTCCGATTAAATCGATTTTGCAACCATCTAATATTCCATAATTTATAAAGATTTATTAATATTACACCCATGTTGAAGAACGATAGATTCTTGAAAAAAGGAGCAAAGCTTGTCCTGTGGGCGGTTGTTTTTGCCCTTTGCGTGGGAATGGCGGAGAGAAAGTTTCTATCACAACGCTGTGAGGAAATTGTGATCAATTTCCCTGAGAGTGAGTCGGCAGCTTTGCTTTCCGAAACTGACATTTTGAATCAAATCAATAAAAACGGCCCCGTGCTGGGGCGTAAGATGGATTTGATTAACCTGGCCGAAATAGAATCCTCGGTCAAAGAAAATGTGTTTGTACGGAACTGTGAGGCCAGCAAGGATTTTTCGGGCAACCTGATTATTAACCTTGACCTGCACAGCCCCGTTGCCCGGTGGGTGGACACGCCCGGGTCCGGGGGCGAATGGAAAAAGGCCCGGGGCTTTTATATTAGCGAAGACGGACATTATTCCGCGCTCTCCAACCGTTATACCATGCATGTACCGCTCATCAGCGGCGAGTATATCAGGAAACTGGGAAGGCTGGACCAGGAGAAAGGGAAAGATTATCTCGCTTTTATACGTTACATTCGCAATGATCCCTTCTGGCATGCCCAGATTAGCCAGATAATGGTGGATCACAGCGGGGAAATCAGCCTGCTGACGACATTGGGCGACCAGGTAATCGAATTCGGACCACCGGTAAATACCGGTGTAAAGCTTAAAAAGCTCAAAGTTTTTTATGACCGGGTGCTTTCCAGCGACTGGAATTCGTACTCGAAAATTAATGTCAAGTTTCAGGATCAGGTAGTTTGCGAATAAATTAAAGATTTGATATGAAGTTGAGCAATGTTATTGCCGGTATTGATTTAGGAAGCAGCAAAGTTTCTATCGTGGTAGCGCGTCCTGTTTCGGACGCTGTCGGTTACTCACTGGAGGTGCTGGGATTCGGAACGAGTCCATTGCCCAAAGGCGCCATCGTAAACGGCTCAGTGGAGAATATTGTGCAGGTAGCAGAAGCGCTTGCGAAAGCACTCCAGCAGGTATCCTCGGTCGCGAACTACCCTTTTGATACCGTAAATGTGAGCTTTGGCGGAATGAACGTCAAGGTGATCGAACAAAAAGATGAAATTATCCGGCCAACCTCCTCCTCCGGAGAAGAGGTTACCGAAAATGATATTGCCCAGCTGATCAGCGAAGTAACAAGGGTCAGAAAGCAAAAAGACAGCAACTACGACGTTATCCATGTACTGCCGCGGTATTTCATGGTCGACAATGTAGGCCATATTACCGAACCCGTAGGCCGCCAGGGCATCAAGCTCGGCGCCGACTTCCTGGTCCTGTCGGGCAACAGCCAGTCATTGAAGCGGACCAAAAAGAGCCTTGAAATCGTAGAGAACAGCTTGAGAAGAGCCAATATCGTGTACTCACCGATTGCTACCGGCCTCGCTGTCCTTACCGAAGAGGAGAAAAACGCCGGGATTGCCCTGGTCGACATTGGTGAGCAAACTACCGATGTGGTTATCTATCAGAACAATTTCATTCGCCATATCGCCTCTTTCCCTATTGCCGGGAAAAATATTACCAATGACCTGAAAACAGGCTGCGGTATCCAGCTTTCCAACGCAGAGGACCTGAAATGTACTTTTGGCGCTGCACTCGCCGAAAATGTTCCGTCCAACATCGAAATATCGATCAATTACCTCTCCGGCCGGCCGCCCCGCAAGGTGCTTAAGAAAAACGTGGCGCTGATTATCGAAGAAAGACTCAAAGAGATCGCAGCGATGGTGTACGGTGAAATCAAGCACCAGGGACTGGAGGAAGAGCTGATCGGCGGAGTTGTGCTTACCGGGGGAACCTCTTCCATTCCCGATATCGAAACCGTTTTCAGCCGTGTAATGGATAACATGAACGTCAGGGTGGGCCTGCCCGAAGGTTTGGACCATACTTCCATGGCCGACATCGTCAGCTCACTTTCCTACGCATCGGCGGTGGGTCTCGCCTGGGCAAGTATCAAACCGCTGGACGAAAGACTGATTACCCGCAAACCCATTAAAATTCAATCTGTTTCTGAGCAAAAGAAAGAAGAAGAAACGTATTACAGAAACGACCGGAGCACCGCCTCAGAGCAGAACCCCGGCAATACCCGTTCTTCATCCGCCCCGTTAATTGATATCGGCGGCTGGCTTTCCAGTATCAAAAATACCTTTATCAGCAACCGCGACCAGGCCAATGACGGCGGAAGCTACGGAGATGAAGACGAAAAATAAAGAAACGCTCAATTATGGATATTGAAGATTTTTTTAAACAGGACTATATCATCAAGAAGATTGTGAAAGATACACCAACCGGAGAATCACACGCACCCATTATCAAGGTGATTGGGGTAGGCGGCGGCGGCGGGAATGCCGTCAACTACATGTATAAGAAGAAAATCAAAGATGTGGACTTTGTGATCACCAACACGGACCGCCAGGTTCTGCTGGAAAGTCCCATTCCTGTTAAAATCCAGCTAGGCGCCACGCTTACGGGCGGACTTGGAACCGGTATGGACGTCACCTTCGGGAAGAATGCGGCCATTGAAAGTGAAGACGAAATCAAAGCGGTGCTGGGCGGTTCTACCAAAATGGTTTTCATCACTGCCGGTATGGGAGGGGGAACCGGAACCGGAGCCGCTCCGGTAATCGCCGGGATTGCCAAAAGCATGGGTTTGCTTACTGTTTCTGTGGTAACGGCGCCCTACTCGTGGGAAGGCCGCAAAAAGCTGGAACAGGCCATGGAAGGTATTGCCGAGCTTCAGGCAAACAGTGATACGGTACTGGTTGTGTTGAACGATAAATTGGAGGAGCTTTATGAAGATCTCCCCCTTTCCAACGCATTTGCGCAGGCAGACAATATCCTGCTTTATGCTGTACAAAGTATCTCCGAAATTATCACCACCAGCGGAACCATCAATACGGACTTCCGGGATGTTGAGAAAGTCCTGAAAGGCGCCAAACAATCGGTTATGGGTACGTCGGAGGGCGAAGGGCCCGACCGCGCGCTCAATGCGATTGAGAAGGCGCTGGATTCGCCTCTTCTCAACGACCGCGATATTTCAGGCGCTCAAAGTATCATCGTCACGATCGCTACCAGCTCTAAAAAAGAAGCCGTTGTTCGCGAGCAGCGGATTATTACTTCCTACGTCACTGAAAAGGTAAAAGGAAATCACTCCCTTTTCAAGCTGGGAACAATTTCCGACGAAAGTCTTGGCGAAAAACTCCGTGTTACCATCGTAGCATCGGGTTTCGACAAAGGCGGAAAACTGGAAATCCCGGACCTCGATAAAAAAAAGACTGATGATCCTTCGGATGAGATACCGGAAGCGGTCAGCTCTGACAAGAGCGGTCTGTTTGAAGAAGATACCCGCGTGGCAAATGAGTTTACCCCGGAACCTCAGGGTAGCTTTATAAAAGAGGAAGAATTTGAGCTCGAGGACACAAAAACAGGACCTTCCGTGATTGCAGTTGACGACTTCGATAACCGGGTCGTATTTGCACGGCACGATGATCTGCTCCGAAAAACACTGTACGTGGAGCATACCGGGAAGGAAGGATGGAGCCTCGCTGAAGAAAGGCGTCTTGCTTCGCTGTCGGACTGGTTTAAGAACAACAGGAACCCGAATTGGGCAGAACTGGAATCGCCTGCTTTCCGGCGCAACAACCTGGAGTTGTGGCAACACCCCGACATCCCGGCAAGCGAAATGGAGAAATTCAATTTGAGTGATAAAAAAAGAGGAGCTTAGGCCCCTCTTTTTTTTAATTGCCCGCCCACCTCGTTTCCGCTATTACTGTCTGTTGGCCTTATGTCCCGAGCTTTTCAATACTACCTGATTTACAAACCTTACGGTATGCTGAGCCAGTTTACCAAAGAAGGAGAATGGACCACGCTTTCCGACCTCGGCTACCCGTTCGAAAAGGATGTTTACCCGGTCGGCCGGCTTGATGCCGACAGTGAAGGGCTGCTGCTGCTCACCAACGACAATCAGCTAAAAACGAGGCTCCTCGATCCGAAAAACAAACACTGGCGGACGTACTATGTGCAGGTGGAGGGAATTGTTACCGACGAAGCCTGCAGGAAAATGTCCGCAGGGGTTACCATTTCTGTAAACGGGAAATCTTATCAAACCCGGAGGGCTATGGCAACCCCCATTGACCCGCCGGCGCTTCCCGAACGGGTTCCACCCATACGTGTGAGAAAAACAATCCCGGATTCCTGGCTGTCACTCTCGTTATCGGAAGGTAAAAACAGGCAGGTAAGAAAAATGACTGCTGCTGCCGGCTACCCGACGCTGAGATTGGTTAGGATGGCGATCGGCAACCTGAGACCGGACGACATGAAGCCGGGAGAAGTCCGGGAACTGAACAAGTCGGCCGTACTGGACGCAATCCGCTGAAAACCCGCTTCAAATTACCCCCAATTTCTCCCCTATGCTCCGTTGCCTGGCTTTCCTGTTGTTCCTTTGTCCCATCAGCATTTCAGCGGTCCATGGTCAGCCCAAAGCACGCCATAACCTGACCTTTGACCGGCTACCCGTTGTTTGGGACGAAGCCCTGCCCCTTGGCAACGGAACGGTAGGCGCGCTGATCTGGGAAAAAGATCACAGGCTGCGTTTCTCTCTCGACAGGGCCGATATTTGGGACATGCGGCCCATGAAGGGATTGCACAGGAAAGAATTTTCTTTTGACTGGGTGCGCGGCCAGGTGTTGAAAAACGACTACAAACCGGTACAGGAATACTTTGATGCGCCCTATGACAGGGAGCCGGCTCCCTCGAAGATCCCTGCAGGTGCGTTGGAGTTTGAACTTCCCGGAAATATCCGAGCCGTTTCGGCATCGGTCAGCCTCGAAAACGCAACCTGCGAAGTACATTGGAACAATGGTCTGAAACTTACCACTTTTGTACATGCCACTCAGCCAGTGGGATGGTTCCGGTTCGAAAATGCCGCGGAAGAAATTAAGCCGGTACTGGCTCCTCCGCCCTATCAGGCCCGGATCGGTAATAGCGTCACCCCGAATTCGCTCATCGGCGATGACCTGGCCAGGTTGGGCTACAAACCCGGTGTGGTTAAGAAAACCAGCAACGAAATTACCTACGAGCAGGAAGGCTGGGGCGGACTTATCTATCGCATCTCTGTCCGATGGAAAAAGGTGAACGCGACTACCACCGAGGGTGCCTGGAGCGTTTCTGCGCACTACCCCGGCAAAAATGCGTCCGGCGCTTCTAAAATCCTGGCCGCAGCGTTTCCTGCCGGGATGAAAACCGCCTTCGCCAGCCATGCGGCCTGGTGGAACGATTTCTGGCAAAAGTCGGCCGTTTCGGTCCCCGATTCTCTCCTTGAAAAACAATGGTACCTCGAACAATACAAATTCGGATCTGTAGCCCGGGAAGATACTCCCCCTATTTCTCTCCAGGGCGTTTGGACCGCCGACAACGGGAGAATTCCGCCCTGGAAAGGCGACTTTCACCACGACCTCAATACCCAACTCAGCTACTGGCCTGCCTACAGTGGCAACCACCTGAAAGAGGCGCTCGGCTATCTTAATCATCTCGATGCCAACAAAGCCAATTACAAACGGTATACCCGCCAATATTTTGGGGTTGAGGGGCTGAATGTACCGGGTGTCACTACGCTTGACGGTACCGAGATGGGCGGGTGGATTCAGTATTCACTCTCCCCGACCGTATCCGCGTGGCTTGCCCATCATTACTACCTGCAATGGCGTTACAGCATGGACAGGGAATTTTTGAAGTCCAGAGCCTATCCGTGGTTCAGGGAAGTAGCTACTTTCCTCGCAGGCATCACCCGGAAAGACGAAAACGGTTTACGGCAATTGCCTTTAAGCTCAAGCCCTGAAATCAACAACAACAGCATCAACGCCTGGTTTACCAAAAATACCAATTATGACCTGGCGCTTATGAAGTTCGTATTCAAAACGGCCGCGGAATTGGCCCGGGAGCTGGCCCTGGAAAAAGACGCAGCCAGGTGGCTGGCCCTGTACTCCGAATTCGGGGCGTTTGCAACTACCGGTAACGATGAACTCATGTTTGCGGAAAACCTGCCTTATCATGAGTCACATCGGCATTTTTCTCATTTGATGGCCATACACCCGCTGGGGCTCATCAAATGGGAAGACGGAGAAGCCGCCCGGTCGGTTATCAAAAACACCATCAGGTCGTTAGAGACAGTCGGCCCGGCCCTTTGGTGCGGTTACTCCTACTCCTGGTCAGCCAATCTGTATGCACGGGCAAAAGACGGCGAATCTGCCGCCAAAGCACTCCGGATCTTCGCCAAAGCATTTTGCCTTCCCAACAGTTTTCACGCCAACGGCGACCAAACACGATCAGGATACTCTACCTTCACTTACCGGCCTTTCACGCTGGAAGGAAATATGGCCTTCGCTGCCGGGCTGCAGGAGATGCTCCTCCAAAGCTATAACGGCGCAATCGAAATCATGCCGGCGGTCCCCTCGGAATGGCAGAACATTTCATTTCGCCGGCTCCGGGCTGAAGGCGCCTTCCTGGTAGACGCATCCATGCGGAACGGCCGCCTTGAAACGGTAACCATACAATCTGAAAAAGGTGGAAAAACCAAACTGATGCTGCCGCTCCGCGAATGGAATATTACGGCAGGCAGCAGTTTCAGGGTAGCAGATGCCGGGGACGGTTATACCGCGCTGGACGCCGAACCGGGCGCTAAACTGGTGCTGACCAGGAAATAACCCAATTGATTTGACCGGCCGTCGTGAGTACCAATCGGTCCTGCGACAGATATTGCAATAAAACGAAGCCGACACTTTGGAAGCGAACAACAACACAATCCACCTGTGGAGCAAGCGCTCAGTTGCGGGAGCCCTATTTTTGCTGGCAGCAACTTTAACTGCCTGCCAGAGCTCCAAAACCGGGCCGGATACCGAAAAGAAAGTTAACTGGGCCGAGATAGATACATTCTTCACTCCTCCGCCTGCATACAACAACAACCCGGGTCCCTATGCGTCGCCGCTCGTTTTTGACAACGGCGACACCGTAAAATCGAGCGCTCAATGGGGGGTACGGAGAAAAGAAATCCGGGACAAATGGCACCAACTGATGGGTTCCTGGCCCGAGCTGATCACCGACCAGGAACTTACGATTACCGCTTCGGAAAAAAAGGATGGTTTTGTTCAGCATACGGTTAAATTCAAGTGGCTTCCCAACGAAGAAACCCAGGGTTACCTGCTTGTTCCTACATCGGCAAAAAAATCGGCTCCCGCGGTTATTTCCGTATTTTATGAGCCTGAAACCGCTGTCGGAATCGGTGGGAAGCCCTATCGGGACTTTGCCCTTCAACTGGCAAAACGGGGGTTTGTCACGCTTTCGCTGGGAACCACCGCTGCTTCCAAAGCCCATACTTTCTCCCTTTATTACCCGTCAATTGATAAGCCTGCACTCCAACCCCTTTCCGCCCTCGCTTATGCCGCCGCGAACGCGTGGCATGCCCTCTCGAAACGTCCTGAAGTAAACGCCGCAAAGATTGGGATTGTAGGACATTCCTTCGGCGGAAAATGGGCTATGTTCGCCTCCTGTCTTTTCGACCGGTTTGCCTGCGCAGTCTGGTCCGATCCGGGGATCGTATTCCAGAATGACCGCGAAAGCATCAACTACTGGGAGCCCTGGTACCTGGGGTTCCATCCGAAACCCTGGAGGAAACGGGGCCTGATAACGCCCGAAAACCCGGCGTACGGATTGTACCCGGAGCTGATAAAAAATGGCAGAAACCTGCATGAACTTCACGCTCTCATGGCGCCGAGGCCCTTTTTGGTGTCGGGAGGCGCTGAAGACCCGGTAGAGCGCTGGCACCCTCTTCAACATAGTATCGCCGTCAATCGGCTGCTCGGATTCGAAAAAAGGGTGGCCATGACCAACCGCCCGTTACATGACCCGAATGCAGGCTCAAACGAGGTAATTTATCGCTTCTTTGAAATTTACCTGGCGAAAAAATAGTTTTTGCTCGCTTGCAAAACAAATAACTAATAAAATAGTTTGTATACTAATTACTTAGTTATATATTTGCTAAAGTCTGCCGGCCCACTTAACGGCAGCAATTGATAAGTATGGAAAAACGGTCGTTAACGCGCGCAGAGGAAGAGGTGATGCTCATCCTCTGGGAAAAAGGCAAAGGATTCGTCAAAGACATACTGGCAGAAATGCCCGAACCCAAACCTGCCTACAATACGGTCTCAACCATTATCCGCATTCTGGAAAAGAAGGGTATCGTTGGGTACAATGCCTATGGCAAAACGCATGAGTATTTTCCGCTGCTCTCGAAGGAGGACTACAAAAAGTCTGAAATGGATCAGCTTATGGGGACCTACTTTGAGAATTCTCTTTCCAACCTGGTGTCGTTCTTTGTAAAAGATAAAAAAGTCAATACAAGGGAATTGGACGAGATTCTGGATATTATCAATCGCAAAAGTGTGAAGTAACAATTTCCATCTTCTTAACACCTAACCGCCGACCGATCATGAACCTTCTGATTTGGACAGGGGAAGTAGCGCTATACTGGCTCTTCTTGTATGGATTTTTCTACTTTTTTCTTAGGAAATTTACACATTTCAGATGGAACCGGGCCTATTTACTGGGAAGCCTGGGCGTCTCTCTGCTTCTACCGTTCATTGAAATACCGACCGGCGCCAGTGAACCCATAGTTGCCTATACGGCCGCTTTGAGACCCGCAACCATCTCCCCCTCCTTTCATAGAACCGATAAAGATTTATGGCTTCAGCTACTCCTCGCCATTTACCTGGCCGGCGTGCTGGTTGCCGGTCTGAAATTTGCCGCCAAGCTCCTTTCGTTATCCCGCATCTGGCGAAACGCTACCCCGATAAGCCCGGAAAAAGCCGGTGCTATGGTTTACTTGCTTCCCGATGGTGAAACCAGGTCCTTTTCATTTTTCAAAAAAATAGGCTTATCCCCGGAGGACAATACGGCCCATTACGAAACGATCGTAGCACACGAAATGGTCCATGTAAGACAGTGGCATTCACTCGATATTATTATCACTGAAATCCTCCAGATTGTTTTCTGGTTTAACCCGACGATCCGGCTGTACCGCCGGTCGTTGCAGGAACTACACGAGTTCCTGGTAGACCGTGAGACCGGAAACCGTGACGCTTATGCCCGGTTCCTGGTTACTTATACCTTGAACTACCCCGAATTGAGCCTCGTAAATAATTTCTTCAAAGCATCACTCCTGAAACAGCGGATTGAGATGCTTTACCGCGAAAAAACCTCGGGATGGAAAGTGAGCGTGTATGCTGCTTCAGGCCTGATTACCTTGCTGCTTGCCGTAGCAATTGCCGCATGTACCGACGTTTTCACCAAAGAACCGGTAGTAATAGAGACGAACGAAAAAATATTTACAGCGGTAGAAGAAGTGCCCGAGTTTCCGGGTGGGACGGCCGAGATGTACAGATACCTGCAAAAACACATCAGGTATCCGGGGCCTGCCGCCAGGGCCAACGTACAGGGAAAGGTATTCCTCCAATTCGTGGTAACCAAAGAGGGCGCGGTGAAAGACATAAAGGTATTGAAAGGTATCGGCTTCGGTTGCGACACCGAAGCGGCCCGGGTAGTAAGAAACATGCCGAGGTGGGTACCCGGCCGGCAGAAGGGCCAGCCCGTCAATGTTCAATATACCCTGCCCGTTAACTTCCAGCTTGAGACTGCCGAAGGAGAAGTTACCAAAATGTACCCCCCGACGATCAGCGGCCCCGATGGGTTAGAGCTGAAAACGATGTATTTCATCGGGGCTAAAAAAGTGGAGTTTTCAGGCCGGCCACATCCTAATGACATCAAAAGCGTTAAGGTACTGGACGGTCAAACCGCCTTCAAAGCCTACGGTGAACAGGGTAAAAACGGTGTTGTGGAAATTCAATTGAAGGAAATCCACTGAGCCCATGAGCCTGTTGATTCATCTCGTTAAATCCAGCCTTTTTTTGTTCCTGTTTTATGGATTTTACTGGCTGTTGCTCCGGCATACAACTTTCTTTCACCTTAACCGGGCTTATCTCCTGCTGGGGATCCTGGCATCATTCGCATTGCCTTTTATTCATCTGACCGAAGAAATCCCTTCCCCACCAACCGAATCGGCGCTGACCATCTCGGAATTAACGGCGGGAGCAAACGAACCGGTCCTCGCCGGAGCAAACACCGTAACCCATACCATTCCGCCTTCTGCAGCCGAACCGGTTCTACCGCTCGGGACCCTGCTGGTAGCCTTTTACCTGCTAGGCTTTGCCTGCTTCACCTACAGGTTGATAACCAATATCGCAGGAGTCCGGAGAATCCGGCGCAACGGAAAAAAAATACAGCTCAGGGGGACACAGGTTATTATCCTGCCCGAAGGATCAGAAACCGGGTCTTTCTCTTTCGGCGGAAGCACTTATATGGATCAGAGGGACTTTGACCGACATTTTAACAAGGTATTCCGGCATGAACAGACACACGTCAGACAATTTCATACACTAGACATTCTTTTAATAGAAATTACGCGGGTTCTCCTTTGGTTTAACCCGGTTGCCCTCCTCTACAAACGCACGATTCAGGACGTTCACGAATTCCTGGCCGACGCCGCTGCCAAAGACAAGCAGCTGTATGCCAATTTCCTGGTGGCCTATGCTATTTCCGGGAGCAATACCTATCCCATTAGCCAGGTACTTCGCCGCGATTCCTCTCTAAAACGCCGGATCAAAATGTTATTCATGAAACAAGACCCGAAATCAGCCATGTTGCGATACTTACTCGTATTACCGCTCGTCGCAGTACTCACCGTGCTCACCGCAAGCCGTCAATATATTTACCAAAACCCGGGCGACGAAACGGTTGCCGGTCGTTTTGCGGCTGCAGCACCAGAAGTAAGAGCGCCGGCTGTAACGACCTCGGAACCTGTGCATAACAACTCACTTCCGGTTCGCAGCGAAGTAAAACCGGTCACTTTATCCCCCAGCGCGACGGCAGACATTCAAGTCACGGGGCAGGTTTTCGGCTCTGACGACGGGGAGCCATTACCCGGCGTGAGCGTGTTGGGAAAAAACACCTACCGGGGTACGGCGACCAATATTGAGGGGCGGTTTTCTATCGCGGTAAACCCCGAAAACCCGGTACTCGTGTTTACTTTTGTAGGCTATGAACCGCAAACAGTCCGCATTACTGAGCAGAGACATATAAAAGTGACACTGGTCGCAAATCTGAACGTCCTGGAAAAGGTTATTGTAACGGGATACGGGCGAGCGCCTATCGATGCAGTGGAAAATACGGGTAAAACCGTCGCCGTGCCTCGAGAAGACAAATTGCTTGTGGTTGAACAAATGCCAGAATTCCCCGGCGGTAATTCAGCACTCCGGCAATACCTTGCCAAAAACATTGTTTATCCTTCCGAGGCTGCGAACGCCAATATTCAGGGACAGGTTCTGGTCTCCTTTACAGTCAACAAACTGGGGTTCATCCGCAATCCGAAAATAACGAGAGGGCTTGGGTATGGAACCGATGAGGAAGCGCTGAAAATCGTCATATCAATGCCGCGCTGGCAGCCCGGAAAGCAAAACGGCCAGCCTATTGATGTGCAACTGACCCTGCCGATTGAATTCCGACTGAATCAGGCTGCTGAACGCCAGGGTTATGCTGAACCGGAAAAAGGGGCGAATACGGGTCAAAACGAAGGCAGTCCGGCCGTTATTCGCATTGTCGGAAATGATTCCGGCTCCTTTGGAAACACAAATGTTTCGCCCCCGGTATGGCTTGAAAAAATTAAAACGGAACCTTCCCTATCAGCCTGGACAGCCTTGAAGAAACCCCTTTATCTTTTGAATGGAAAGGAAATAGGCGGTTTGGAAAATGTAGATCCGGCTATGATCTCCTCCATTTCCGTACTAAAAAACGTGGCAGCCGCTCCTTACGGGGAAAAAGGTAAAAACGGTGTCATTTTGATCACGCTGAAGGAGTCGAAGTAAATCGTCATTCCGAGAAAAAAGTTTTTTGCGAAAACACCTTGTAGCGGAGATGACAAATAGATGTTGTCAATGCAAGTCAATGGTAGCCGGAGGCTACCGCCCGGACGGTCATCCTGATGCGGAGCGCAGCGGAGTCGAAGGATCTCCTGTTGCAAGAAAAAAGCCCTCTGAAAGGGATTGGGTACTGGGAGCGGGAGATCCCTCCGCTGCTGTCGGGATGACGGTAAAAGCCGCGAATTCACGAACAAAACTTATTCGTGAATTCGTGGCTCCTTTTCAATCCGCTCCCCTACTTCAGACCCAACTCCTCGCCTATCGCTTTCACCTTCTGCCGGAGCTCTTCATACACCTTATCAAAATCGGCGGCATCCTGCAAAGCGCCTCTCACCCCCACATAGAACTTGATTTTCGGCTCCGTTCCGGAAGGGCGGCAGGTAAATTTCGTTCCGTCTTCAGTGAAAAACTGAAGCACATTTGACGGCTCGATCCCCATCTCCCCCGAGGGGATGGATTGGGTTGTATTGGTCTTGAGATCTGCTGACTGCAGCGACTTATAGTCGTCAATCCGAACGACAGGCGAACCTGCGAGCGTTTTGGGCGGGTTGGCACGGAAATCGCTCATCAGCTGCTGAATCTCGTCGGCACCTGACTTCCCTTTTTTGGTCAGGGAGATCAGACCTTCGTAATAGAAGCCGAAACGCTTATAAATCTCTATCAACAGGTCGAAGAGGCTCAAGCCTTTATCCTTCGCATAGGCTGTTAATTCAGCGATAAAAGCGCAGGAAGCGATTGCATCCTTATCACGTACGGCGTCTCCGATCAGGTAACCGTAGCTTTCTTCACCGCCTCCGATAAACTGTTCCACACCTTCCTTCTCCCGAATCACCTGGGCGATGTATTTAAACCCGGTGAGTGTGTTGTAGCACTTCACCTGGTAATCGGCTGCCATGGTATCAATCAGGTCTGTAGTCACAATGGTTTTACAAACAAACTGCGACCCGTTCAATTTCCCGGCTTCTCTCCAGGCATTCAGGAGGTAGTAAATCAATAAGCTGGCGGTCTGGTTACCATTCAGCAATTGAATCTCCCCATGGTGATTCTTCGCGGCGATCCCGACGCGGTCCGAATCCGGGTCGGTACCCATAACCAGGTCTGCATCAATTTCTCTCGCTTTCCTAACCGCCAGGTCCATTGCTTCCGACTCTTCGGGGTTGGGATATACAACTGTCGGAAACTGGCCGTTTCCGTTGGGCTCGGCCTGCTCCTCAATAACCGTTACATTCCGGAAACCCATTTTACCCAGTAGCTTCGGCACCAGGGTTACGCCGGTCCCGTGGAGCGGGGTATATACAATTTTCAGATCCTGCTGTCTTGCTATTGCGTCTTTGGAGATGGAAAGGGAAAGAATCTGATCCAGGTATTGCTCATCTATCTCCGCACCAACTTTATGGATCAGGGCGGGGTTGCCTTCGAACCGGATGGCATCCACCGAAGTGATGGCATTCACCTCTCCTATAATATTCTTGTCATGGGGCGCCACCACCTGGGAGCCGTCCGTCCAATACGCCTTGTACCCATTGTACTCTTTGGGGTTATGCGAGGCGGTTACCACCACACCGCTATGACATCCGAGCAACCTGATCGCAAATGAGAGTTCAGGAGTAGGTCTGAGTGCTTCAAAGAGATAAACGGTAATGCCATTGGCCGAGAAAATATTGGCAATAATGGCCGCAAACTCATCGGACTTAATACGGCTGTCATGCGCAATGGCCACCTTAATAGTCTCACCTTTAAAGTTTTTATTCAGGTAATTGGCCAGTCCCTGCGTAGCAGCGCCAACCGTATAACGATTCATGCGGTTGGAACCGATACCAATCAATCCCCGCAAACCACCCGTTCCGAACTCCAGGTCCTTGTAGAAGGAGTCGGTCAGTTCCGTGACTGCATCTTTATCTATCAGCTGCTGAATAGCAGATTTGGTTTCCTGATCATAATTACCGGTAAGCCATTTGCCTACCTTTTCTTTGACACCCGGTTCCAGTTGTTCCAATGACATGAATAGTTAGTTTAAGGATGTAAGTGATGTTGCTAGGTATATCTAAAAGAGTTGTCCGATAAGAATCTATTGATTAAGGACGGCTTTCTCCGCCGCGGTTTTATTGGATTTCCCCGCAGCACGGGCTCTCCCTATCTGCAGTATCAGTTCGGCGACAAGCCCGGTCCAGCCGGTCTGGTGTGAAGCTCCGCAGCCGCGCCCGTTATCACCGTGGAAATATTCATAAAAAAGAACGTAATCCTTGAAATAAGGATCCGTTTGTTCCTTTTCTGATTTACCGGCCACCGGTCTCCGACCGTTTACGTCCGGTTTGAAGATATTGACGAGGCGCTTCGCCAGTCCAAGTGCAACCTGGTCAATTGAAGTCAGTTTGCCGGAATTAAAAGGATATTCTACTTCAAAATCGTCACCGTAGTAGGAGTAAAACTTCACCAGCGAATCCACTACCAGAAAGTTCAGCGGGAACCAGATCGGTCCGCGCCAATTGGAATTCCCCCCCATAATATCGGTGAGGGCTTCGCCGGGGACGTAGTCGACCTGGAGCATTTCCCCGTTCAGGAAAAACTTATAGGGATGATCTTTGTGATATTTAGAAAGGGCGCGAACCCCGTAGTCCGAAAGGAATTCCTCTTCGTCAAGCATTCGCTTCAGGATCATCTTCATCCGGTGCCCGCGCAGGATCGACAGCAGGTGATTTTCGCCTTTCCCGGGCTCATACCACCTGGAAATCAGGCGTGCCAGGTCCGGGCGGTTAGACACAATCCAATCGAGCCGCCGCTTGAATACGGGCAACTTTTCCAATGTATTGTGATCCAGGATTTCCACTGCAAACAACGGGATCAGCCCGACAATCGAGCGGACCTTCAACAGGATGCTTTGCCCGTTGGGAATGTGGATCACGTCGTAGTAGAACTGGTCGGCCTCGTCCCAAAGACTGATGCTGTTGTCGCCCCCGACCGCCTCCATCGCTCCCGCGATGTGAAGAAAGTGTTCGAAGAACTTCGACGCCATATCCTGGTAAACAGGGCGTTGTAAGGATATTTCAACCGAGATACGCAACATATTAAGCGTATACATCGCCATCCAGCCGGTAGCATCCGCCTGTTCCAGTTTGCCCCCGAACGGCAGCGGCATGGACCTGTCGAAAACCCCGATGTTGTCGAGCCCGAGAAATCCGCCGCTAAAAATATTATTACCGGTATCGTCCTTCTGGTTGACCCACCAGGTAAAATTCAGCAACAGCTTATGGAAAATTTTTTCCAGGAAAGTAACGTCGCCAACGCCATTGTTCTGCTCCTTATCTATTTCATAAACTTTGAGCGTAGCCCAGGCGTGCACGGGCGGGTTCACATCTGAAAAGTTCCATTCATAGGCCGGCATCTGCCCGTTGGGATGCATGTAATATTCCCGAAGCAAAATTTCAAGCTGCCGTTTTGCAAAATCTGCATCTACCCGCGCCAGGGGAATGGTATGAAAGGCCAGGTCCCATGCTGCAAACCAGGGATATTCCCATTTGTCGGGCATTGAAATCAGGTTAGCAGCATACAAATGCTTCCAACCCGAATTCCGGCCGCCTTTGCGGTACTGATCGGGCGCCGGTTTGCCCGGGTCCCCTTTCAACCACTCGTATACGTTGTAATAGTAAAACTGCTTGTTCCACAACATGCCGGCGTAAGCCTGCCTGCCGATCGACTGGAGCTCGGCATAGCTGACCTCACGCTGCAGCTCTTCATAAAACTCGTCGGTCTCTTTCGACCGGCAGTCAAAAATTTCATCAAAGTCGGAGAACGGGCGCTCATGAACCCGGTCGGCAAAGCGGGCACGGATCGTAATACTTTCACCGGCCTCAATAGTCCGGGTAAAACACCCCGATGCCTTTGTCCCAAACTTGTTTTTATTAACCGTAGGCGCTTTCTTACCGCTTATTATGTAATCATTGATCCCATCTTTGACAAACTGGGACGCATTGGGCGTATTAAAAAGCTTCTGGTAGTTCGTTTCATTTTCGCAGAAGAGAAT
Source organism: Ravibacter arvi (assembly GCF_039540405.1). Classification (NCBI taxonomy): domain Bacteria; kingdom Pseudomonadati; phylum Bacteroidota; class Cytophagia; order Cytophagales; family Spirosomataceae; genus Ravibacter; species Ravibacter arvi. The sequence goes on from NZ_BAABEY010000012.1 coordinate 104,315, forward strand.
TTCATCCGCGTCTTCAAAGTAGAGATTGTACCGGCCATGCCGCCTGTGGCTTGCTTCTATCGCCTGCCGCGAAATACTGGTGAGCATGGGCTTGTAATCGAAATCCTTGTAGCCCCACGACCAGGTATTACGGAACCAGATAGTCGGCAGAATGGTGATGGGCGCCGCTTTCCGGCCGCGGTTGTGCACCGTTACTTTAAAGAGTGCATCTTCTTCGCCGGCTTTGGCATACTCGATGAAAATATCGAAATATTCATCCTGATCGAAGATCCCGGTATCGAGCAATTCATATTCGGGTTCCTCTTTTCCGCGCTTTGCACTTTCCTCGCGAAGCTTCGTATAGGGAAAGGGATTTTGGGGATACTTGTAAAGCATCTTCATATACGAGTGCGTAGGGGAGCTGTCAAGATAGTAATACTGCTCCTTCACGTCCTCGCCGTGATTGGATTCGCGGTTGGTCAACCCGAACAAACGCTCTTTAAGCAGGCTGTCCTGGTGGTTCCAGAAGGCGAATGCTATACAGATATGCTGTTTATTGTCCGAAAAACCCCCGATTCCTTCTTCTCCCCAGCGGTATGCCCTGGACCTTGCGGCATCATGCGTAATATAGCTCCAGGCATCACCATTGGCACTGTAGTCCTCCCGCACGGTTCCCCATTGCCTCTCAGAAAGGTAAGGTCCCCACTTTTTCCACCCCCGGTTCTCTTTTTGTTTGGACAATCTTGCCTTTTCTGCGCCTTTTGTCATATGTATCTGTCAATGTTCAACTTCAAAAGTGTCGGCCGGAAGCTCATGAAATACGACAGGATCAAAGTCTTCCTTCCCGGCGTACCTCCTGGTAATCTCGCCGCAAACTTTCCTGGTATGGAGGATCAGGGGATCCGTTTCCGTGTCCAACGCGCTCAAAACATCCGCGATAAAGTCTTTAAAAAGAAGCTGAACCGGCAGCTTTACGAGCGAACCATCGCCTCTTTTCAGCAGGACGCGGCCTTCAAACTCTCCGGCTCCGCTGATTTTCGAATACCATTTTTTTGCGGATTGGTAGGCCTCCTGGTCCGGTTCGATCCATATTGATCGGCACGGCTTTTCTTTTCCGTGACCTTTTAAAATGGCATTATCAAGCCCCGACAGCATCTCCCGGACGCGAACGGTGTCCTTTGCCGACCCAATACGGGCCGCCATAGACTGTCGTATCAGGTAGGTAAGCGATTGGGTAATGTTGAGGCCTATTTCGGCCATTTGCTTGAAAATCAACGAAGACGGCGACATACCGGGAACGGTATTAGGGTCATGGAGAACCACTTCACCATCCGCTGTTAAAAACCCGTCAATCCGAACACAGACCGCCATATCCAGGCTTTCCGCAGCTTTCACTACGTAATCCTGAATTTTCAGATTCCGATCCAGCGAGGTCTTCACCGGGATTCTCTTACGCGTCCCCCCGGGCTTATATTTCGAATTAAAATCGAAAACCTCGTCGACTTTGATCACTTCTGTCGGTGGGAGTGCTACATGGCGGCCATTATCGAGCTGGATGCAGCCACATGAAAACTCCTGTCCTTCCACAAATTCTTCGCACAATACCTCAGGCTCAAAATCAACGCTTAGAAGGAGCACCTCTTCGGCGCCTTCACCGATACAGCTGTCGATTTCACCGATCAGTTCATCGGGATTACTTACGGGCCTGTCTTCAACAAAGAGAGGGTAACCTATCCCCGATTCAAGATCCGCCTGCGAATCGGCCCAAAGCTGCTTTTCCGCGAGGCTCTTCTGCCTCCACACGGCGCCTGGTACGGTCGCGGTAAAAAAACATTGATTAACTCCTGCCTTAAACTTCTCAAGGTCGTCTTCTTTCACAATGGCTACCCCGATGGAAGACCCCTGATGCGGGGCTTTAATAACAACGGGCAACCCTAACTGGCTTTTGATCCGCTCAAAAACTGCGGAAGGCCCGTTCTCTTTTTGCCATTCGTCAAAGGCTATGCTTGCGGTGGCCTTTTGCTGACCCACTACGGTCGCCAGCATTTTATTCTGAAGAATTTTGTTGATCCCAATCGAGGAGCCGAGAAGCCCCGGTCCGCTATACGGGATCCTGAACCACTCCAAAAGTCCCTGGATGGCACCATCCTCGCAATCCGGACCGTGCATGGCCAGAAAAACGAAATCAAAATAATCCGTAAAACGCTCCGGCCCGATCACCTGCCCGATTTCGGGCGATACGGGTTCATTTTTTTTCCCGGGGTAAGAATCGATATAGAGCCGGGAGGCCCGTCCCGGCGCATCGGCCGAAAAAACAGACCGGATGTCGGCGGCATACATGTGCGCCTCTTTTAAAAGAATAAACCTGCCAAAGCCGTCAACAAAGACAGGTACCGGCAGGAAAAGTTGTTTATCGAGGTGCTCAAAAGCTGTCTTGCCTCCCGCAAAAGAAATCTCGCGTTCTCTGGAGGGGCCGCCAAAAAAAATTCCTACACGTATCACTTTGTTGCCATGTTTACTTCAGCGATTTGCGGAAATGAAAGTTCAGGCAATTTCCGATACGGGAACCGCCTCTACCTTCGTCACTTCCGGTACCGCCCTGCGGATAGATTCTTCGAGGCCCGCCTTGAAAGTCATTGCGCTCATCGGACATGACTGGCAGGACCCGAGCAACTCCAGCCTGACTACCATATCGTCGGTCAGCTCATGAAGTTTAACATCACCGCCGTCGGCCAGCAGGTAAGGCCTCACTGAATCCAAGGCATCCTCTATCCTTTTCACCAAACCCTCTTTCATCTCGATACTCATTTCCGATACGTTAAATTGGATCAAAATCTGCCCGCTATGGAGCATTATGCAATTTACAAATAAATTAAACCTGAATCTCCACTTCTTTGGTTTTTTGAAGGGAGGCATTGCGGATGGCGATTTGCCTGGCCAGTTCTGTGGCAGCATCACGGAATGCGTGGCCCTGGATAGAGTCTTCCTCCATCACGGCCGGGCGACCTTCATCACCGGCTTCCCTGATACGTTGCACAATCGGTATTTCGCCCAAAAACGGCACACTGAACTGCTCCGCGAGCCGGCGCCCGCCGCCTTCTCCGAAAATATGGTATTTATGGTCAGGAAGCTCCTCCGGGGTAAAATAAGCCATATTCTCCACCACTCCAAGCACCGGCACGTTGATCTGCGGTTGTCTGAACATTGCCAACCCCTTTGTAGCATCTGCCAGCGCTACCTTCTGGGGAGTGGTCACAATCACAGCTCCTGTTACAGGAACAGTCTGGACCAGCGTGATGTGGATATCGCTCGTGCCGGGGGGAAGGTCGATCAGCAGGTAATCCAACTCGCCCCAATCGGTATCGGCAAAGAACTGCCGGAGTGCCTGGCTGGCCATGGGCCCGCGCCACACTACAGCGCTGTCGGGTGGCGTCATGAAACCGATGGACATCAGCTTGATCCCGTATTGCCTGATCGGGTTGATCAGGTTCCGGCCGTTTACCTGCGAAATGGTAGGCTTCATGTCATCCGCCCCGAACATGACCGGTATAGAAGGCCCTGAAATATCGGCATCAATAATCCCCACCTTAGCGCCGCTCCTGTGAAGTGCCATGGCCAGGTTGGACGTGACGGTAGATTTTCCGACGCCCCCTTTTCCCGAAGCGATCGCGATCACGTTTTTGACGCCCGGAATCAAGGCGCCGCCGGTACGCGCCGTGGTGACATTGGCGGACAAATTAATAATAACCTGGAGATCAGGTGAAACATGCCGGTGAATCGCCTCCGTACATTCTCTCCTGATCAACTCTTTCAGGGGGCACGCCGGTGTGGTAAGCACGACTGTAAACCGTACCTGTCCCACTCCTACCTCGATATCCTGGATCATATTAAGCGTCACAAGATCCTTTTTCAAGTCAGGTTCCTGAACGGTGCTTAACGCCGCAAGTATTTTCTCTTTGTTAACCGTAAGTTCTCCCATTATTCCTGTTTAAAATCACCCATTTTGTCACACATCCTGTTCTGACCCGAAAGTCACTGAATGGGTAACACTTAACTATCCGCCTGAGTTTACGAATAGTGATTTTTTAGTATCAGTCCAATCTCCTCGATCTCTTTTTCGACCATCAAACGTGCCTTCAACCCGCGCAACCGCTCCAGCGTTTGGGTAAGATGCCGCTGATACTCCGCCGAATAGCCGTGTTTCGGCTTGTGGTTCAGCATCTGTACAACCTGGTGCCATTCTTTCAAGGTGTCGTGCGTATCGGCATCGAGATAGGCCTTCAGGAAAGTTCTGAAAATATGATCGGTCGCCACCGAATCGGGGTGAATCAGATCCGGTTCATAAAAACGATAATCCCGAAGCTCATCAAGCATGATCTCATAAGCCGGAAAATACACCACGTGGTCGTACCGTTCCTCCAGCTCGTGGCAGAGCAATCGTAATACCGACTTGCTTACCTGGTTGAGCGGCAGGGTATCGCGGGTGTGCCTTACGGGGCTCACGGTAAGAACGACGCGCATTCGGGGGTTAAGAGTTGCCAGGATTTTCAGCAGCTCGTCCATCGTTGCGCGAAGCGTTTCCAGCGACAGCAGTTCCTTGGTAAACTCCTTCCCGGGCGTCTTGTGGCAATTGGTAACAAATTCATTGGTTTTCAGGTACCGGTAGACAAACGCGGTCCCCAGCGTCAGCACCAGTACGTCGGTAGCCTGCAGGTACTGTTTGGTCTGGAACAGGTTCCTGCGGATCTTCCCGTCCAGGTCTTCCAGAGAAATATCGGAATAGACAGACGAATGAAAGTCGTAATGGAAAAACAGGCTCCCATCGGCGCGTACGTAATGCCCAACATGGGGCAATGTATCGGAGGCACTCATCTTCACCAGCTTTGCAATCGAATAGGGATTGAAAACGGTCCCAAACAAGCTGGGGAGTACCTGGAATTTACTTTCAAACAACTGATTCCCCACTACCTCCGCAAAGCATGACCCCATGGTCATCAGTTTTGTGTCGTAGTCTATTTTCCAGGGAGACGGCTTAACCTGAACCTCAGTACTTAATTTCATAAATTACCAAACGCGACCCGGCCCTTTTTCTTTTCCTCACTGTGGCTGATCCGGGTTACAAAATTACCCTGTACCGCTCAATAAACAAAGAAAGCAAGGGATCAGTATACCGGAATGGCATCAGTCGGCCGATCCGTGCATCTTAGCATCGTCCAGTTCACCTTCCCAACGGCCTATTACGGCGGTAGCGAGGCAGTTCCCGATCACGTTAACGGAAGTCCGGGCCATGTCCATCAGTTCGTCGATGCCCATGATAAGCAACACCGGCCATTCCGGCAATCCGAAGTTGGCCACGGCCCCCAGCAATATCACCATCGTCGCACGGGGAATTCCCGCAACCCCCTTGCTCGTCAGCATTAACAGGAAAACCATCACTATTTGCTGTGAAATCGGGAAATGGTGCCCGGAGGCCTGCGCCACAAAAATGGTCGCCAGCGAAAGATAAAGGGTGGATCCGTCCAGGTTAAAACTATACCCCGTCGGCATCACAAAAGAGACAATCTGCCTCGGCACCCCGAATTTTTCCATTTTCTCCATCGCCTTCGGCAGCGCGGACTCGGAACTGGTGGTAGCAAATGCGATGGAAACCGGCTCGGCAATGGCCTTCGCAAATTTCAGTATCGGGATGCGGCAATACAGGGCTACCGGCACCAGCACGACCGCAATAAAAGTAAGAAGCGCCAGGTAAAGCGTCCCAAGCAACATCCCCAGGTTTTTCAGGACCTCGATGCCCATATGGCCCACGGTTTCCGCTATGGCAGCACCTACCCCTATCGGTGCAAAGAGCATCACAATGCCGGTAAATTTGAACATCACCTCTGCCAGCAGCTCCACGCCTTTTACGAATTTCATCTTCTTCTCCGAGGGCAGTAATGCCAGGGCGATTCCGAAGAGTACGCTGAACACCACAATTTGCAGCACCTGTCCTTCATAGATCGACTTCGCTATGTTTTCCGGGAATGAATGAACGATCACATCCTGCCAGGTTTGCTGAACCACCTTGGGCAGATGATCGTGAAACGCTTCGGGCGGCGTAAGCCCCGCCCCCGGTTCCAGCCAGTTGGCGAATATAAGCCCGATCACTAAAGCAAAGGTGGTAATAACCTCAAAGTAAACCAGTGATTTCCAGCCCATCCTGCCCACCTGTTTCAAATCGGAATGACCCGCAATACCGGCCACAAGCGTGGCAAACAACAAAGGCGCAATGATCGTCTTGATCATTTGCAGAAATATCTTTCTCAGGAAGGAGAGGTTGGTGGCCAGCTCAGGGAAATCATGCCCTATGCCGATCCCTACCACCATAGCAACCAGGATGGAAGTCGTGAGGTTACGTTTGGCAACGGCGTAGGTAACAAAAGCAGCAATTGTGAGCCATCTCAAGCCAAACTGTAGGGGTTCAGGTATCCCGAAAAGCGAATAATGATCAATGACTGTTACCAGGCAAGTAATCGTGGTCAGGATCCAGACCGAGGGCAGTATTTTTCCTCTCATTCAGAATAAAGTTTTGAAAACCAAGAAAAACCGGGAGTAAACTTAGCAAATATCCCCTAAAAAGAACCATTCTTTCGATCGGGCTCATCTTTTGAAAAACCGCCATTGCAAATAGATAAAGTTCGGTTTAATTTTACAGGTAAAATTGTCCGTATCAATACCCACTCAGCTTGAAATCTTCAAAACCCGTCGGAATAATATTCGGCATACTTCTTTTTTTGTTCGTTTTCATTGTTCTTTACGATAAGTACCTGGGTGGCGATGACGGCTTTATAAAAGGGTTCGCATTCAAACGGATCTTCGGACAGATTGTGATCCTGTTCTCTCTTTTCTGGCTGCTGGGGATGGGTATAAGCACAAAAAGCAAGGTCTTGCAGAACATATCCCTGTCATTCCTCAGTCTTGTTTCCTGCTTTTTAATTTTCGAGCTGTTCTCTTTTTTTGTTTTCAGGACCGGCATAATAAAGGGCGATACGCCGCGACACCACCTTAACACAGACGCCGCCCGTTTATCTGCGGACCGGCGCCCTTTTTGGGGAGATTACAATCCGCACTTCGCTAAATGGTACCTTCCCCTCGACACCCTGAAAAGAAAGAACTGCTCGGGAGATTCGCTGGTTTCCTTTACCAATTCCTTTGGCGCCAGAGACAGGGAGCGCACTCTGACCGCCTCATCCGGACGTGTCGTGCTGCTTGGTGATTCTTTCATCGAAGGCTATATGGTTAACGCCGAGGAAAGGCTGTCAAATCGCCTGGAGGAAGCCAGCGGGATAGAACATCTCAACTTCGGCATCAACGGCACCAGCCCGATCAACTATTACCTGACCTATAAGCATCTTGCCAAAAAATTTGATCATGACGTCTTGATTGTCGGGATCTTACCCGCGAATGATTTCGAAGACTTTACCAAAGAGAAGCTATCGAGCCTCGTCGAAAATCCGATGTACCGGCCTTACTGGCATGGCTCCTATCCCAACTACAAACTCCGCTATTCACTGGCTTCGATCAACCATTCCAGCCATTCCCTGTTTCATTACGAAAATCCGGAAAAAATCAATGCAGCTATCGATTCGGCTTTTACTGCAATGAGCTGGACCGACCGGACCAAAGCAGTACTAAAAGACAATATGTATACCTGGCATTTCGTCGAATGGGCCCGGCAACGCATGGCGTCAGCGGCCCCGCCGGAGTTTTCGCGGTTCAACTCGTATAGCCGGGATGAGTGGAACATCTTCTCCTTCTCGCTTGAGCAGCTGTTAAAGGAGGCGAACGGCAAGAATGTTATATTTCTATTGCTTCCTACCCTGAATGACGTGCGTGCCTATGACCACAACAGACACTCCAGGCTGGCTGAGGATCTGAACCGGACGATCGGTAAAAGGCCTAACGTAGGCATAATTGATCTTTTACCGGTTTTCCACGCGCAAAAGGGAAGATGGGAGGATTTCTACGTAGTATGCGACGGCCACTGGTCTGCAGAAGGTGAGCGGTTTGCCAGCTCGGTCCTCCTGAATCACCCGCTTTACAAGGCGGCTTTGTCAGGCCTGCGGATAAAATGAAACGCCGGGCCGTACATACAAACGGGCCACATTTTCGTTCATTAAACAAACTTTGTACTTAATTTGCGCTAGCCATCGATTGATCTGTCTATGCCTTTTCTCGAAGCCATTGAGGTAGTAAAAGAGTACAACCAGCACCGGGCGCTGGACCGGGTAAGCGTTACGATTCCAAAGGGTTCCATTTTTGGGCTGCTGGGACCGAACGGAGCGGGCAAAACGTCCCTTATCCGGATTATCAACCAGATTACTGCCCCCGACAGCGGAAGCATACTTTTTGCAGGCGAACGTCTCAATGAGTCGCATATCCGGCGGATCGGCTACCTTCCTGAAGAGCGTGGCCTTTATAAAAAAATGAAAGTGGGCGACCAGTTGCTGTACCTCGCCCAACTGAAAGGACTTTCTGAACGGGAAGCCATGCATAAGCTCCGTATCTGGTTCGAGAAATTTGATATAAAACCCTGGTGGACCAAAACCATATCGGACCTGTCGAAGGGAATGCAGCAAAAAATCCAGTTTGTGTCCACTGTTCTTCACGAACCGGAGCTCGTTATACTGGATGAGCCCTTTTCAGGTTTTGACCCGATCAATGCCAACCTCATCCGAAACGAAATCCTTGAATTGAAAGAAAAAGGTCATACCGTGATTTTTTCGACGCACCGGATGGAATCGGTAGAAGAGCTGTGCGATCACATTGCCCTGATCCATCGGTCCAGGAAAATACTGGAAGGCCCCAAGAGCGAAATCAAGTCAGCTTTTAAAACGAATACCTTCCAGGTAGAATACCGCGGCGCCCTCGCCGAACCGCACCCTATGTACCGGGTTATAAGCAGCCAGGCCTTTCCTGACGGCATAACCAGGTCCACGCTGTCGCTTCCTGACGATACTGGCGCCAACGCACTGCTTTCGGTTTTAATCGAACAGGTTGAAATCCGGTCATTCGGAGAAAATATTCCGTCGATGCATGATATTTTCATACAGGCCGTGGGAGAGGTCCCGGAGTCATAAAATAATTGAAAATCATTATCTTCGCGGTTTTTACATGGACACCACTGGTAACATTCGCCATATCAACAAGACTCGCTTTATGAGATCGTTTCGTTTCCAAAATATATTCCGCGCGGCACTCGCGCTCCCGTTTCTTGCCCTGCTGCTCGTTAGTTGCAAAGATGAAGGGGAAATCAGGCCTGAAACCATTTCGGATGTCATTCAAAACGACAGCCGTTTCACCGTTCTGCGGTCCGTACTGAAACAGGGCGGCATGTCCGATGCGCTCAGAACCGGATCATATACGCTGTTTGCTCCCACAGACGAAGCCTTCAGAAAAATGAGCATTACCGACCCCGGGCAAGTGGGATCGCTCTCCCGCGATTCGCTTCGGGCTGTTGTTCAGTACCTGATGCTGGACAGCCTGCACCTGGCCAAAGATTTCGACGCCCTCAACAAAAAGCAAATCAAAGCGTTCGATAACAGCAACCTGTTCATTACCAAAGATGCCGGCCGCTTCCTGGTGAACATGGCCAATGTAATCCAGGCGGACATCATGGCGAACAACGGGGTTATTCACGCTATTGACCACGTCCCTTCGACGTCAAAGTTCACGCTGGCCGGGTGGATTAGCGCCAACCCGTCTTTTTCGTTCTTTGCCGAGATGGCGACCCGGGCTTTTGCAGCAAATCCCGACCTCGCCAACCAACTGACGTCGGAGAATTCGTCCTTCACTTTGTTTGCCCCCGCAAATGAAGCTTTCATAGCATCCGGTTTTGCCACAATCGATGACATCACCAATTCCGACCCTGTAATACTTACCTCGATCCTGACCGCACATATTCTTCCGAAAGCTTATTTCACTACCGACCTGGCAACAGGACAATACGTGTCTGTGGGCGGACACCCCCTCCTGATCGGGGTGGATGGAAAAATTACGGTGTCGGCGGAGCAGAATTCGGGCACTTTACCTACGATTACCCGATCTGACATCCTGACAAAAAACGGCATTATACACGTAGTGGACAGGGTTTTACTCCCCTAAAAACCTGGTGGCCCGCCCGGGTAGCCATCGGAAAGTCTTGCGTCTGCCGTTACAAATGCTTATATTTAGAGTTGAGCACTTTGTGAAACAGCCATGAGTGGTGAGGCATAAGGTATCGGCCAGCCCCTCATAGCTCCAAACTTTCTACACCGATGAAAAAGATTTACGTTACAGGTCGTTGGCGCCAGTGGCTACTCCTTTTTTCGGGGCTTTTGCTCTTCACACTTTGGAGATATGCACACCAGGTAGAATTCAGGATCAGCGATGAAGAGATCAAATCTCTCACCGCGAACGTAGGGGACAGTGTACGCATTTATCACTACCAGGTTAACAAACGTAATATCAGGTTTGCGGAATTCGGATCGGATACCCTGCCCGTCACCATCCTGGTGCATGGGTCGCCCAGCTCCATGAACTTCTTTCGCGCGTTTTATACCGATTCAACACTGCTGTCCAGGACCATGCTGGTCGGCGTGGACCGTCCCGGCTACGGTTACTCCGATTTCGGGCATGCCGTTACTTCCATTGTGGAGCAGGCGCGGCTGCTTCAACCCGTAATCGACAAATACGCGAAAGAAAATCGTAAAATCTATATGGTCGCTTCCTCTTATGGTGGTTCGGTAGCGGCCCGGCTGGCCATGATGAATCCCAAATTTGTAAAGGGCCTGCTCTTCATTTCCTCGTCTTTTGCCCCCGGGCAGGAATATACCTACCCGGTGGTCAGCGACATGCTTGACTCCAGGTGGTCCCGCTGGTTTTTCCCGAAAGTACTGCGTGTGGCCAATGACGAAAAACTCAGCCACAAATCGGCCCTGGAGGAAATCCAGGACGGCTGGGAAAATATCAGGGCGCGCGTAATTTTATTACACGGTAAATCTGACGGCCTGATCTATTTCTCAAACGCCGAATATGCGAAGCGGAAGCTTAAGAATGCCAAATTCCTGAAAGTAGTGGCACTCGACGGGCTCGGTCACAGCATTCTGGACGACCGGCCGGAACTGGTCGAACAGAATATTCTGGAGTTGATCCGCTAAACCATCTACCCGCCGCTCTACCCGTTTCCCGGCAAATGGTAGCGGATTAACCCCGGCATTGGCCTCTGCTCTATTTTGCCGGGTTGCAGCCCCATTTTTCCCACGGCCCGTAAAAGCTGCTGCTGAAATATCCAGGCAACCGAGCCGGTAAATGAGACCGGGTAGCGATCTGCATGGGGATGCTTGCACACATATTTTTCAAGAAACAGTAAGAAGGCTTCCTCAAGGAACCGGTCGACAAAAGCATCACCCTGCTGTTCGCTCAGAAAATGCGTGTACCGGGCAAAATAACGGTTGGGAAAGGGTTGGCGATACGCCTTGTCCAGGATCTCCAGGCGATTTACGCCGGGGTACTTCTCAGAAAAAGCTGCGCTCAGGTTTTCGGGGAGCTCCTTATGAAGGAACGAAATAACCAGGCGCTTACCCAGATAGCCCCCGCTGCCCTCGTCGCCCATCCAAAAGCCGAGCGAACCGATATTTCCGACAATCTCCCGGCCGTCGTACAGGCAATTGTTAGCCCCCGTGCCCAAAATGCAGGCAATCCCTTTTTCATGCCCGCACAGGCTGCGGGCAGCGCCCAGCAGGTCGCTCTCGACACCTACAGTGGCGCCCTTATATTGTTTCCCAAAAATTCCTTTTAGGGGGGCATTAATGGCCGGGTCGGCGCATCCAGCCCCGTAAAATGCTATAGTGGCAGGTTCGCTTCCGGCAAGCTGCGGAAAAACCACCTCGTTCAGCAGCGCTTCAATGGTATCGGCATCCTGAAAAAAAGGGTTGATCCCCGGAGACTGCCACTCTTTCAGGGTCTCACCATTTGCCGCTGCCAATGCCCAATCTGTTTTACTCGAACCGCTGTCTGCGATCAATATTCTGTTCATATGAAGTTGATGTGCGGGGATGGCGCCCGCCGGAAATGAGAACCGGAAAAGTAACAATAATCTCTTTAATTCCCGCAGGAGGGAGTCCCTTCAGAGAAATCAATTAGTTTTGAGGCGCCGGGTTGAATGGAAGAAAGGTCCTTTCCGCCCATAACGATCCGGCATTGCGGTTCAAACCTCTTTTTTGTAAATGAAAAAGCTAGATCTCCTGTTGCCACCGGATATTGCCCTGGACCCTGCAGGCTTTGACGGCTTTGTCCGAAAAAAGTTTTCTGTCCGCGCCGACGACCGCCTCGAAATCAGGAAAATAAGGCAATCTATCGATGCCCGGTCCAGGCAGGTAAAAGTGTCTGTGATGGCCGAGGTGTATATCAATGAAACTCCACCGGCACTTCTGACGACCGAACAGCCCTATAAAAAAGCCGATCCCTCCAAAAAAGTGGTCATTGTCGGAGCAGGACCGGCCGGTCTGTTCGCCGCGCTAAGGCTCATAGAATACGGTTGGCAACCCGTTCTGCTGGAGCGCGGGAAAGATGTACAGGCGAGGCGACGCGACCTGGCCGCCATTAACAAGGAACACATCGTCAACCCCGACTCGAATTATTGCTTTGGAGAAGGCGGCGCCGGCACGTATTCCGACGGCAAGCTATACACCCGATCCAACAAACGGGGTGATATCAAGCGCATCCTGGAAATACTGGTCCGCCACGGTGCGACCGAACAAATTCTCATTGATACGCACCCGCACATCGGGACCAACAAGCTGCCCCGCATTATCCAGGCAATGCGCGAAACGGTTATACAATGGGGTGGCGAAGTTCATTTTAATGCCCGCGTAAGCGATTTCATCCTGTCGGGAAACCAACTGAAAGGAGTTACCACCGCCGACGGACGGGAATTTGCCGGCGCGGCGGTCATTCTGGCTACCGGTCATTCGGCACGTGACATTTTTGAGCTGTTGCATCGGCGCGGTATCCAGATCGAAAGTAAGCCCTTCGCAATGGGCATCAGGATTGAACATCCGCAGAACAGTATTGACCGGATCCAGTACCATTGCACAACCGACCGCGGCCCTTATCTCCCGGCGGCTGCCTACAGCCTGGTTACCCAGACACACGTAGGGCAAATACAGCGCGGCGTTTTCTCATTCTGCATGTGCCCGGGAGGTTTCATCGTTCCATCCGCTACCGCCCCCGGCGAAGTGGTGGTAAATGGCATGTCACCCTCCAGAAGAGATTCCGAGTTTGCCAATTCGGGCCTGGTCGTGGCAGTGAATGAAATAGACACCAACCACCTTAGTAAAGATTTCGGACCGCTCGCCGGGCTGGAATTTCAGCGTCGGGTGGAACAAAAAACCTGCCAGGTAGCCGGCGGCAGTCAAAAAGCTCCGGCACAGCGCGCCCTCGACTTTGTAAACGGTAAAACTTCGGCAGACCTGGGCAAAACCTCTTACCAGCCCGGACTCTCACCGGTCCCCCTCCCGGAATTTCTACCGGATTGGATGGCGCAATCCCTGAAAACCGGTTTAACAGACTTTGGCCGCAAAATGAAAGGCTACCTGACCAATGAAGCGGTGCTTGCCGGCGTGGAAAGCCGTACTTCATCGCCCGTCAGGATCCCCCGCGACGCGGATACCTGTGAACATCCCTTGGTTAAACGCCTTATTCCCTGCGGCGAAGGAGCCGGTTACGCCGGAGGTATTATGTCGGCGGCTATGGACGGAGAAAGGTGCGCCGATGCCGTCATAAGGTTAAATTACAGGCCATAACAGCTTTTATCAGGCAGTGCCAACTTTTTTCACAGCCCATACAGACAACCGCATGAACCGTAGAACTTTTTTAGCAGCAACGGGCCTTTCTGCTCCCGCCTTATGGCCGGCTGCCACCCCCCTGGATTTCCAAGGCGCCCCGAAAGCGAAAATTGCGGTTCTGGCGACCAATTGGGGATTTCAAGGCGACATACACGCTTTCTGCGCCGCAGCTAAAAAAGAAGGCTACGACGGCATTGAAATGTGGTGGCAGGGCGACCCGGCCAAGCGGAAAGCACTTTTTGAAGCGCTCGCTACCCACAGCCTCAAGGTAGGCTACCTGTGCGGCGGACATCAACCGGAATTTGACCTGCATCTTAAAACTTTTGAATCCTCGCTGAAAGCCGCGTCAACACAATTCGACGAAAAGCCGCTCTACATCAACTGTCATTCCGGAAAGGATTATTTTTCACGGGAGCAAAATCAGAAATTTATCGATCTCACTACAGAAACCGCGTCAAAAACAGGGATTAAGGTATGCCACGAAACCCACCGCGGCCGTATGTTATTTGCCGCGCCAGTGGCACGCCGGTTTCTGACCCAAAATCCTGACATGCGGCTGACACTTGACATCTCGCATTGGTGTAACGTGCATGAAGGACTGCTTGCCGACCAAAAAGAGACCGTAGATATGGCGCTGCAGCGTGTAGACCATATTCATGCACGCGTAGGCCATGCCCAGGGCCCGCAGGTGAACGATCCGCGCGCACCGGAATGGAAAAGTGCGGTAGACGCCCACTTGAGCTGGTGGGATGCAGTTGTCGCGCGGAAATCAAAGAACAACGAAACGATCACCTTCCTTACAGAATTCGGACCGCCCGACTACTTTCCCACCCTGCCGTACACACGGCAACCGGTTTCTAACCAATGGGAAATCAATGTTTATATGATGAAATTGCTTCGGGAGAGGTATGAGGGGTGAGATATGAGGTATGAGCCTTGAGGGGTGAGGGGTGAGATAATGGGCTTGCGTTTCGGCTTATACATCTGAAAGTTCAGGTCCGAAGGCGGCGTTCAATACCAGCCGGCTTTCGACGGTATTGCCGTCCGGGAGTTGCCAGCCTTTCAGCTTTCCGGTTTTTCCTTTCAGGATCAGATCGGCAACCTGTGACTCGGTCAGCTTTTTCCCGAATATTTCGAACGGGATTTTGAAGCCACAGGACGAATACTCCGGACAACCGTAGGCGGTTTTGCCCTTTATCAGAGTTTTTTGCCTGCATTTGGGACATTGCTGCGCCTGAATGTCAACCGCTTCTTTTTTGGCGCGCGGTTCCCTTGGTTTACTTTTCCCGGTTTCGGCCGCTACCGGATCGGCGACCGATATTACCCTGAAAGCGCCGGTCTTTACCTCGTTGGTAAGATCGGCCACCATTTGCGTAAGTTCCTGCTTGAAGGTTTCCAGGGCGTACTCCCCTTTCTCAATCAGTCGCAATTTCCGCTCCCATTGACCGGTCAGTTCGGCGCTTTTCAAAAGTTCGCTCTGAATGGTATCGATCAGGTCTATTCCTGTCTGGGTGGCGATGATATTTTTTTTCTTCTTCTCAATATATTTTCGTTTGAAAAGCGTTTCAATTACAGCGGCGCGCGTAGACGGCCGCCCTATGCCATTGTCTTTCAGCAATTCCCGCACTTCCTCATCATCCACCTGTTTTCCGGCAGTTTCCATTGCCCGCAGCAGGGTCGCTTCGGTGTAGTACTTGGGCGGACTGGTTTTCCCGTGGTGGACGCGCGGTTCATGGGGCCCGGTTTCTCCTACCTCGAAAACGGGCATTACCTTTTCTTCCTCAGCCGACTCTTTTTTCTCATGGGCGTACAGTACCCGCCATCCCGGATCCAGGATCTGCTTCCCGGTAGCCTTGAACTCAATCTCCCCTACCTTC
The DNA here is from genome assembly GCF_039540405.1 of Ravibacter arvi. Classification (NCBI taxonomy): domain Bacteria; kingdom Pseudomonadati; phylum Bacteroidota; class Cytophagia; order Cytophagales; family Spirosomataceae; genus Ravibacter; species Ravibacter arvi. The sequence goes on from NZ_BAABEY010000012.1 coordinate 120,033, forward strand.
CCCAGCACCGTTGTGGTCGACACCTTGCATTCCGGGTAAAAGACGGCGATAAAACGCCTTGCAATCAGGTCGTAAATCCGCTTTTCATCAGTAGGGAGGGCAACCGGGTAAACCCCTGTAGGAATAATGGCATGGTGGTCGGTAACCTTCTGATCGTCGAAAACAGTTTTCAGCTTGGGAATGGGAGCCTGCAGCAGCGACTCGGTAAACTGCGCATATGGCGTGAGTTGCTGTAAAATACCTTCCACTTTCGGATGCAGGTCTTCAGAAAGATAAGTGGTATCCACCCGCGGATAGGTAACCAGCTTTTTTTCATAAAGGCTTTGAATAAACTTGAGGGTATCCTCAGCAGAAAAGGCGTATTTTTTATTGGCTTCTACCTGCAGCGACGTCAGATCGAAGAGCCGCGGATTTCCCTCCCGGCCTTCTTTCGCATCGAAAGACGTCACCTCAAAAGGATGGTTCACCAGGTAAACAACCCCTTTTTCGGCCTTGTCCAATGACTTAAGCCGGTCAATGATCGCGGTAAATTCGGTCTCCCGGTAGATCGTCTTTAGTTCCCAGTACTCTTCTACCACAAAGGCCATGATCTCTTTATGCCGCTGAACGATCATAGCAAGGGTTGGCGTTTGAACGCGGCCTATTGAGAGCACCACTCCACCCTTACCATAGCGGGTTGTAAAAAGCCGGGTGGCGTTCATACCCAGGAGCCAGTCGCCGATCGCCCGGGCGCTTCCCGCTGCATAGAGGTTGTCGTAACGGGCACTTTCCCGGAGCGACTGAAAGCCCTCTTTAATGGCCTGCGTCGTAAGCGACGATATCCACAGGCGTCGTATGGGCACCTTGCATTTTGCTTTCAGCAGCACCCATCGCTGGATGAGCTCTCCTTCCTGGCCCGCATCCCCACAGTTAATGACCTCCTCACAATTGGCTACAAGCGACTCTATTACTGAAAACTGCCGCCTGACTCCCTCGTTATCAATCAGTTTTATACCGAAATTGGGCGGTATCATCGGGAGCTCCTCCAGCCGCCAGGTCTTCCAGCGATCGGTATAGTCATGCGGTTCTTTGAGTGTACAGAAGTGACCGAAGGTCCAGGTAACCTGATACCCGTTCCCCTCGTAATAGCCATTCATCTTTTGCCTGGCCCCCAACACTTCCGCCAGATCTTTTGCCACACTCGGTTTCTCCGCAATACATACTTTCATAGTGCCCCCGCTGCTCTCTAAAAAACGGGGCTGCAATTTGATAAAAAAATACCTCACAAGCCAGAATTACCGCGGTAACAACGGCAGGAGTCCGATCTTTGAAATTTGCCGTCCTCCCAGATTTTGGCCATCGTCGTGGCTGTTGACCACTATTTGGGTTAATTTTGGCGTTTCACCCGAATTTCGATTCGAGCAACCCAGGAGACACATGATTCAAATTGAAGGGACACTGATCCGGGACCTGATCCTCCACCGGGTCGGGTCAGAAGAAGAAAACAGCATAATCAGTGACAAAGCGATCGACATTGAGGAGGAAGAGGAGGCCGTATTTAAAAAAGCGCTGTTGAAGCCCTTCACCTCCCAGGCACAAACCTATGAATTCCGCCACGAAGTGGGCATCGGGTATAATGTATTGTTCAATCTTTCCAAAGGAATCCTGGAGGGAGAAAACTTTGTTGAGGTATCAAAGGACATTCTGAGGCACCTCGTTGCCTCTTCCACCCATCCGAATATCAAAAGCGGCGACCTCTTTATCGCAAAATTTGACGGCATTAAGGTAAACAACCAGGAACTGGAAGGACTGGGCATTTACAAATACGAAGACAAGGAAAGCTTTATTGAAACCACCCTTTCGGAAAACGGGCTTAAACATGCCGTCCGCCGGGGTATAGGCGGGAAAAAGCCCGACAAAGCGTGCCTGATCCTTTTTACAGAAGCGCCCTACACCCTGCTCGTTATCGACAATACAAGTGGTGAAACCGCCTACTGGCAGGACGACTTCATCCACCACCGGCTCAAAAATGACCATGTGAACAACACGCACCATTTTATGAACATGGCCAAGGATTTTATTGTCAACCAGATTCCCAACGAATTTGAGGTTTCCAAAGCCGACCAGATAGACTTGCTCAACCGTTCGGTAGATTACTTTAAGAAGAAGGAAGTTTTTGACAAGAAAGAATTTGAGACTGAAGTATTTTCGGATCCTAACGTTGTGGACGCTTTCCAGCTATTCGACCAGGGGTACCGGAAGGAAAACGAACTTGAGATCCATGATAAATTCGAGATAGCCGGCCAGACTGTAAAGAAACAGTCGCGGATCTTTAAAAGTGTTTTGAAGCTTGACAAAAACTTTCACATCTATATCCACGGAGATCGTAACCTGATCGAGCAGGGCCATGATGAAAAAGGCAAGAAATTTTACAAGCTTTATTACGAAGAAGAGTCCTGATTGCTAAAGAAAGGGGCGCGTTGCGCGGTCTCTCCCGCAAACCGGCGGCTGTTTTCTGCCGGGATACACCGCGACACCCTGCATTTCCATCTCGGCAATAGCGGTCTCCGACTACCTGGACACCTATGAAAACTAACACTATGTGGAACATGCGCCTGTTTTTTTTCGGCATTGCCGCCCTTTCAGCAGCCAGCTGCTATTCCCAGGTAAACAGCGCCGCGAAGCCGTCGTTCAGCGGCATTTACCCGCATCTGGCCATGTACAACTCGGAAGGAGAGTGTGGTACCGGCGCCGTCGTTCCGTGGGCTGACCGCCTCTGGGTGATCACCTACGGTCCGCACCTGCCCTTCGGTTCATCGGATAAGCTGTACGAAATTACGCCGGGGTTGGCACAAGCGGTACGGGCGGAAAGTATAGGCGGAACACCCGCCAACCGGATGATTCACTCCGAAAGCAACCAGCTGTTCATTGGCCCGTATGCCATTGACCCGAAAAGGAACGTGCGCACGATCTCCTACAACAAAATGCCCGGCCGTCATACCGGCAACGCCCGGCATCTCACCGACCCGAAGAAAAGAATCTATTTCGGGACCATGGAGGAAGGCTTTTACGAGGTAGATACGGAAACCCTGGAGCCTACCCTGCTGTATGAAGACGGCAATGTTACCTCGAAAAAACAAAAGGGGAGCGAGGCCGGCGGCCCGGCAGCCCGGCTTTACGGCGCACATGGAAAAGGACTCTATTCCGGCCAGGGGGTTGTGGTGTACACCAACAACGGCGAGTCCGGAAAAGCGGCGCTGGAGCAATTTGACATAGAGGCCGGGTCCTTGTCGGAATGGGACGGTAAGAATTGGAAAACCGTTCGCAGGAACCAATTTGTGGAAGTAACCGGGCCCGGCGGCATTCACGGCAACTCCAATCCCGCAACCGACCCTATCTGGGCCACCGGCTGGGACCATAAGTCTGTTTTGCTCGGCGTGCGCGACTCCGGGAAATGGTCTTTTTACAGGCTTCCGAAAGCCAGCCACAGCTACGACGGTGCACATGGCTGGAATACGGAATGGCCGAGGATCCGGAACGTTGGCACGCCTGGAAAGCCCGATTACCTGATGACCATGCACGGGCTTTTCTGGAAATTTCCTGCCGGGTTTTCGTCCGGAAACGCGGCCGGCATCCGGCCCAGATCGGCCTACCTTAAGGTAATAGGAGACTATACCCGGTGGAATAACCAACTGGTGTTTGGCTGCGATGATTCGGCCCAAAAGGAATTCCTCAACAAGCGAAAAATAAAAGGCGGAATCGAAGGGCCCGGCCAGTCGAACTCCAACCTCTGGTTCACTACTCCGTCAAAACCCGATCAACTCGGCCCCAATACCGCTGAAGGCGCCGTATGGATTTCCGAACAGGTGACGGCCGGGCAATTCTCAGAACCATTTCTCTTTGCCGGCTGGGACCACCGGTCTGCCTGGCTGGCCAACGAGGGCCCCTCAGAAACTGAATTTGTGTTTGAAACGGACCGTAATGGCAACAACCAATGGACCGAATTACAGCGTGTGACGCTGGCCGGGCAAAAAGATCTGCAACTGGTATTCAGCGCCGCACAAAAAGGGGAATGGATTCGCGTGCGGCCACTTCAGGCAACAAAAGCCACGCTGCACTTCTCCTATACCGATACCAGTCGCTTCAAAACTAAAAACACAACCCTCTTCCGGGGCTTGGCCGAAACCGGCGCCAAAACCTACCAGGGCGGCCTTCTATACGGATTAGGGGACAACCGTCGTGCGCTTGGACTGCTGGCCGGTAAAATTTTGGACGGCAAATTTTCAGAATCAGGGTATTACGAACTGGACGAGTCAATGAAGCTGGTCAAAAAGGACGATCCGGAGACGGCAACATTTATACGAAACAAATTCGCAATTCCTTTGAACCTGGTCAGTGTGGAGGCTTCTTCCGTGCTGGTGATCGACGACAAGGGACGCAGGTGGCGGCTTCCGCTGGGCGCCCAGGCCATGTCTACGCTTACCGACCAGGCTCTGACCCGGTTATGCAGGGAAGTAGCGACGGAACGCGACCTTCTCAACCTTCATGGTACCTTCTACGAGCTCCCCGCGGAAAATGCGGATGGATTCGCCAAGATCCGGCCTGTTGCCACCCATAACCTCGCTATTCATGACTACGCTTCGTACCGCGGATTACTCGTTCTTACGGGCATTGAAAATTCTTCTCAAAACACCGGCAGAATCATCCGTTCCAACGATGGCAACGCCAGTGTATGGGCCGGGACCATCGACGATCTCTGGGAATTGGGCAAGCCGAAAGGAGAAGGCGGCCCCTGGAAAGACAGCCCGGTGAAAGCCGGGGAGGCCTCGGACCCCTACCTGATCGGGTTCTATGACAAAAAAAGCCTGCGGTTAAGTCACAACTTACCTGAAACCGTTACATTCAGGATAGAGGCGGAGCCAATCGGGCATGGCCCCTGGTTACGCTACCGGGAGATAACCGTTAAACAGGGCGAGACGGCTGAATTTTCCTTTCCGGCGGGTTTCCAGTCGCGTTGGGTACGCTTTGTTGCCGACCGCGACTGCACAGCAACCGCCTGGCTGAGCTACCGGTGAGTGCCCCGCTCCGTAGACAGTTAATAAAAATCCCCGGGCATTGGGTCCCGGGGGTTTCAGTTACAGGATAATAGCATCTCAGAAGCGGTAGCTCACGGCCGCCGCCACGTTGCGAGGGTCTATCTGGTTGATCGTCCCGCCTCTGAAATATGAATTGTACCCGATTGCGTCCGCAATATTATTGAAGAACAACCTGGTGGTAAAATGCTTCGCCTTGTAACCAAGCTGCGCATTTATAGTGGTGTAAGCCGGCATGTCAAAAGGTTTCGAGCCCACCGGAGTGCCATGACCGTCGGGAGAAAGCGAATATTCATTAACCGGGCGTTCGCCTACGTAATAAACACCCAACCCGATCGATAACCCCGGTAATCCCTTTTTAAAGCTATAATTTAGCCAGCCGTTTGCCGTATGGCGGGGCGCGTTCATCGGCGCCGATCCGTTCACGTAAGAAGGGCTGTCTGCATATTGTGCATCCAGGTAAGCATAACCCAGCATGGCCTGGAGGTTGCTGAATATCCGGCCGTTCAACTCCGCTTCCACACCTTTTCTTTTCAGGTTTCCGGCCTTGAAATAGTACCCGGTAGTGATGTTGGTACCTTCGATGTATTCGGAATTCGACAAGTTCCTGGTGATGATATCAAAATAAGTAAAATTGAACCGCAGCCGATTGTTCAGCCAGTCTGACTTAATCCCTACTTCAAACTGCTCGGTTGAAGACGGGCCGATCTCTTCACCATTTGCCATTAAATTGGCGGCGGAACGCAGGCTGGTGCTGGTAGTGAAGGAGCCGAAGAAATTGAGATGGCTCATAGGGCTTACCATTACGCCCAGGCTCGGATTCCAGGCCCCGCGACGCGGTTCGGAAACCCCGCTATTGGTTTTGGCCTGTATCTCGGAGTAGCGCACCCCCAGAATTGCCTTCACATATTTGTTGAAAGTAATCACATCCTGAGCCATCAAACCGTAGGTGGTATAATAAGCCAGTACGGGTGTTGCAGGCGTGAACGTTACATTTTTCCTCAGCTCATTGGTGATAGGTTTGAAAACATCAATAGTGTCAATTGTCGTCGAGCCCAGGCTGGTGGTGGTGGCATCTGCGATGCGGTAATCAAACCCGGCCTGGAAAGTATGCGAGATTTTTCCGGTCATAACGTCCTGCCCGACAAAATCCAGCTGGACCACCGAATTCTGATCCTCCCTGAGGCTCCTGGAAAGCACCCTTCTTCTCAAGTTATAGGTATTGTTTACTACGGTAGAAACAGCAGTACCGGTCGCATCCACATCGTAATTTGATTTGATATAAGCCGCGCGTATGCTGAGTTTCTCGGTTAGCTGACGGGTCAGCCGCGCCGAAAAACTGAAAGTTTTGGTCTCCGTAAGGTCATTCCTGAGGCCGAGAAATTTAGTGTGCGGAAGCTCATACAATGCATTTTCGGTAATCGGTCCGAGGTTTACCGTACTGTTAACGGGTGTGCGGGCATCATTCATATAGTCGGCTTCCAGGGTAATGGCCGTCTTCTCATCCGGTCTCCATTCAAGCGAAGGATTGATATAAGCCCGGGTAGAGTTGACAACCGGCCTGTAGTTGTCAGCCCGCTCAAACGAGCCGTTTACGCGAAGTGCGATTGTCTTTTTCTCATCCAAGACATTCTGAACGTCAAAAGTAGGCCGCACCTGCCCCCAGCTGCCGATACGCAAGCCAACTTCGCCGGTATTAATAAATTGCGGGGTTTTGGTAACAATATTGATCACACCGCCGGCATTCCCGATATCGGTAATAACACCCTGCGTAATCGCGGCCGATCCTTTGATTACCTGGATCGACTCAACCCCCTGCATATCGGTCGATATTGATGCGGTCTGGAACTGTGAATCCATCCTGACCCCGTTTTTGAGAACCGGGATCCCACGATAGCCCCTGGTGGACATACTTTCCTTCACACCGCCGTAGGAGGCGAAAAGGGTAACTCCCGGCACGTTGCGAACTGCATCGGTCACGGAAAGTGCACCTTGTTCCTCAATTACCACGTTGGAGATTACCGAAATACTCTGGATCTGGTCAGAAGGTTTCAACGGCATACGGGTAATTGACTCCAGGCCCCTGGGCGCCGCATCCCGACGGCCGAAAACTTCGACTTCGGTCAGTTGATTGTCCTTGGACAGCAACCGGATGGCATGTACACGGTTCTCTGACCGGCCGGCATGAAGCGGGGTCCTGACGGTTTCGTACCCTACCATACTAACGACTATGATTTGCTTTCCTTTCGGAACACGTTCAAGCAAAAAAACGCCGTCTTCGTCGGTAATCGCGCCAAGACTTGTCCCTTCTACCGATACAGACGCGGCGGCAACCGGTGCGTTATGGCTGTCTGTGACCTTCCCTTTTAAACTCACCAAATCCTGCGCCATTAATTGGACTGAACCAAGAATCAGAAAGAATAAAAATATACCTTTTCTCATTACATATTTAGATTAAATAAAACTAATTGCATTGCTCCGGCAAAATTAACCCGTGTTTTAAATTATTTTTGACGTGAAAAGTCTATTTTTTGACGTGAAAGGATATTTATTAGAAATATTCTAAACAAGTTTAGAATTGAATTATCCCGTTCCAATTACTCGCTAGAGGCGAAAAACAGCTCACCGGATGGATTTTAAGGAGGGAACCCATCATCAGATAACGATGGAAAGGCTGCCGGCCGAAGAAGGCGGGAACGAATTGGGTGTAACTATTTCTACACGTTCTGCGGAAGCCAACCGGGAATACCGACTGGAAGTTAATCCGCAACGTTTGGTCTTTGTCTACCTGCTGGAAGGCCATGCCCGACTTACCTCCGGCAGACATACCACCCAGGCAAATTCCGGGGAATTTGTCTGCTTTGCGGCGGAAAAAGCCCCGGTAGCGCTCCGGTTTATTTCCGAATCCGGCAGTAAGGTACTGGTCCTGCAGCTCGACCCTGCCGCCCCCCTGTTTGCAGCGCTAACCGGCAAAGCCGCTTTTTCATATGGAGCCGCAAATGCTCTTTCCGGCCCGCTTGCCCGGCTGATCCACCACTGCCTCGCTGCGAAAGCGAATACCGGGGAATATCTCACCGGTCTCGGGGCTACCTACCAGGCGCTGAAGTCATGTGAGCTTGCCGTACTGTTTCTTGAAGCATGTATGCAGGAAACTTTTCCGGACAAGCGGAGAAACCCGGCGCTCAGCGTAGATAAGATGCGGCAGATTGAGCAATACATGCGCAGTGCGCCCGAGCAGGATTTCACCCTGAAAACGCTTGCTGCGCACATCGGAAGCAATGTTACCTTCGTAAAGACCAACTTTAAAAAGGTATATGGCCAGTCAGCCTTTGCGCTGCTTACACAAATCAGAATGGAGAAAGCGCTGGACCTGCTGACCCATTCCCCGTTGTCGGTAGAAGCCGTAGCCCTGGAAGTGGGTTACAGGCACGGCACGCATTTCAGCGCGGCTTTTAAAAGATACTACGGCACGCTTCCCAAAAAAATAAAGTCGCACCGGTAGCTGCGACTTCTGAAGTTGCCAGTTGTTTTCCATACGCCTTGAAGCGTCCTTCAAGGCGTATGGAAAGGTTTTTGGCTATACCTTGGTAATACCGGGGATCGGTACTTCCGAGACCGGCCATTTCAAATCCCAGGTATAGTCTTCGTACTTGGGACCAATTGAAACGTTCGAGTTCATCGCGTCCTCCCAGGCAATTTCTTGTCCGCTATAGGCGGCCATACGGCCCATGATACCCAGCATGGTACTGTGCGCCATCCAGGTGCCGTCGTTAATAGGCTTCCCGCTTCTGATCGAGGCAAAAAACTCATCCTGCTCGGCCTGGTGCATGACGTTGTGCTTTCCCTGGAACTCCCACTGGTTTTTGCCGGAAATTTTGTAGTGCTTGTAGATGGCGATGTCGGTTTTGCCGTCCGAACCAAATACTTCGACCGTATTTCTTCCGGGGCAGCCCAGGTGCTGTCTTGAAAAACTGTAACCCTTTACGCCGTTTGCATACTCGTATTCAACCGCGAAATGGTCGTAAATATTACCGAACAAAGGATCGGTACGCTTTTGACGACCCCCGACACCAATTGCCTTGATGGGTGTCTGGTCGCCGAGCGCCCAGGCCATCATATCAAGGCTATGAACGGTAACTTCTGTAATAAAATCGCCTGAAAGCCAGTGATAATAGTACCAGTTACGAAGCTGGTACTCCATATCCGACCAGCCGGCTTTCCGGGGGAAAGACCACAGCTCCCCGCCATAGCGGTAAGTAGTGACGTTCCGTATCTCTCCGACGTCACCTTTCAGCACCCGCCCGAAAGTCTCCCGGTTAGCGGCGTCATACCTGAAGCAAAAGCCGCTCACAAGGGATAAATTTTTCTCTTTCGCAAGCTTGGCCGACGCCAGTATACTCCTGACACCCGGCGCATCTACCGCTACCGGCTTTTCGGCGAAAGCGTGCTTCCCGGCCTTGATTGCCGCTGCCAGGTGATGAGGCCGCGCATAAGGCGGCGCTGCCAGCAATACGACGTCAACCCCCGAATCGATGACTTTCTGGTAGGCATCAAAGCCGATGAAACGTTTGGATTTGTCCACTTTCACCCGGTCACCGCCAACCTTAGTGAGTGTGGCCAGCGATTCATTGAGTTTATCTTCAAAAACATCGCCGAGCGCGGTGATATGTACGCCGGGGTCTGCTTTCAGGGCTTGCATGGCCGCGCCGGTGCCGCGCCCGCCGCATCCGATCAGCCCGACTCTCAGCACTTTGTCGGCATTATGACCCAGGTGAATACCCGAAGCAAAGGTATTCACTCCTGCCAATGCAGTACCCAGCACAGTTGCGCCGGTTTTTTTCAGAAAGCCTCTCCGCGTATCGGCGCTTTCGGAATTCAATAAATCCATTGTAAAACGTCAGGTTTATTATAAAGTTTAGGAAAGCGTTAAATATAGCAACGCTTTATCAAAAAACTACCAATAAACAGGCTGCCTAACCGTTATTTTATCCGCCGGTGTTCCGTTGGAGATCAAAACCCGACGGCATAGTTACCCCAGCCAATCATCAGGATGGATATGATCAGGAGCAGGATACCGACCACCAGGTAGACCATAGTGGCGCGGCTGGTTCCTTTCCATTCTTTCAGCCAGAGCCCCCACAGGTTACTGAAAATAACGATCGATGACATGTGTATGCACCAGCTCGCGAATTCATACCCGATCATTTTGGTGGACCCCATTCCGTAGAAAAAGTACTGGAGGTACCACATTACCCCGGCCAGTATTGCCAGCAGGTAATTTTTGCCAAATTCAGGCAATTTGGTATTACCCAGGTTACTCAGGTAATTGTGGCCCCTGCTCCGGATAGCTACGTAAATAAAATTGGTGGTAAAACCTCCGGCCAGTGCGATGGCAAAAATCGGGATATTCATAAAAATAGGCGCGGTCCCGGTCGCGACGGCTGCTTTGGCTATAGGCTCGCCGAACATAATCGCGATGGCCATACAAGCGCTCATAATGCCGCCGATAGTGGCAATAATAAGTCCTTTTGTCAGGGAGAACTCAGTGTTCCCGTCTACTTTGCCCTTTCCTACGGTTTGCTCCTTAAGGTGTCCCGCAACGCCGCAGCAGACAATACCGACGATGCTGATTACCAATCCACCGGTAATAATCCAACCGGATTGGGTTGAAACCAGCCGGCCCAGGCTATTGTTCATAATGGCAGGCACGAGCGTGCCTACAACCGAACAAACCCCCAGGGAGACGGACTGTCCCAGGGCAAGCCCCATATAACGAATCCCAAGCCCGGCGAAAAGTCCGCCGAAACCCCATAATGCTCCGAACAGGTAGGTGTAAAACAAATCGCTTCCCGCTGTGGAACGATAGATATCCATCGCGTTTTGAGTCACAATCAGGTTTCCGACCGTGGGCATAATCATCCAGGCAACGAAGCCCAGCAGGATCCAATAGGTTTCCCAGGCCCATTTTTTGATTTTATAAGTAGGCACGTAGAAGCTTGCCGAGGAGAAGCCTCCGATGGTGTGCAGGATAATTCCAAGTAGTTGTTCCATATTTATATAAATCACTATTACTCAAAAATATACCGGGTATTTATGAACTGAGTCAGCTTTGTTCCTGGCTCCAGCACTTGCGGGCATCCTCCTGCCGCTTCGATTTCCATAAATCCACCGGCATCACTGTAAACGCTATACCTCACTCCTTTTTCTGACGGCGGCACTTCCGGGGCAGCATCACGAATGTCCGCGTAAGCTAAGCCGTCTGAAAGTATCGCGGCATCACGGACCACCCGCATCCTTCGCAGCGGATCACGGTATTCTATAGCAGCTACCGCCGGTCCCAAACCTATCTGGTAGCGACGCGTACCATCGGTAATCGCATGGCATATGCCGCCTTCCCAGTACCTGTTCCCCCTATCGGGATCATCGTACAAATCCCACACATCGCGCTCTTCCGCCGCAAATACTACCTCGCAACCTTCTCCGCAATCAAACTGGCAGAGGCTCCAGGGGGAAAGCAAAAATGTACCCTTTTGAAGGGTACGCGAGCCCAGATAGGTCATGGATTCTCCTACCGATACGGTAAAACCGTCAGTTTCTTCCTTCACCCGAACATCGCGCTCAAACAGCAAGGGAATCCCTGTCCCCTGGCTGTTAATCAGATCCACCTCACTTGCAACCACAGCATGATCAGCGCCTTCGGCAATCACCTGAAAACGCGCATGGCGTATTCCCGAGGGTACACGCCAACTGCCTGTTGCATAAGAATAACCCAAACGGGTCCCTTCAGGGGCCGGCCAAAGCCCATCTCCACCAGGATTATGATAAGTCTCCATTACACTTGCACCGGAAATTGCCACCGGGTTAACACGATTCAAAACCCGGCCGTTATACACGCTATAGAGGCGACCCTCCAGGTCGAGTCCGATGATGACCCCTCTGGACAGATCGCCTGCTACGTGAACACGCTTTCCGGCCGCGGCAAACCTATTCAATAAGTCTGCCGCGGCAACTGACTCTCCGCGCTCTCCCATTATTGAAGAAAGAATACCTGCTTTAATTCTTCCTCCCAGCCTTTCTCCGCCCCGGGATAGGCCACTTCCAGTGCTTCCGTCATGTACTTCCACCACCGATGGCATACCGGAGATTCGCCAAGCAGCTCAAATTTAGCCGGGTCTTCTATCTCCATATAACAAAACAGGTAACGGGTCTCCGGGTGCAGGAAGATCGAATAGTTACTCACACCGTGGCGCTTTATTTCTTCTTCAAGCTCGCCCCAGATCGGATTATGCCGCTTTTCGTACTCCTCTTCCATTCCTTCCCTGGCCCTTATCACATATGCTTTTCTGATCATTGTCATTTCAGTTTGATTGGTTCAAATATTCCCGTCCGAGATCTCCGGCTGTCACAAAGCGCCCTCCGGCCTGCTTTAACAGATCGCACAGACGGTCGAATTGCCCGATGGCGTACGGACCGCAGTTCTCGACGATAAACGGAAGCGGCTTCACACTGCATTCACCGAAATCGATCAGTCCCTGAGGCATTGGGTAAAACTCCCAGGGATGCAGATAAAAGCAAACAACCGGTCGGTGCTGTCTTGCCGCCACGTAATCAATAAACCCGGTTGTCTTTTCCATCAATACGTCTGCTGATTTTGTGCGAAACAAAGGCCATTGGTCACGATCCCGCTGATAGGGATCATTGCTCTGCATCTCAAGATCGCAAAAGTTAGGAATTTCGAGCAGTTTCGCTCCTCCCGGCTTTGTCCAGTCGTCGTTCGAAGGAAAGTAGGGGACAAAAGGTTCGCCAAAAAAATACAGTGGAAAAGACGCATCGGAAATGTACCCAAGCTTTTCGAGGGTATTAATGACTTGCGTACTTCCCCAAAGGCGCGGGCACCGAAAGCTGACCGGACGCTCACCAAGCACCTCTTCAATTATCCGGGTTGCGATTTCAAGTCTTCCCTCCACTTCTGAAGACAGAATCGGCCAGTTATTGGGCAAGGGGAAAATGGGGTCGCCCAGGGTTTCATGAAACAGGCCGTGACAGCCTGTTTCATGTCCGCGGGCGGCCACTTCTCTTACCATATCGGGGTTGTTCTCGGCAGCATGACCGGTCCAGTAGAAAGTCGCTTTCACGCCGTGCCGGTCAAGCACGTCCAGGATCGGCGGCGTGCCGAATTGCACGCCTTCGTAGAACGGCGTGTAAGAACCGATGTCGGTTTCCATATCAAAGCCCAACACCACGTCAAAAAGAGTTGTGTCGCTCATTACGCTTCTCCGGCTAAAAGGGCGTCCATCGAAGGGCTTAAAGGGATCGGGCCGTCGGGTCCTATTTCATAACTCGTTTCTATCCGAACTCCGTTGTATTCCGGATGCCCGAAGAAACTGATGTCAATACAAACCATCATGCCCTCCGTCAGCACGTCGTCACTATGCGGACCGAAAAATGGCGATTCCGCTTCATGCAGGCCTATCGTATGTACAAAAGGACAAACGAGGTAGGGTGAAAATCCATGCTCGGTAAAGTACGCCCGTGTAGGGGCGTCTATCTCGCGGCCGGTTTTGCCCGGGATAAGCTGTTCCTTAGCCAGCCGGAAGGCATTTTTAAGGTGGTTGATACACACTTGCTGCGATTCGGTGTAAACCCCGTTTACTGCAAGCGTATCACCTACAACGCCCGCATAACCCGCCACTTTCGGTGATATTCCGACCATCACCAGTTCACCGTCCTGCAACAGTTTACTACTCGCTGTAGGAACCACTGCATTGGCACGGGCGCCGCTTCCGATTATCGTACTGAACCCGAAACCGTTTGCACCGCGGCTACGAACCGCATATTCTCCCGCCGCCGCGACCTGGATCTCCGAAATTCCCGGCGCCACCACTTCTTTCATCGCCTGGTAGGCATGGTCGGCCAGCCGGAAAGCCGTACGGATCTGCTCGCGCTCCCACTCCGATTTGATAAACCGTAAAGAGACGTACTCGTTGGTAATGTCGACCAGCGTAACGTCAGAAAAACCTTCTTCTATCTGGCGGTAGCATCCCATAGGCATCCGCTCGGCCCCTACGAGCCCCACTCTTCTCACTGCTCCGAGCCTTCGGTTCAACTCCTCGAAAAGGATGGAGAAATTGATAATCTCAGCGTTAGGATATTCTTCGTCCGGCACCATAAATACCGGAAAATTACGTGTTTCTTTAATCGCACTGTCGAGCTTGGCGAAAGGCTCGCTTTCCGGCCCGCCAAGAATCAACGCTTCTCCTTCGCGCGGAATCAATACAGCGCCGCTTTCAAACTGGGGGCACCAGCCGGTTACATACCACCCATTCCCGATGTTGAATTCGTCGTAATAAACGAGTGCAAGGTCAAGGTTTTTTTCTTCGAGGATCCGTCTGACACTGGCAATACGGACTTCACTTTCGCTTTGAGGCAAATAAGACATTGATTGTTCGGTATAAAGGTTGTAAAAAGGTTTGAGGTTTGAGGTTTGAGGTTTGAGGTTTGAGGTTTGAGGTTTGAGGCCTGAGGTTTGAGGTTTGTGGTTTGTGGTTTGAGTCCTCAGGTTTGGAATTTAAGGTTTAAGAATTTAAGATTAAATACGATAACTACCTGGATATACTCTTGTTTTTTACATCGGTCATAGGGTTTCCTTCGCTAATAACAGTAACTTGTACCCGCGGCGACACTTCCCGGTTGCTCTCGCATCCGAAACGAAGTTCGTTCACGCCGGAATTCAGCACCGGAACTTCACCTTCAATTTTTACCTCGCTGAGAATATTCCCCTTTGCGTCATAAAGCTTGCAATCTCCGTCCGAATAAAATTCCAGGTACATCCCCGATTGCATCTCCACCGGGAAAGTTATCGTTTTGTCACCTATTGTGACCGCCGGATTTTTAATAGTCGTCTCCACCAGAGGTAGGGCTTTTACCGGGCCTATTACCGTACGTACCTCTTTCCCCGCCGGGAGATTGTTGTACCATAGCTGAAACCTGTCTATCTGTGCAAAATCAATGGTGTGGCGATAGGAATCATACACATAAAAATGGGAGTCATCCGGCCATACATAGTCGCTTATCGCAGATGATTCGATCTCAACAAGCTCAAAATATTTCCAGCCTTTAAAATCGATCCTGACAAACCTGTCGCCGTGAGCGCCGTGTGAAATGTGGTCCGGGCTCCTCAGGCTCAGGTTCAGTAGCTGCCCGTTGCCGTCGCCTTTTATCCATACCCCCAATCCCTTGTTGTCGCGTAATGACAGCCCCTTATGATAGGTTTTTTCTGCATTGATGTAAGCGGCGTCCGGCGGAGTTTGTCCCGCGTTGCGGGCTGTAAAAGCCAGGGTGTTTTCCTGTTTCCGGGTCGTCTCTCCACCCGGAGCGATACGGCCGGAAACTCCTTCGGAAATCTGCCTGGTCGAAAATTCCGTTTGCGTGGAAAAGTCAGCCAGGACAATACCGGACGCATCGTCATAGGGTTTGACCGACATCAGCGGCTCAATTCTGACCTTCAGCGGCTGAGCCCGGAAATCGTTGCCGACCTTCCAGGCTTTTGACTCGTGGTCATGGCCCAACACTTTATGTTTTTCATATTTGCGGGGTTTAAAAGTCCACCCGTCCTCATCATTTCCCACGAGGGTAAAGTCCTTCCCAGGTTGCCGGAGCTTTGCCAGCACGCTTTCATCGAAATACTTCTGATGGCGCAATTTCTCATATCGGCGTATGATTCCGGCGGCCTGGCTGAAAAGCGGCGTGGTCTTCAGTGTTTTGGCATCGACTCCGCCAAGTTGGGAGTAACCGGCATCATTTGAAAGCATTTTTACCGCCAGGTACTCCACGTCATCAGGAAAGGTGGGCTCTATTTGTGGTGGATCCCAGGTTTGGTTTCCCCACCACCCCAAATGCAGCGGTAACATCGTTTGCCCGTTTTTAACTCCTGCAAACTTGTCGATCAGCGGCGTGTTCCCACGCCAGAGGCCGTGTTCCCATTCGTTTGATTTCATTTTTTCGGGCAGGAAAAGGCTTGGATTCTTAACCGAAGCAAGGTGAATGTCAATAAATCGTTTGTATCCCCTTACGGCTCGGTCCCAGGCCTGCCAACGCGACCGATAGTGCCACCAGTGGTGTGACATAGAACTCATTTCCATACCCACGCTGCTTTTCAGGTTTTTCGCTATTTCGAAAACGAATTTGGTGCCATAGTACCAGAAGTGCTCTTCTCCGCCCAAAACATTGGCGCCATCAATAGCGTCGAGGTAAATCCCTTTGAACCCGCATTCATTCACGATAGAAGCGTGTTTTTCGGCAATCTGCCTGAACAGCTCCGAATCCGGGTCCGGCACAAATCTTCCAAATCGTTCACTCATATGAAGGGCGCGGGTTGCCTGGGCGTGAGTTGCGGTACGCGTTCCGTTCGCTCCCCTTTTCAACCCTTTAAACTGGTAAGGGGGCGTCCTGGTTACTTCGCTGAATTCTATCAGTTCGTCACCAAGCCGGAGTGTCACGCTATTTTCTGTGTGGAACCCGGTGATTGTCGAAATATTCGCCGTCGACTCGTTTACGGTTATCACGTCTGATGTCTCCGTAACCGGTTCCGCCAAAGTGAAAGTCCTGGCGTACCCGAGGTCTTTGTGAGGTACCGGCGTAACGTAATGCGTCGACTTGTCAATAAAAAAAGCATAGGTGTGAAAGATATGCGAGATTCCGTTTTCGCGTAGTTTCGCATTAATCCTTTTAAAGGAATCCCATCCTTCCGGCCATTTTTCTTTATTGAGTTCGAGCGTTCCGAAGTCAAAAAAACCGGCTCCACCGTGGCTGTCGATCTGGTTAAATCCCAGCGACTTACACGTTTCAATCCATTCATCCGCAGTTTCCTCGGTAAGCGTCCCGAAGTTCATCAGGTAAGAGCCATATCCCTCCTTCGCGTCAGCAGCCCAGGCGCCGCCTGCCTGTGAAGGGGGCACGTCCGCCGCTTTTGACATTACGTCCCTTATGACGGGCAGCAGGTCTTTCTGCGGCAAACCGAGGAGTGTAACCTCCGCTCCTTTCAAACCGAATTTCTGGTAACACTTTGCCCACAAGTGCGTCTGAAGAGGTGGAAGCTGGCGTACGTGCGTAAAAAGATTCATCGAAAGCACGCATGCTCCGAATGGCTCGTAAGGCTGCGCTTCCAGAGAAAGCGGTACATTGAGAATCGTCAATGATTCCGTTAATTCCGGTGCCGACACTACCTTCAGCGAGATCCTGTCGGGCTTTACCGCCACGTCCAGCACCACGCTGCCGTTGACCCCGGAATAACGCATCTCCAACAGGCCCTCTTTCAGCTCGACGCTCTTTACCGGCAGCACCTTTCCGTTCACTGTAACATCGGAGCAAAAAGACGCTTTTTGCGCTTTCAGCAGGTCCTTCCCGCCCGACTTGTCCAGGAAGCTGACATTGCGTCCATTCCCGGCTATCTCATACCGGAAGAAGGTATTTTCAAGCACAACGTTAGCCGGGGCGACATTACCGCTGCTGCCAAGAAGAACACAGCTTACCCAAAACAGGCATACTGATTTAGATTTCCAAAAAAATTGAATGTATTCTCTCATCTAATCCTTTGTTAAGAACCCTGTCTGCAGAAACAGCTGCCTGGTAGGTTCAGGGATGCCCGGCATAAGGCCGGCAAACCACTCACCGGGCACTGTTCCGGCTATGACTGTTTTTTAGTAACCTGTGTTTTGGGTCAGGCCTGGATTAATCTGTGTTTCTCTGAACGGAATCGCATAGACCAGTCTCCTCTCGGTGATTGTAAATGCTGCCGCCGGCAGAAAATCATATTTCTTTTTCATTTCGGCGCCATAGGCAGTCATTGTCTCAATTGCCTTTCCGTTTCTGATCAGGTCAGTCCAGCGGTGGTTCTCGAACGCGAGCTCATGGCGCCTTTCCAAAAGAACATTCTCCCGGGTAGCGTTCTGTAAATCCGCCAATCCGGCGCGTTTTCTGACGGCATTCACATAGGGAAGCGCCTCACTGCTTTTACCCTGCTTCACCAGGTTCTCTGCAAGCAGAAGCAACGCATCAGCATACCTGAACACAGGCCAGTTCTGACCGGTATTGAATGGTTTTCCGTAAGGTCCGTGCAGGAACTTCGCAATAAAAGGGAAATATACTTTTCCGGGCTCGGGGGTATAGCTGCCTACTTCACGAATCGCCAGGTAGGTAATAGGATCGGTATACAAATTTCCCCCGTTGAGCGTACCTTCAATCACTTTTACAGATGCTTTCAAACGTTTATCACCGCTTTCAAACGAGGCGATCAGATTTTCGTTGGGCACGTTCCAGCCGCCCTGCGACACATTGTTCACTACAATACCGGTGGCAAGCGAAGTATTGGAAGTCTTCGGGAGCATTTCGTAAATAAAGCTGCTTTCCTGTCCGTCGTCTCCTTCCATGTACTGGATATCAAACACAGACTCCCGGTTATTTTTATTTGAAGGAACAAAGTTGGCCAGATAGTCGTCAAGCAATTGGTAGTTCATCCCGACAACTTCCCGCAGTGCGCTTTCTGATTTTGCATAGTCGGGCTGCGGCATCGACATATAGGCTTTGGCAAGCAGCATCATCGCCGCGCCCCTGGTTGCCCGGCCGGTTTGCGGAAAAACAGTAGCTACCGGCAAAAGAGGGGCTGCCTGGTCAAGGTCGCTAATAATCTGCCGGTACACCTCTTCCACTGATGCCCGGTTCTGATAGGCGGACGATTCATCTGTCACCTGCTCGAGATATAGCGGAACACCGCCGTAGTGTGTAACGAGGTCGAAGTAGAAGAAAGCCCGGAGAAACCGTGTTTCTCCTGAAATCTTATTCTTCGCTTCGGTGCTGAAATCCGCCTTTGGCAACTGCGAGAGAATGGTATTCGCCCTGGAAATTCCTTGAAAATCGCTGTAGTAACGGTTATTAACCACCGTTGTTTGCGACTGGTCTGTCCATTGAATAATGTCTTCTACCCAGTTGGCCGGTCCCCTGTTGGGCGCATAATAGCGAAAGAAAGTATTGTCGGAGCGCATTTCGTCCATATAGTGACCGGGAGAAACCGTTCCTCTAAGCTGCGTGTATACCCCCACCAAAGCCAGCTCGAAATGCGATTCTGTTTTATAGAAGGTAGAAGAAGTCAGGTTAGTTTCAGGAGAAAGCTTCAGAAAGTCTTCATTACATGCGGATAACGACAAGGTGATCCAGGTACAGAATAATATCTTTTTCATTTTCGTCATCGGTTAGAATTTGAAATCCGCTCCTACAGTGAATATCCTCGGAACAGGGTAGTGACCGAAATCGCGGCCTTCGTTGAGTCCGTTGAGCCCGGCTTCACTTGCCTCCGGATTCATCCCCGGATACTTGGTCAGCATCAGCGCATTCTGCATATTGAGGTACAGCCTGGCCCCTTTGATCACCCCGTTCGCCGGAATGTTGAAACGATAGCCAAGCGTGATATTCCGGACCGACAGGTAAGTACCGTCAAAAATGTGACGACTGTTGTTAAAGCGGTGAAGCGGGTTAGAGTTTGTTTTGGGAAGATCTCCGTTACCGGGATTCTCGGGCGATCGCCAGCGTTGTGCTGCCTCGGGCCGTACGTTGAATACGCCGTCGAGGTTTTCCGTCCACAGCAGTTCTCCCATGAAAAGATCTCCGCCCACTCTGCCCACCATATGAACATCAAGATCAAACCGCTCATAGGAAAGCCTGTTGGTAAAGCCGAAATTAAACCTGGGATTGGGATTGCCGATAAATGTCTTATCATATTCGGCATCTATAAACCCGTCGGGTACCCCGTCAGGACCGCTTATATCCTTCAACCTTGCCGACCCTACGGTAGATCCCCCGAAATTTCTGATCTGCGGCCCCCTGTTAAGTTCTTCCTGGTTCATAAAAACCCCGTCGTAAACATAACCGTAAAACTGCCCTATCGGATGCCCCACCGCGGTCCGGACAAAATCCACATTCTCCTGGTAGCCGCCGATCGGCGTATCTTCGGTTCCCAATTTATTGACCATATTGCGGTCAAGTGAGATCGCCAGGTTGGTATTCCATTTTAACGCGCCTGTGAGATTCCTGGTTTCTAGGCCGAACTCGTGGCCCCAGAACTCGAACTCCCCGATATTGGACTGGATGCTTCCGAAACCTGAAGCGAGAGGAATGTTAACCGAATACAAAAGTCCATTGGTTCTTTTCCGGTAGTAATCATACAAAAGGAATATGCGGTCATTAAAAAGACCCAGGTCAAGGCCGATGTCGGTCTGAACGGTTGTCTCCCAGGTCAAAAGCTGGTTACCCAGGTTGCTGATCGTTTTACCTGCGGCCAAAACATCGTTAAACGCATAGTTCGAATTGCCAATAGTACTCAGATGTGTATAGTTCCCGATATTGTAATTTCCAACTTCACCGTAGCTTGCCCTTACTTTCAGAAAGCTGACGACTTTGTCGAATTTCCTCATAAAGTTCTCCCCTGAAACAATCCATCCTGCTGACACAGAAGGAAAAGTTCCGTACTTTTTATTATCGCCAAACCTGGATGAACCGTCTCTCCGCACGGCCACAGAAACCAGGTACCTGTTTTTGTAGTCATAATTCAGACGTCCGAAAGCAGACAATACCGAGAAATCGGTAACCGATGCATCGCCCCTCCTGACCGATGCGGCAGTAATCCATGAAATCTCATCATCGGGGAACTCGGTACCATTAATCGCACTTGACTCGCTCCTGACTTTCTGGGCCGAATAGCCCGCCAGAGCTTCGAAATTGTGATTGCCTCCGATTGTTTTGAAGTAGTTCAGCGTATTCTCAACCTGCCAGTTGGAATACCCCGAAGTGCTGTAAGAACCCGCCGCAGGCGTAGGCGGCGCGGTAAACATACCGCCCTGCGCAGTAGATGGACTCCAGTACCTGGATTTGGAATCGCCTATATCGGCATCTGCCTTCAGTTTGTACTTCAATCCTTTTATGATCTCCAGCTCGCCAAATGCATTTACGATAAAATTCTTCCTGACAAGAGGATTTTCCCGCTCTGTAAGGACCCGGAACCAGTTGGGATTGGGAAACATTCCCGGAGATGAATACCCGACCGGCAGAGTCCCGTCGTCATTCTTGTAAGAGAGTGTAGGATCCATAATATAGGCGCCGGAGATAATACTCCAGGTACCGTCCGTTGCCAGATTCTGAGAATTCCGGTAAGACGAGGCCAGATTCAGGCCGAAGGTCAGTTTCGGAGAAACCCTGAAGAGATTGTTGGCCCGCGCAGTAAATCTTTCCGCAAAAGTGTTTAGCATCACCCCTTCCTGCTTGTTATAGCCTGCCGATATGGAAGTACTCACCTTGTCGCTGCCGTTCGAAATCGACAACTGGTAGTTTTGTGTGGGCGCATTATGGTTCAACAGTACATCAAACCAGTCGGTACCGTCATTAGGTCCGTATTGAGAGGGGTTCCGGTAGCGTTCCGGGACTTCCAGTCCCTGATCACTGTACCATTCATTTTTATACTGGGCAAATTCCCGGGCATTCATCACGTTGGGACGCCCCCTTTGTGGAACATTCTGAATTCCTGCCCACGCGCTGAATTCCACTTCGGTTGCACCGCTTTTTCCCTGTTTGGTCGTAACCAAAAATACTCCGTTCGCTGCCCTGGAACCATAGAGAGAGGTAGACGCAGCATCCTTCAGAACCGAGATCGATTCGATATCGGCAGGGTTGATCGATTCAAGGCCGGTGCTGGACGGAAAACCATCAATTACAACGAGCGGCGCATTTCCAGCGCCAATGGAAGCCTGTCCCCTGATACGGAAAGACATTCCTTCGCCGGGCGTACCCGTCGACTGGTTTACACGAACGCCCGGCATCCGCCCCTGCAGCTGCTGTCCTACCTGGCCGGTAGGCATATTCTTGAGATCCTTTGCACTTACCGAACTGACGGCGCCTGTTACCAATTCCCGCTTCTGGGTACCATATCCTACAACGACTACTTCCTCGAGGCTCTTTTCATCCACTTTCATCGTGACCTCAAGTACGGAATTGTTCCCCGCCACCTGCTCCTGGGTTGCATACCCGACGAAAGAAAACACAAGCACCACATCACCTTCGGGTATATTCAGGCTGAAGTTTCCATCGCCATCGGTAATCGTACCGTGTTGCGACCCCTTTACCAGGATACTTACGCCCGGTAGTCCATCGCCGTTTTCATCTTTCACTTTACCTTTTAACGGGGGCAAAGCAACCGTATTTTCAGCGTCCCGGTCGGTTCTGACATCTGTGCTCCCCGTTCCCGGCATCACCATAATCCGCTGCCCTACCTGCTTGAACGACAACCCGTTTGGCGTCAAAAGTTCACGCAACAACTCATCAAGTGACGTGGGCGCTCCGCTATGCGAGACCCCTTTCACATGCCGCACGTCTTCTTTCCGGTACATAAACCGGAAAGGACTTTGCTTTTCTATCCTTTGAAAAGCGTGAATCAGCGATTCATTTTTCATCGGAAGCGAAACTTTTACTGCCTCGAGGTTTTGCCCGTTGAGTGACGAAGCTCCCAACCATTGCGCGGTGATAAGCATTCCCAGGAAGACGAATAACGAAATTCGCATAATCTTTTTTAATGTGCGCCGGGAAGGCGGGCCCGAATAGCCGGACATGCCATATCCGGCATATACAAATTTTTGCATACATTTGGTAGGTTTAAGGTAATAGATGCTGCTCAGCATAAATGTTACTGCGACACCCCTGAAAAGGGGTTTGATACTGTCAAACGGCCTGTACGCCAATACATCCCGCGAGGCAGTATCTTTTTTTTAGGAAGTATTCATTTTCATAGGGGTTTAAGCGATAAAGTGACTTTCTCCTTCGCGGTATCTATGCTGTAAACAGCATCGTTAAACATGGCAAGGCTGTTCAGCACACTCTCCAATGTTTCGTTCCTGGTAAATGTAGTGGTGAATCGCCGTGACCGGAGCGCGGAGTCCTGCACTTCTACCACCACTCCGTAACGTTGTTCGATAAGAACAGCTGCCTGCTCTACTGTGATGTCGTCACAGTACAGATCCTCCTGCAACCAGCCTGCCATCCCTCCGGATTCCACGGTTCTGATCGCTTTTTTGGCTTCGGGAATATGGTAAACCATCTCCTCATCCGGGAGCAGCACCGCGAACGTTTCCTTTTCATTACCTACCTGCACCTTCCCGGAGATAACGGTAACCGTTATACTTTCACTTCCGGGAAATGCTTTTACATTAAAAGTGGTGCCCAGAACCGTAGTTTTCAGTGCTCCGGACAGAACGACGAAAGGCTGATGAGGCATGTGCTCAACATCAAAATAGGCTTCTCCCTTCAGTACAACTTCACGCCTGTCTGCGCCTTCAAAACTGTCCGGGTATTCGAGTGAACTCCCGGGAGCGAGAATCGCCATACTGCCGTCCGGCAATTGGATAAGATTATTTGTCTTGGCAGGAAGCTTTCTATCAACGGCTTCCGTGACGGCAGACCTGTCCCGATCATTTGCCTGGTAATGGAAAATGAGCATCCCGCAAACCAGCACTACCGCAGCAGCAGCCACGAAGCGGGGCCAGTTCCTCCACAAATGGCGACGGTTTAGACCGGACGGAATCTCTTTTGCAGGCGAAATGCCCTTTCTGATCTTCAGCGCCAGCTCCTCCAGCTCACGCTTCGTCAACCCGTCAGTAGCATCCGGTTTCAATTCGAAGCTCTTGTAATATGCTTCCAGGAACCGAATTTCCTCAGCCGTAGCCTCCCCGTTTGCGTACCGCTTCAGTAAATCCGTAAAAAATTCCCTGTCCATAGCTCAGGCCATTTATCCGGATGCCGGCCGGAAATGTCCCTGAGCCGACTGGCCGGTAAGTTTAAAAGGTTTCGGAAGGCATGAAACATGCCCTTTATTATACCAGTTCCGAAAAATCCGGAAGCGCCCACTCCGCAGTAACTTTTTTTTTGAAATTTTCGCACGGCCATTTCCGCCACCGGGAAAAGGCCCTGATCATCCCGGAACGACCGACAATAGTAGTACCAATAAAAACGCCAGCCCCGACTTCATTTTCCCTAGTGCCCGGCCAATCTGGTTGCGCACCGTTTTCTCCGAAAGGTGTAACTGGCTCGCTATCTCCCCGCTGCTCATACCTTCGTCGTAGCGAAGCTGAAAAATGAGGCGTTGCTGCTCAGGCAGTCCCGCTACCAATCCCCGGTAGGCGGCCAGCAGCTCTTCAAAGAGAAGCCCGGCGTCCGCCCGGTTATCATGGCCTTCCAGTTTTTCGAGAACTTCCGGAATCGGGACAAACCGTTTTTCCTTTTCCATCCATTTAAAAACATGGTTACGGACCGCTACATACAAATACCCCGGAACATTGTCTATAACCGGCGCTTCCCCCGAATGCAGGTAAGTCCATAGCTGCGAAAAAACTTCCTGGGAGATATCGCCTGCCGCTTCCCGGTCGCTCAAACGCTTGTACGCAGCATTAAATACGAATTTCCAGTACCGCTCATAGAAAACATCAAAAGCAGCCGCATCTCCCCGGCCAATACGGGCAAGAAGCTCCTGATCGTCTGCATACGATAAACGTCCCATAAGTTTTGAAATTCCGGGTGTCTGAAGCTAACCGTAAGAACTCCCCAAAGGTAGGTCGGCGAACTAACCAAAGCAAGTTACGCAATATTTTATTCTTCAGAACAAAACATCCCCCAAATCGTCTTTCCACAAAATAATGATCAAAGAACTTAAATACCAGGGAACCGGCGCTACGCCTCCCGTAGTAAGGGGAAACAGGCTTTACCAGGCAGATTGGCTGATGCAGCCAAACTTTCTTACCTTCGCAGTTCATCCAAAAGATACCTGAAACTACATGAACTGCGCACTCGTTACGGGGGCCTCAAGAGGACTGGGGAGGGCCATTGCCCTACAGTTAGCCATTGATCACGGCCTTTTTATTCTCATAAATTTTGCCTCGAATCATGAAGCGGCGGAAGAAACTCTTTCGGCCATACGGGCTGCAGGAGGCGATGGCAATCTGCTCCCCTTCCGGGTTCAGCACAAAGAGGAAGTAGACGCCGCTCTCAATGCCTGGAAAGAAGCCAATCCCGAAAAATTTATCAGCGTGCTG
Organism: Ravibacter arvi; assembly: GCF_039540405.1. Classification (NCBI taxonomy): domain Bacteria; kingdom Pseudomonadati; phylum Bacteroidota; class Cytophagia; order Cytophagales; family Spirosomataceae; genus Ravibacter; species Ravibacter arvi. The sequence goes on from NZ_BAABEY010000012.1 coordinate 145,225, forward strand.
GTTAACAACGCCGGCATCACAAAAGACGGCCTCCTCATGTGGATGCCGGAAAGCGATTGGGACAGCGTGGTAGACATATCTGTAAAAGGCATGTTCAACGTAACACAGAACGTGATCCAGCAAATGCTCCGCAAACGCACCGGACGTATTGTGAATGTGTCCTCCTTATCAGGCTTGAAGGGGGTTGCGGGGCAAACCAACTATTCTGCCGCAAAAGGGGCCATGATTGCCTCTACCAAATCATTGGCCCAGGAAGTTGCCAAGCGCAATATCACAGTCAATGCGGTGGCGCCCGGATTTATAAGGAGCGACATGACAGGCGATCTTGACGAAGGGCAGATCCGACAACTGGTACCGGTCGGGCGCATAGGTGAACCCGAAGAGGTTGCACATACCGTTAGCTTCCTGGTCTCGCAGAAGGCCGCTTATATCACCGGCGAAGTGATCAATATCAACGGCGGCATATATTCCTGAAATGCCGCAGCCTGTTCCCGGCAATAATTTCGGAAGAAATCAATCCGGGAACAGCGATTTGTCCAGTCCCGGAACAATGCGGAGCGCGTTTTTGTAATAGACTTTCTTCAGCACTTCATCCGGCAGCCCAAGCCCGTACATGCGCCAGAATGCGTGGTATTTTTTGTGGTACGGGAAGTACTCGTCCTCAGTTTCAAGCACCCTGAAATAGGTCGTATACTCCGAGGGCACCCAGCTATCTTTTCCGAAAAGGATCCGGTCCTGGTGCTTGACGAAAAATTGATGCGCCGTGCGCGGCTGCCGGCCCAGTTCAGCAATTACCGCACCGATCTCTACCACCATATTCGGGAAGGCTTCCATCAGGCTGTCCAGCTTTTTGAGGTTATTGGGGTACCAGCCCATGTGGGCGTTTACGAAGGTAGTTTTCGGGTGTTTCCGGAAAATATCGTGTTGCTCGGCGATCAGCGAATCGAACGGCACCGGATCATTCGGCCCGCGTTTCCGGCCGGGATGGGTTTTCAGCTCGAGCCACCGCTCGTTGTACCGGTCGAGCGGGTCCCAGAACGACGCCACGTCCGCGGTGTGAATCAAAACCGGTATGCCCAATTCGCCGCATTTGGCCCAAACCGGGTCAAGGCGTTTGTCATTCACCGCCACCCGGTTTCCTTTTTCATCCTTTATCCCGCTAAAACCGAGGCTTTTATAAATCTTAAGTCCTTTTGCACCGGCCTTTACGTCTTCTTCAAGCTGTTTAACTGCGCGCTGTGACCAGTCTTTCGCCCCAAAATCATTAAACACCAGGTTGGTAAAGATCACCAGGCGGGAGCCGTTGGTCTTCCGGGCGTTGGTGATTGAAGCTTTCAAATGCTCTGTGCTTTCATCCCAATTCTGCGTGAATCCGCGTCCGCTCAGGTTCACCATAATGGCCATATTCAAGGCATCCATCTGGCTGAGCAGTTCTTTCAGGTCCTGCGTCGGCATCCTGGGCTGATGGTTATGAATATCGATAAAGGGGAACCTGGCCCGTTTTACAACATGCTCTTCTACTTTTAGAGTCGAAACGGGGTCGTACTCCTCAAACCCTAGCGGCGCCTGCGCAGCCTCCTGGGCGGCTACCTTTCCGGCCAGCGAAAATATGGTGGAGACCAGCGCTACTGCGCGTAAAGTGAAGGAAAAGCGGCGGGAAAAAGGTTGGTTCATATCAAATCGCAATTTCAAAATACCCGGTTGCAAATCTATAACAATCAAGACAATGCGCACTCAGGTATTGATCATTTTACCACAGGCGGCTATTGGGCCTTTTTATAAATCAGGGCAACCGCCAGGGCAAGAATCCCCTCTTCTCTCCCCACGAAACCCATGTGTTCCGATGTGGTTGCCTTGATCGAAATCTGTGCAGTTTCAACCTTCATTACACCGGCAAGGCAGTTTTTCATGTCTTCAATGTGCGGATTAAGTTTTGGCAATTGCAAGACGATAGTTACATCCACGTTCCCTACCTCATATCCTTCGTCCCGAACCATTTGCAGCGACTTCACAAGCAAAATTTTACTGTCGACCCCCTTCCACTGCGGGTCTTTATCCGAAAAATAGTAGCCTATATTTCTTAAACCGGCGGCGCCCAACAGGGCATCGCACAAAGAATGACAAACGACATCCGCATCGGAATGTCCCTTTGCTCCATGGGTATGAGGGATCTGGATGCCGCCCAGCCAAAAGGCCCGGCCTTCCTCCATCTGGTGAATGTCATACCCCTGACCAATACGAAACGGCACCATACAAGCTGAATAACTGAATAACCAAGGCTGCAAAGCTACTTACTATTCGCCACAATGCGATGCCCGCTTCGTCATCCCGCAGCGGTGAGATCTCCCTTTCCCGGTACCCAACCCCTTTCAGAGGACTTTTTTCGAGCAACAGGAGATCCTTCAGCTCCACTGCGTTCCGTTCCTTTAGGATGACCATCCGGCAGATGCCCTCCGGCTTCGCTACCATTGACAACAACACGTTTGGCGGCGCTCCAACCGGAAGGTCATCCCGAGCGCAGCCGAGGAATCTCCCGCTCCCTGTACCCAATCCCTTTTAGAGGGCTTTTTATAACAACAGGAGATCCTTCGACTCCGCTGCGCTTCGCTACAGGATGACCGTCCGGGTGGTAGCCGCCGGCTCTCCAAACCTACCAACGACAAGCTTAAAAAAGTTATCCCGCTTGCCACCGTGAGGGAAAGTGCCTTTTTTTGCTGGTGAAAACACCGAGACCCCGGACATGAAGGAAAACACCGAAAATTTCCCGCAGGGCGCCTGCATCGAAACCATCCGTTATATGGACGCAAGACCCGAAAACCTGGCGCACCATAACCTGCGGATGAACCGCACACGGCAGGATTTGTTCGGATCGGAAGATTTCGTCGATTTGGGGGAACTAATTCGAATTCCGGATATGTTACCCTCACACGTGTATAAATGCCGGGTAACTTATACCCACCAGATAGTAGCGGTAGAATGGGAGCCTTACCAACGGCGGGTGATCAGATCACTTCAGGTTGTACACAACGAAACAATAGACTACACTTATAAATACAGACAACGTCATGATTTAGAAAAAATCTATAGCCAGAAAAAAAAACACGATGATGTGCTGATCGTGCGGAATGGCTATTTGACGGATGCTTATGTCTGCAATATTGCGCTTTTGAAGGGTGACAAGTGGCTGACGCCAGCCCTGCCCCTGTTAAAAGGAACCCAAAGGGAATTGCTTCTTGAACAGGATAAAATCTATGAAGCCGACATCCACCTGGACAACCTCCCGGATTTTACGCATATCAGGCTATTCAACGCAATGATGCCCTGGCGCGATGCCATTGAGCTGCCGGTCAGGCAGATTTTTCACTAAAAACAGGTCCGACCTGACGTATATTCTTAAAGACCGAAAAAACAAACACCATATATGATTGAAAAACACAAGATGATTTCTACCGCCGCCGTCCAGGAAACTGCGGTCCTGGTGGCGGTCAGCCCAAAAAATCAATCGATAGAAAAAACCAGGGAGTACCTCGACGAGCTGGAATTCCTCGCCGAAACTTCAGGTGTAAAAACGCAGCAGAAGTTTATCCAGAATCTCGAACGCCCGGATATCAGAACCTATGTAGGAAAAGGAAAGCTGGAAGAGATCACCACTTTTATCAATGCCGAGCCGGTCGATATGATCATTTTTGACGACGACCTTTCACCTTCCCAGGTGCGAAACCTGGAGGGGCATTTCAAGGACATTAAAGTGCTTGATCGCAGTTTGCTGATCCTGAATATCTTCGCTATGCGGGCGCAGACCGCCCAGGCAAAAACACAGGTAGAGCTGGCGCAATACCAGTACATGTACCCGCGCCTGACCCGTATGTGGACCCACCTTAGCCGTATCAAAGCAGGCGTAGGGATGCGCGGTCCCGGTGAAAAAGAGCTCGAGACCGACCGGCGTATTGTGCAGGACCGCATCAGCTTCCTGAAGGATAAACTTGAAAAATACGATAAACAGAGTGTAACCCGCCGGAAAGAACGCTCCCGCCTTGTACGCGTCGCGCTGGTCGGATATACCAACGTAGGCAAGTCGACATTGATGCGCCGCCTGGCGAAAGCGGATGTTTTTGCTGAAAACAAACTCTTTGCTACCGTCGATTCCACCGTGCGGAAAGTCACCATTGAAAACATTCCGTTCCTCCTGACCGACACAGTTGGCTTCATCCGGAAATTACCTACCACGCTGATCGAATCGTTTAAGTCAACGCTCGATGAGGTTCGCGAGGCGGACATCCTGATCCACGTGGTTGACATCTCTAATCCCGCGTTCGAGGAACAGATCGAGGTGGTCAACAGCACGCTTGCAGAAATCGGTGCATCGGACAAACCGGTTGTTTTGGTCTTCAACAAGATTGACAACTACAAACCGTACGATGAAGATAATTACCTGGACGAAGAAGGGCTTGATTCAACACCGCCCCAACTATCGATTGAAGCGTTAACGGAACAACTGAAACGTAGCTACATGGCCCAGAAGGCGGAGCACACCGTGTTTATCTCCGCCGAAATGAAGGAAAACCTGGACGAACTTCGCGATACGGTTTTCAAACTCGTCAAAGCGAAGCATTTCACGATTTACCCGAACTGGGTGGAAGTTCCGAGTGGGTTTGGGGAGGAAGAGGGTGAGGGGTGAGGTATGAGTGATGAGGTATGAGTCGTGAGGTATGAGGTGGGAGGTATGGGGCGAGACTGGAAGGTTTCGGCTTTTGTGCGGGTTCAGTTTCATTATTTCGCGATCTCATTTGCATGATGCGTTAATTTTTAGGAAATTTGCAGGCCCGAAATACCATTGGTGTTCCGGGCCTCGTAATGACTGCGTAGTTCAACGGATAGAATAGGAGTTTCCTAAACTCTAGATATGGGTTCGATTCCCGTCGCGGTCACAAAGCCTCGCAGTAATGCGGGGCTTTTGTATTTTTGGGGCTCGGCGCTCGCCGCGAAAAGAATTTAAAAAAGCCACGAATTCCAGCGAAGCACGTTTGGAGCTTTGATTTAAATAAACAACGCTTAGCTTTTGACCTGGTTGAGGATCAGACATCCGGCAGATTGTGTTAAAGGGGTTCGACGGGCTCACCCGCCATCCGGACGGTGCCATCCTGACGGTGCCATCCGGACGGCGCCTGAGCCTGTCGAAGGCTGATCTTAGGATACCCATTCAATAGAAGCCATGCGTTCCATTATCAGCCATCTGTAACTTTGTTGTACAGAATGCAGGAATCATTTTAAATTCGTGCATTCGTGGCCCCCTTATGGCTCTCCCGGCTTAAATTTCTTTTGAAATGATCCTGTATATCCTGTTCATCTTCATGGTTTCCTGCAGCCAGCCCGTCAATCCCGACACGCCTATGCCGAACACATCCACCACCGAAAATCCGTTGATTAACGATGTCAAAAAGAACCGGATCGAAGCCGTTGAGCAGGCTTTGAAAAAAGGAGCCGATGTAAACACCCGGGACAGCAAAGGCCGGACGCTGCTGTTGCTCGCCACGCATGACGCATTAAACGACATGGCCGCCCTTTTAGTAAAATACGGCGCCGACGTCAACCGGCAGGACGACATCAAAGACAGCCCTTTCCTCTATGCAGGCGCAACCGGACAGACCCAACTGGTCAAACTCTTCCTCGAGAACGGCGCGAAATTCAATGTTTTCAACCGGTATAACGGCACAGCCCTCATACCGGCCTGCGAACGGGGGCATGTCGAAACCGTAAAACTCCTTGCAAACACCAGGAACTTCCCCATCGACCATGTAAACCGGTTGGGATGGACAGCCTTGATGGAGGCGGTCGTGCTGGGCAACGGAAGCGAAAAATACCAGCAAATCGTGCGCATTCTCAAAGAAGCCGGATGTAACCTGAATATTCCGGACAACGACGGGAAAACAGCGCTCCAACATGCCAGGGCATCGGGATACAAAGAAATTGTCCGAATTCTTGAATCGGAATAACCTGCTCAGATTCAATTAACCTCACTTCAGCAAAGCAGTAAATCCAAAAAGATTTTCATTTTTTTTGTGATTCCGTGTAACGAACCCACACTCAGGGCGACCAACTGTTCAAAATCAAAAACAGGACGCCCATTATGCAAATCAAAAAAATTACCCGCTCTATCCTCGCTCTTTTCTGTGTGCTGGCAGCCTCGGCGCAAAGCCATACCCAAAGTCTTCTCTGGGAAATCAGCGGAAACGGTCTTTCGGCTCCCTCCTACCTGGCAGGTACTTTCCATACCATGTGTGCGGAGGACTTTCTCATGAAGGAAAAAGTAAAAACAGCGCTCGGGAAAACTAAAAATCTCGTGCTGGAAATTAACTATACGGACTCCGGGGAGGTAGAAGCTCTGCAGAAAATGATGTCCGCCGAACAGCCGCTCAGCGCCCAACTTGATGCGGAAAGCCTGAAGCGACTTGAAAACATATTGGTGCAATACGGGACTTCACTCAAAGAAGTAGACAGCTTCAGCCCGCAGGCCCTTTATTCCCTGGTTTCAAAGAAATCATTCACCTGCGCACCTGCCGACCTCCGCATGTACGAGATAGAACTCATTAAACTAGCAATGGGAAACGGCGCCCGAATTGGCGGATTAGAAACGGTTGAGACACAGGCAAAATACCTTGGACTTGCCTACAATCTCCACCAGACAATTGAACAACTGGAAGCAGGCGATTCCTATGCGGCTATCACAAAAGACATGATAAAAGCTTTCCAGGACGAAAACCTTGAGGAATTGACCCGAATGGTAAGAGACAGGCGCTTCATGAACGACGAACAGGAAAAATGGGTGCTCACCGAACGCAACCGGAACTGGGCACAATCCATGCCGGATATGATGAAAAAAGAAAGCACCTTCTTTGCAGTAGGCGGTGGTCACCTGGGCGGGAATAACGGGGTTATTAAATTGTTGCAGGATCTTGGCTATACTTTAAAACCCGTAATACTGTAATTGACGTAAACGAAATATTCGTGGACAACGATAAGGAAAGCGTCTTCCTGAAACTGGTGCATCAGCACAAAGGCATCCTGCACAAAGTGTCAAAAATGTATGCGGACCTTCCGGAAAACCGTGAGGATTTACAGCAGGAAATTATAATCCAGCTCTGGAAGTCTTTTTCTCTTTTTGAAAGCAAAAGCGAGTTCTCCACCTGGATGTACAGGGTTGCCATCAATACTGCGATAACTTATTTCAGGAAGGAGAAGAAAAGAACCCGGACTTTTGCACCGGAATTGTCCACCGATACCGCTGATGAAATCTACGATGCCGGCCGCGATGAACAACTCGAAATTTTTTACCAGGCAATTCAGCTTCTCGGGCCAATAGAAAAAGCCCTCATGTTTTATTACATGGAAGGGCTCTCTCATAAAGAAACAGCTTTACAGCTCGGGATCAGTGAAATTAACGTAAGAGTGAAATTGTCCCGCACCAAAGAAAAATTACAAAACCTGATCAAAAAACAAAGCCATGGATTTTGAAGCCCTTAAAAACAAATGGAATTCCGAAAACCCGGCAGAGGTGAATATTCCGTCTACAATTGCCCGATTAAAGAAGGCGCAGCACCCGCTTGAAAAGCTCAGGCGTACCATGAAAAACGAATGCTGGAGCCAGCTGGCAGCCGTTCTCTTTGCAGGCGCCATACCACAGGTATTTGGCCTTAGCCCGGCTTTCTACGTGGTTTATTATACCGCTTACAGTATGCTTCTGGTAACTTCTGGATACTATTTCTACGAATTTTACCAGTTTTACAAGGAGGTTGGCCTGTACCACGCGGACACCCACGAAAGCCTCTGGAAAATTTACTATGAGCTGCGCCTCAACATGGAACGGTACCAGTCATTCGGGTTCCTTTTATTGCCGTACTTCCTGGTTGCCACCGCTCTGCTGGGTTATGACCGCCTCATCTCAGAAGGCAAAACACTCCAGCAAATCACCAGCCAACAACAGGTGATCATTCTTTTGGTTACCCTTTTCAGCACGCTTCTGGCCATTGGGGCAATTGTTCTCTGGACCCGTTACGTTTACGGCAAAACCGCAAGGGAAATAGATGGCCTGCTTAAAGAAATAAAAGACGAAATCTGACCCGGTTCGCTTCTATTTTGCCAGGGGCACAACATCGCCCCGGTATGAAATAAAAGTTTTGTTTTGCGGTGTCACTCTCAGATCGGCACTTCCGTCAGGAAACACGGTCAGGAACAAGTCACGGACGACCTGGGAATCCTGCACGCGGATGGTTACTTCCCTCCCGCCATTCTTGATCGGTTTCACGTCATAAGTAAATTTTTCGGACACGAATTTAATACCGCCGTCGCCCCCGATAGGCGCCGAATAGGCACGGCCGAAATAGGGAAGATCTGCCGAAATCCTGTCCTTTTCGACTTTCATGAAATAATTCCCAACAATTTGCCGCATCCTCCCGCGCGATGGCTGCAGGAAAGTTGCCTGAAACTGGTAAGATTGCTCATCAAAGGCGGTTGATATTTCCTGGGACGAACGGGCTGTACTCGCTTTTTGACTGGAACAAGCGCCGAAAGCCAGTGCTACAGCGAGACTCCCTGCTATTATGAATAGTTTCATACGAATTGCGTTAATACGTTTGTTGAATTACATAACCGGAATGCTTTTATCGCTTCCTGTAAATATAGATTCAATTTTGATGGCTCGGGTTTAAATTGGGGTTGAGAAAGGTTCATTTTTTTTGCACGACTGGCAGTTACAGCCAGGATTTCTATGTAAAAAAATTGAAACCGCTTGCCAAAATCATTGCATATAAAAAAAAGATCGCGTTTCTTACCGTAATTTTACCCGGATACCTTTTGTATGCAAACCCATCAAACAAAGGCTTATGGCGCCGAGACGTCGGGCTCATTGCTAAAGCCCCTGACCATCTCGCGCAGGGAGCCTGCTCCTCATGACATCGAGATTGAAATCCTGTACTGCGGCGTTTGCCATTCCGATCTGCACATGGCCCGAAATGAATGGCACAACACTGTTTTCCCGATCGTTCCGGGGCACGAAATTGTGGGCAGGGTGATCAATGCCGGCCAACATGTTAAAAAATTCGGCAAAGGCGATATGGTGGCAGTGGGTTGCATGGTGGATTCCTGCAGGACCTGCCCGCATTGTACCGAGGGGCTCGAACAGTATTGCGACCTCGGGAAAACGCTGACTTATAACAGTCCTGACACGCACCTGGGCGCACATACGCTAGGCGGTTATTCAGAACGAATCGTAGTCGACGAGCATTTTGTTCTGCGCGTGCCCGACAACCTGGACCCCGCAGCCGCCGCCCCGTTGCTCTGCGCGGGCGTTACCACCTGGTCGCCGCTCAGGCATTGGCGTGTGGGCCCGGGACAAAAGGTTGGGGTGGTAGGTATAGGCGGCCTGGGCCACATGGGGATCAAGCTCGCCAAAGCGCTCGGCGCGCATGTAGTAGTCTTCACTACCTCCGCGTCCAAGTTTGACGACGCAAAACGTCTGGGCGGCGACGAAGTGGTACTTTCAACCGATATTCACGAGATGAAAAAACACAGGAACACCCTGAATTTCATCCTCGATTGTGTCTCGGCCGAACACCCCATCAATGACTATATGTCGCTGCTCACCACCGACGGAACGCTGGTACTGGTGGGCGCCCCCGAAAAACCCATGCCGGTTTCCGCTTTCAGCCTTATTCCGGGAAGAAGGAGCTTGGCCGGCTCCAATATCGGCGGCATACGCGAAACCCAGGAAATGCTGGATTTTTGCGGCGAACACAACCTGGTTGCCGACATCGAGCTCATCGGCATCCAGGACATCAACAACGCTTATGAGCGACTGGTAAAAGGCGACGTCCAGTATCGTTTCGTAATTGACATGGCCTCGCTGAAGGTCTGAAACCTGGTCCGGATCCGGTTCCCGGTTTCAGGCAGTAACTTATTATGCTTTCTCTTCCCCAACAACCTTTCCCTTATATTCATTATGAGCCTCATAAACCGGGTAAAAAACAAAGTAAACCAGCTCCAGGACCGTTATTTCCCGATGAAATCTTTCGATCCCGCCAGTATTCCGTGGATTGATTCGCCGGGTGCGGACATCGACGCATTCCTTCAAAAGTTCAACCGGCGTTTCGACGTTTCGTACGATCTGAAAGAAAAGCTGACGGGTTGGCGGGAAAAAGGATATGCAGTACTTGAAAACATTATCCCGCCGGAGATGATCGACAATTTCATGAGAGATTTCGACCAGCTTAGGGACGAACCCGAAAAGCACAAACTCAGCGTGCGGATCGACCTACCCGAGTTCAGCCCCGAACAACAACGGAACATCAGTGACTTCCCGAAAGAATCACTGAATGGTAAATATGTAAAGTTCAACGACTTTCACAATTCGTCGGTAGCTGCCAAGAAGCTGATGTCGCACCCGGGGATAGTAACTTTCCTGGAAGCGATATTTAACGACCAGGTCGTGGTGATGCAAAGCCTCACCTTTTTATACGGCAGTCAGCAACCTACCCACCAGGATTTCCCCTGGGTAACTGCAAAAGATCCCAGCCACCTGGCCGCCGCGTGGATTGCGCTTGAAGACATCAAGATAGACTCAGGCCCTCTTTATTACTATATCGGGTCTCAGAATATGCCCAAATTCGACTTCGGCTCCGGCATTCTCTATAAACCGTGGTCGACCAGGACACCGATTGAATTCGCCGACTACCTCGACAAAACCTGCGAAGCCCTCGCTTATCCGAAAGAAATCCTTTTAATCCGGAAAGGCGACGTTCTGATCTGGCATGGAGCGCTTGCACATGGCGGAAGCCCGATCCTTAATCCCGAGCAGACCCGGAAATCGTTCGTTTGCCATTATTCCACTTACAAATCGCTTCCCTTTCACAGGATTTCACCGGGCAGTGAGCCTATCATACAGGACTATAACGGCATGTATATCTATAACAACCCGGCATTGCCGGAATCGGAAGACAGCTTCAAATGAAAAAACTGCGTTCCGCCCGGATGACTTTGACCGTCACGCCGGGCGAAACGCAGTGAAGCTGCAGCGTTTCCGTTCGCTAAACCTGCTTCCAGCCGTCGCGGTATTTCCGCTTCACAAACTGGTTAGCCGGTTCGAAATTGGTAATCCGCTGGTTTTTGCCATCCCAAAGCAGTTTCTTACGCCCCGGGAATGCGAATTTCCCGTCCGCTTTGGTTTCGCGGAAGTTGTAACTGCGAATGGCCAGGTTCCCCATAATAACGGTCTCGGTCAACGGGCCGGAATAATCAAAGGACGAGGTAAGCGCTTTGTGTGCCTGACTGTTAAATCCGGCCTTACAAGCGTCTGTCCAGGAAACCTGGTGCCCGAACTCAGGCATATCGGAATATTTGTTCTTGAACGCTCCTTCAGGCATGGTCCGTTTCTCACCTCCTTTGAGGTACAAAACAGGATTTCTGCCGTAGGTGCCGCACGAAATAACGCCTTTGGAGCCGATCAGGAGGACACCGTTGCTGCTGTCGTCTTCCCCGATAGGATCATTCGCCGGGATCAGGTCGGGATGGAAGGGGCGGATTCCACCATCATACCAGCTCATTTTCACCTCAGACTTGTTATGACTGGTTGCAGGAAACTTCAATTGGATCACCGAAGACGGCGGGCATCCTTCCGGGATATACTCAGGTGACCAGTCCTTGATGAAGACCTGTCCGACGCTGGCCTCAACTTCGCTCGGATAGCCCAGGCGAAGGGTTCTGAAGGCCGAATCGATCAAATGACAGCCCATATCGCCAAGTGCGCCGGTCCCGGTGTTCCACCAGCCGTGCCACTTGAATGGATGCCAGGCCGGGCTGTAGTCAACCCACTCGGCCGGCCCTACCCACAGATCCCAGTCAAGATAGTCAGGGACGGCTTCCTTTTGGGTCGGAAACGGAATTCCCTGCGGCCATACCGGTCGATTCGTCCAGATATGGGTTTCGTGAACCGGACCGATCAACCCTTTGTCAAACCATTCCAATATTTGCAGCTGGCCCGGGTTGGAAGCCCCCTGATTGCCCATTTGCGTCACCACCTTGTACTTTCTGGCGGCTTCGGTCAGCACCCTGGTTTCATGGAGACTGTGGGCCAGCGGCTTCTGTACATACACGTGCTTGCCCATTTCCATGGCAGTAAGTGCAACTATGGCATGGGTATGATCGGGTGTTGACACGATAACGGCATCGATGTCTTTACCCATTTCATCGAGCATCTTGCGATAGTCTTTGTACTTTTTTGCGTTGGGGTGCCTGTCGAAGCACTTTGCACCAAGCTTCCAGTCTACATCGGTGAGTGCCACGATGTTTTCCTTCCCATTGTTCCAGGCGTTCTGAACATCACCACTGCCTTTCCCCCCTACTCCCACTCCGGCAATATTCAGCTTGTCGCTTGGTGCAATAAACCCTTTCCCCAAAACGTGCCTCGGCACAATGAAGAAACTGCCAACTGCGGCCGCCGCACCCTTTTGAAGGAAGCTACGTCGGCTTACCGGCTCAAATTCGTACTTCTTTTTCATCGGTTTGAAAACTCGGAATATTGTTAAAAATAAAATTCTGGCTCCGGGCCGGACCTGCCCCGACCTAACGGAATAGGTCATTACAATCCCAATATTACAAAATTTTCAATGGCGGCTATGGAGCGAAATTAAAATTAACGGCACTATTATCTGCCGATTGGTGTTAGCAATTCCAAGACCAGACTATATTTTTGCGTCTTCATTTCAGTTCGTTCAACAGTTACTCAAAAGAAATGTTAATTACCGTAATGAAATCCAAAATCCACCGGGTTAAAGTTACCCAGGCGGAATTGCACTATGTCGGAAGCATTACCATTGACGAGGACCTGATGGATGCTGCGGGCCTGATCGAAAATGAGCAGGTACACGTTGTTAACAATAACAATGGAGAACGCCTGGTTACCTACGTTATCAAAGGAGAGCGGGGTACCGGTACAATTTGCCTCAACGGGGCTGCCGCAAGACGCGCAGAAGTCGGCGACATCATTATCATTATTGCGTATGGCACACTGAGCCAGGAGGAGGCTGCCGTGTTCCGGCCGAAGATCGTATTTCCGGATAGCCACAACAAACTCGTTTCCTAGACCCCGGGACTGCAGGAGCACCTCTGTGGGCTTCCCGATTGGTCGTCATTAGGCTTTTATTGATCGATAAAAGCTTCCAGTTGGTCGGTTGACAGGTTTAATGCCGGCACTGGCCTTAAACTTCCTGAGGAATTGCGCCTCTAAGCGTATACAGTTTAATCCTAACGCTTATGCGCCCCTTCCGCTTTACCCTTCTGCTGACTTTTTTTTTCGCGGCCACACAACTAACGGCCCAAAGCTTCCGGGTGAGCGGGACCCTGAAAGATTCAACTGACCAAAGCGGCGTACCGGGGGCCTATATTAAACTGACCCCCGCCGCGGACACTACCAAACCGGTCTACGCTGCATCGGACATCAACGGCGGCTTTTCGTTCACCGGCGTCAGTCCCGGCCGTTATGAGATGCTCATTACCAACCTGAGTTACGAAACCATTTCGCGAAAGATCGCTGTGACCAACTCTCACCTGGATCTGGGCACCATCCGGATGAAAACCGGCGCAAAAATGCTACGGGAAGTGAAGGTGGTGGGCACAATCGAACAGTCGCAGCAGAAGGGCGATACCACCCAATTCAATGCCGCTGCATTTAAAGTCAACCCCGACGCCACAACGGAGGACCTGGTGCGGAAAATGCCGGGAATTACCGTCGAAAACGGCCAGGTACAAGCCCAGGGCGAGAATGTACAACGGGTACTGGTTGACGGAAAACCCTTTTTCGGGGACGACGCAACGCTCGCTCTACGCAACCTTCCCGCCGAAATTGTAGATAAAATTGAAGTTTTCGACCGGCAAACCGACCAGGCGCAATTCAGCGGATTCGACGACGGAAATGCCCAGAAAACGATTAATATCGTCACCCGCGCGGATCGCAATAAAGGACAATTCGGAAAAATCTTTGCCGGCTACGGGCTGGATAACCGCTTTATGGCAGGCGGCAATGTAAATATGTTCAGCAGCGGGCACCGCATTTCTATGATCGGGCTGAGCAACAACATCAACCAGCAAAACTTCGGTTCTCAGGACATTGCGGGTGTGCTCGGCAACAGTGGCGGCGGGCGCGGCGGCAGAGGCGGGCGCGGCAATGGCGGCGCCGACAATTTTATGGTGGGACAACAAAATGGGATCACCAATACCACAGCCCTGGGACTCAACTACACCGGCACGTGGGGAAAGAAAACCGAAGTAAGCGCCAGTTACTTTTTTAACCGGGCCAGTAATGCCAATACGCAGATCACCAGCCGGGAAACTTTTCTTTCACGCGGGAACCAGCTTTACAACGACTCGAGTACCACCGGGAACCTCAACCTGAATCATCGGTTCAACCTTCGTTTGGAGCACAAAATAAACGATCGTAACTCACTGATTTTTTCTCCCAGCCTCAGCTTCCAAAATAATGAAAGCGCAACCGACCGGCGCGGTGTAACATCGCTCAAGGAAGACGGATCGCTTATCAACCTCACCGAAAACCACCGGCTTAACCAAACAAACGCGTTCAACCTCAACAACAGCCTTCTCTGGCGGCACCGTTTTGCCAAAGCCGGCCGGACGTTTTCCGTCGACCTTACCTCGGCCATTAACAACCGCAACCGCCAGGGCAGCCTGAACTCACTCAACCGGTACCTTTCAAATTTGCAGAATCCCGGTGACACCATTGACCAGGTTTCGGAAAACAAAACTTCAGGAATCCGCTTTGCGGCAAACGCCAACTATACGGAACCGATCGGTAAAACCGGGCAACTCCAGTTTGGTTATAACGTTTCTGTAAGCAATAACAATTCGAAAAGCGAGACCTTTCACCACGATGAAATCACGTCGGGCTATACCCGCATCGACTCCCTGCTTTCCAATACTTTTGACAACCGGTATACCACCCAGCGCGGCGGGCTCAGCTACCGGATCCGCTCAAAGTCGGGGCTGATGTTCAGCACCGGCGTGGACTTCCAGCATGCCAATCTTTTCAGTCAACAGGTGTTTCCCGGCCGCAACAAAGTAGACAATTCGTTCTTCAACGTGCTTCCGAATGCCATGCTGATGTACAGGAAACGGGGCGGTACCAACTTCCGGATGTTCTATCGTGCCTCTACCCAGGAGCCGTCGATCAACCAGTTGCAGAATGTGATCGACAACAGTAATCCCTTGTTTATGTCGGCGGGAAACCCCAACCTCAAACAATCGTACCGGCACATGGTAAGCATACGGTTCAATACCGTTTTCCAGCAAACAGGTCACAACCTTTTCGCCATGGTCTCCGGAAACACGGTCGACAACTATATTACCAATGCGACCATTATTGCACAGGCGCCTATGGAGCTACCCAACGGCCTGCTGTTACAGCAAGGCGCGCAATTTACGGCGCCGGTAAACATCAACGGCAATTATGGCCTGCGCGGCTTCCTGACCTACGGAATGCCGATAAAGCCGTGGAAACTTAACATTAACCTTAATTCCGGGGCAACTTATCAGCGTATTCCCGGTATGATTAACAACGTCCGGAACCTTTCGAACACCTACGCGCTCAGCCAGGGACTGGTACTCGGCAGCAACATCAGCCAGAACCTTGACTTTTCGCTTTCCTATAGCGGCAACTACAATATTGTCAAAAACAGCATCCAGCAGCAGTCCAACAACAACTACTATTCACAGTCATTGGGCGCCAGGGCTAACTGGATTTTCGGGAAAGGTTTTGTGTTGCAGTCTGATATTGGCAGACAGTCGTATCGCGGGCTTGGCGAAGGGTTTAACCAGCAATTCACGCTGTGGAATGCCGGTTTCGGCAAGAAAATGTTCAAAAACAACGCCGCCGAACTCAAAGTCACAGTATTTGACATTCTCGGACAAAATAACAGCATTAGCCGCGACGTTACCGAAACCTACCAACAGGACGTAATCAGTCGGGTTCTGACCCGCTATGCAATGCTCACTTTCACCTACAACCTGCGAAACTTTGGCGGCGGACAATCGGCTGCCCCGGCCCCTTCTTTTGAAAATGAGGATCGCAGCCGCGAGGGCCGCAGCCGCGAAGGCCGGTTCCCCAACGGGGACGGCGGATTCAGAGGGGGAGCCGGTGGGCCAGGAGGCGATTGATGCCCGTCAGCTTCGCCCCATAAACGGATCGGTTACACTTTCCCGGCCTGTTTCCACATGCCCGGCATACCGTTTGACCGACTGATCCATTCGTAGCTTGAAGTCGTACCAGTTGTGACTTTTGTCAAGTCTCAACCGAGCCGATGAGCGCCCACCGGACGGGACCTTCAACCCCACCGGCTGCTGGCCATAGGCATTGTCAACCAGCGTAACAGAAATTTCCTTTGCCTCCCCGTTGCGTACCGTAACCTCCAGGTCTCCTGTAAGTCTGCCTTCTTTGTCCTGCACATAGGCACAGGAAACGGTTGCATCCGTGTCTCTTGCACTACCGGCAAATTCTCTGAAAAATCCATTCGGGCCATATACCCTGAGGTGATACTCCTCACCATCAAAATCAGCCAGGTTCCAGGTTTGTTTCAAAGTATCGCCTGCCTTAACGGCGAAATTCCATACGGCGAGCTCTTCGCCTTTGTACCGGCGTATCGCATAGATAATAAACGGTGCTCCGGCAGATTTTTCACCAAAAACAGCATTTCCGGCCGACAGCGATATTTCAAATGTTTTCCTGTCCTTAGAAAGAGTCCCCCCGGCATACAGCTCATACGGAATGGCACACGACGGCCTGGTGCCCTTCTCTTGGGCGGGCAGCAAAGCGGTAGCTGCGGGATTCCTGTTAATTTCGGAAATTTCATCTGCCGACAACGGTCTGAAATTTGAAGGAGTATCCCGGAACTGCGCCTTGTGAATGGTTGTTACGATTTCATCCCGGTTCACGGGTGTTGGTTTCCGGTAGGTCGAGGGATCATACGGCTGAAAAAGTGAACTGATATTGCCGCAAATCGTCCTTCGCCATTCCGTTATATTGGTTTCCTTTACCTTTTTCCCGGATTTATGGCTGGCAAATTCCTCCAGGAACCTGATAATAGAAGTATGGTCGAACACCTGCGAGCATACTTTACCTCCTCTCGACCAGGGCGAAGCAACCACCAGCGGTACCCGGAAACCGAGACCGATAGCACCTTCCCTGGCGTTACTTTTCGGTACCTGCGACTGGTCTTGCTCCAACGTCACATATTCCGCCTTGATGTCGATACCTTCGGAAACCTTCCCCGAATCGGGTTTAAAGGGAGTTGGAATCGAAAACGGCGGAACGTGATCATAGTAGCCGTCATTTTCATCATAACACAAAATGAAAATCGTCTTTTTCCACACTTCCGGATTCTGCGTCAGGATATCGAGCGTCTCGGAGACATACCAGGCCCCGTACCAGGGCGCCGAAGGGTGATCGGAGAAATTTTGCGGCGCAGCGAGATAGGAAACCGCGGGCAACCGGCCTTCTTTTACATCCTTCCTGAACTGGTAAAATATATCACTTTTAGGTACCTGGACCCTTCGTTTTTCGCCGTTTTCCTCGTAAGTAATAGTGCTTAGCTTCAGGTAATCGGGATCTTCCCGGTTCGATACAAATGCCCGGGCATGCAGATCGCGTTCCGCTGCGGAGAACTTTTTAAGATTTTCTTCGCTGTACCGGGCCAGATCCGCTTCGTATTTTTCGAGCACTGCCGCCTGGTTTTCATAACTTTTGGAAAGCTTTGCCTTTTCCTCTCCGGAGGCAGTCGCCAGTTTGCCTTTCAATTCCAGCAGTTCTTTTTTAAGCTTTTCAGCCTCCAGCCCGGCATAACGGATATAGTCCCCGGAAGATTTAACATGGTATTGGGCAAATCGTTCCAGCGGGTTACAACCGAAATTACTCAGCCAGGAGCCTAGCCCCGGGTGAAATTGCATGATGGCCCCGACCTCGTTCTGGTAGAATTTCCAGGAAACACCCGCTTCCTGCAGACGCTCCGGAAAAGTCTTCCACCTGACCGGCTTGTTGATTGAAAAATAGCTGTTCCGCACGACCGCGAGCGCGTCCATATCCGGATGTTCACGTATCGTCCCCGACCATAAATAATAGCGGTTCGGGTGGGTGGGCGTCATGGAGGAGCAGAAGTTCTGGTCGCAAACGGTAAATGCATCTGCCAATGCGTAGTAAAAAGGGATGTCCTGCCGGTCATAAAAACCGAGGGTAAGCGGCATTTCAGCATACTCCTTGTGCCCCGACCGTTTGGAAGTCAGCCATTTGTCATATTTACCCCCGTTGTAGGCATCCACCTGCGATTCTCTGGAATGCGGCAGATCGTGCATCCAGGTAGCTTTTGTATTTTTAATATCGAGCCTGAAGGGTGCGTAGGTGTCTCCCTTTTTATCGGTCTGTAACCATACCTTGTTCTTGTTAGGCAAAGAGATGGCACGGGGGTCGTTAAAGCCGCGTACGCCCTGGAGCCTGCCGTATGCATGGTCAAATGAACGATTTTCCTGCATCAGGATCACGACATGCTCCGCGTCCAGGTAAGTGGAGCCCGGGTCGGGGTGAATCGCCATGGCGCGCTGCACCGATTCAGGCAAAAAATTCATCATGCCTGCCCCACCGGTCAGCAGGGCAGCTTTTTTTAAAAACGCTCTTCTTGAATCCATACAAATGAAAAGTTGCCTGTACTTTTTTCCTACTGTGGAGCTTCCGGCGAGGTTTATTCAATGCTCTTTTACCGGGAAAAAACGGCGAAAGACCGCTTCCCAGTAAGCCAGGTATTGTTCGTCAGTAACTTCCTTCGGCAAGCCTGCCGCCGTCAGCTGATCGTCATACATTTTCTGCATTTTGGCCCGGGCGAAACTGACTTCCTCGGCGGATTCCGGGTACGGTCCCTTGTCGGTTTCCGCAAGCCAGTTTTCCAGAACCTGCTTAAGGGTGTTCAACTGTTTGGCGTAAGACGGGTCTCCGGCAAGATTTTTCGTCTCAAAGGGATCTTTGCGCAAATCGTACAGCTCGTACTCAGGCCGCGTGTCTGCCATAAAATGCGCCTGAACAGGGGTGAGTTCACCGCGCTTTTTCAGCACCTGCATCAACGTCAGAACCGGGTACGAAGTCTTCTTGTAGGCATTAAACTGCGTATAGGGGCGCTCCGGGAAATAATTCCGGATCAACTTAAACTCCCTGGTCCGGACCATGCGAATCCGGTCAAGAGTTTCGTCGCACCGGTCCCTGGAGGAAAAAACGTAGGTGTTCGGAACCGAATTTTCCTGCAGGAAATCCCGGCCCTGCATAAACGCCGGAACACGAAGGCCGGCCAGCGACAGCGTCGCGGCTGCAAGATCCGTGTTGCTGACAAGCCGGTCGCTCACACCCGATTTCCGGATACCGGGGCCTGCAACAATCAACGGTGCATTAACGCCGCCGTCATACAGGAACTGCTTTCCCCGAATGTGCGGATGACCGTGGTCCCCGAAGAAAAAGACCACCGTATTGTCCTCCAGTCCGTTGTCTTTGAGTCGTTGCAGGATCGCCCCGACTTGTTTATCCAGCAGCTGCACGGTTTCCAGGTACATCGCCCAATCCTGCCGGGCCATCGGATGATTGGGGTAGTAAGGCGGGACCACCACCTTATCGGGATTAATCGGTCGCTCCGGGTCTCTTTCAAACGGACGGTGGGAGAGCTTCAGATGCACCTGGGCAAAAAACGGCTGTCCTTCTTTCCTGCCGCTCCAGTCGAACCCGTCGTACAGCGCTGCGGGGTCATGCTCGAAATTATACCCGGTATAATAAGGGCCTTTCATCGCAACGCCGCCCGTGTTGGCAACATAATAGCCACCTGCCTTCATCAGCAGGGGCAACGGGGTAATTCCATCGGGGAGCTTTGTTTTTTTATTGGGAAACTGGTTATGGCAATTGATGCTGACGGCATGCATCCCGGTAATAAAAGCAGACCGGCTTGGCGAGCACACCGCTCCGGCCGTGATCATGTTACGGTAGGCAACTCCTTTTCCTGCCAGCCGGTCGAGGTTCGGCGTATGAATGAGCTTATTGCCATAGCAACCGAGCTCATTCCCGATGTCATTTGCTACAATCCAGAGAATATTGGGACGTTTCTCTGCCTGGGCAACGATGGTGCCCGGCAATATACCGGCACATATCGATGCGAAAAGTACACGCCACACGGCGGCTCCCGCGAACCACTCCTGTAGGTTTAATCTGAGGTATTTCATGGTTTTGATCAGGTAGCTATCATTCAGCATTTTCAAACGTATTCGCAATCAATCCCAGGCTTCCCAGGAAGTCCCGGCACGCCGCCTTTACATTGTACGGTACCTTAAACCGGTCTGTCTTTTGGTAGGCTTCTTCAACGGCACCCACAAAAACAGACTTTTCCGGAGTGTACAAAAGCATGTTAAGCGCGAGCAATGCAATGTCCTGGTTCTCTGACTTAATGAAACTGACCAGGTTTTCCCGGGCTGCAGGCCGGCCCCAGTGATGGTAGCACAACCACGCAGCGAGGACTGCCGCCGGCGGATAAGTGTCCTGAAGCGCAGCCTCCAACTGCGGCCTGTAGATGTCGAGTCCTCCCTTGCGGTACGAGCAGAGACTCATGAGGCCCCAATACCGCCTGACGGAATCAGCTTCGCCAAGCAGCTTTATTTGCGCTTTCAATGATTTCTGATCCGTGAACCCGGACAGGTTGGCTGCCTGCAGGATCCGGTCAGCCGGGTACTTCTTTGCGTCCTTTCGGAACTCGTAGGGAGTCGTACCGGCAGGCAGGCCGGAAATAGCGTACTCGGGAAGAAACATCACATCGCGCGCCTGTTGCAGTTCTTTTTGCAAAGCGGCGCGCATTTTCTCTTTCACGCTCCGGTAGGCGGGATCTTCCGCCAGGTTTTTCAGCTCCCACGGGTCCCGGCTTAAATCATACAGCATTTCTGGGGGACGGGCTGCAAACAAAGAAGCCTGAACGGCGTTCAGCCTGCCGTCACGACGGTCCTTTCGCATTTCCTGTTTGATTTCGCCTATTTCCATGTAGCGGATATACCGTACTTCGGGCAGAAAGGGCATAAAATTCCGCGTGTAAACCAACCTGCCGTCGGTCACCGTCCGTGCCAGGTCAGTACTGTTGTCAGAGCGATCGCTGGAAAGAAAACAGTAGGATGGCGGTGTTTTCCTGGCCTTCCCCAAAAAAGCTCTACCTTTCATCTGCCCGGGGATCTCTGCCCCGGCCAGGCTCAGTATACTCGGTCCGAAATCCTGAAAATCGACAAGTTCCTGTACCGTACTCCCGGGCGCCCCCCAGGGTGACAGGTGGCGGTACTTCGGCGGGAACCAAACCACCAGGGGAACCCGGTACGAGAGATCGATACTATTGGTTTTCCCGCGCGGTATTCCTTCGCCATGATCGGCGAAAAACCAGATAATCGTATTTTCCCTTAACCCTTCGTTTTCCAGCCGCTGCAGCAACCGGCCGATTTTCTGGTCTGTCAGGGTGATGGAGTTATACACCCTCGCCAATTGCTTCCGCATGGCGGGGCTGTCCCGGTAAAAGGGCGGAACGTCAAAGCCTTCGTCCGGAGTGCGTATAGCCGGCTCAAGCTGTTCCAGGACTTGCTTCTGATAACGCGTGTAAGGGAGCGTCATGGTACGGGACTGATGCGAGTCCTCAAAGTTGAATACTGCAAAAAAAGGTTGTCCCGGACGGCGATGACTCCAATCGGCCGCCGCGTCGCATTCATTCCAGGCCTCAGCGATGAAATTCTTTTCCCCGGCGATATTGTAGTCGGTCTTCTTATTATTGACCGTAAAATAACCTGCCTGACGGAGGTAGTACGGAAACCCTTTCACAAATGAAGGCAGCGGGACTTTACTCCGGTGATGCCCCGTACCGGCCTCATAAGTTTTGACGGCCGTGATGAGCGCGGTGCGGCTGGGCGAGCATACCGATCCGGTTGAGAAGGCATTTGTGAAACGGTACCCTTCGGCAGCCAGCCTGTCCATTACCGGCGTTTTGGCATTTCGATTTCCATAACTCCCGATAAATTCCGGGGAAGTGTCTTCAATGGTCACCCACAAGATATTGGGTCTGTCGTCTGCCGCATAGGCCGCCGACAGGCTTGTCAAAGCCAGGACTGAAAACCAAAAAAACGTGTCCCTATAGCTATTTCTCATATTCGGAAACCTCAAAATCTGACGGACTGACCCAACCGGCTTTCAACTTTTCCCCTTTTTTCCATCGGTTGTAAAAATCGGCAGTAGCTTCTTCTGCATAAGGATAGCGGTCGAAAATTGCGCCTTTTCCGAACATACGCGGGTCGCCCTGCTTTTTGAGGGCTGCCTCCATTTCGTTTCTCAATTTCTTTAACACGTTCAGATGCGCCGCATCCGCCGCCAGGTTTTTCATTCCGTGGGGATCCTCCGTCAATTGGTACAGTTCCTCGGAAGGACGCTTGCCAAACGACAGATCCCAGAAAGTATCTTTTCCGTTATGTCGCTTGCGATTCAGGATCTCGGTTTTGGTCGGCCCTCCATCCGAATCAAGATACCCGGTCTCCGGATTTCCTGCCGGCCATCTTGCAGGTTCGTAATTCTTCAGATAGAAATACCCGTCTTTTACCAAACCCCGTACCGGGAAACCCGCATCGTCCGGGCGCCCGACGTCAGTTCGTTCGCGCCCGAGCAGGACCAAATTGCGCCGATGACCGGCCTCCTTATGGTCGTCTGAAAGGAGCAGCGGCAGCAAGGATCTCCCTTGTACCGGCTGCATGCCTGTCTTTCCGGCATCAACGCCGGCAGCCGCAAGGAAAGTCGGCGCAAAATCAATAAAGCTGACGTAGTCCGTTACAGTTCGCCCTTTGCTCTTCATTTTTCCTTTCCACATCATCGCCAGCGGGAGGTGGTTCGAAAACTCGTATACATTTCCTTTCACACGCGGGAACGGCATCCCGTTGTCAGACATAACCACGACAATCGTGTTTTCCAGCTCTCCTGCTTCCCCGAGGAGTTTCAGAATCGCGCCCAGCTGGCGGTCAAAATATTCTACTTCGAGCGCGTAATCCAGCAGGTCATTCCGTACCACCTCATTATCCGGCCAGTATGGCGGAACTTCAGCTATATCCGCTGTTTTTTTACCCCCTACCGAAACACCCGAGCCGTAGGTATAGCCGCGGTGAGGTTCCGCTGCCCCGAACCAGAAACAAAAGGGCTGTTCTCCCGGTTTCTCAGAAAGAAATTCCCTGAAGTTCTCCGCATAGTCAATGTTTGACATTGCCGGTGTGGGAGGCGTGATTTTCTTTTGGTTGTATAGCGGTCCTGTCAGCTGACGCGGTTTCCCGTTCCTGTTGCCGGCCTTCCCGGGCGCCCACCCTTTCCCGGTAAAGCCGGTACGGTATCCATTGTCACCGAGCGCCTCCATCCAGGTCACAAATTTATCAGGGAAATAAGGGACATGATTCCCGGCTTCTTCAAGCTGCCACGGATTTCTGCCCGTCAGGATACACGCGCGGGACGGCGCGCATTTTGAATTGGGCGTGTAGGCATTGGCAAACAAAACCCCTTCTCTCGCTACATAATCGAAGGCAGGGGTTTGAAGCCAGGGGGTTTTGTGATAAGCATTCAGAAAACGGAACGACATATCGTCGGCAATGCAAAACAATATATTGGGAGCTTTTTGCTTCCCGCCATTCCCGTTGGCCGCCTGAGCTGCCGCATGCCCCGCAGCAATCACCAGGAGGCACAGGAATATCAAATGGGTTCCTCGAGCCATATTTCGGTTAGTTTTGTTTAAAGTTAAGCTATTTTAATCCGGCTGCTCCAGTTCTTTCCAAAACCTCCGGACGCCAGCCATTACCGGTCGATCCGGCTCTTCGGCCGAGCGAACTATTTCATCGAGCGCGACGCCTCGTTTATGGAGCTGGCGCCCGATCTGTATCCCAACGGCCTGGTCAAATTTCCTCGCTTTGTGAAATAAAATCCGTGGCTGTGCGCCGTATTCAGACACCAGTTTTCGGGCATAGGCTCCCGCACTGGTCCAGGTCTTTCCGGTTGCTGCGTAAACCACACCGGAGATTCCCATCACAACCGGGTTCCAGGCCGGCGACGACTGCTGGTAAGGCCGTGCAATTTGCCAGTAAGGTTGCTTTCTTTCTCCCCGGCCCCACGCCACTGCTACCAGGAAAACGTCATGCGCCAAAGCCGGCAGCCGCCAGGTCTGCCCGCTTTTTAACCCGGCTTTTTTTCCGTTCCCTATAGCCGCTTCCCTGATCAGGACCCCGTTGGCATACAGCGCGACGGAATCTGCCGATACCCAGGAAGGCCCGGACACCTGCACCTTTACCTCCACTTCCCGGTTACCGACCCGGATGGTGTCGCCTGCTTGCCCGGAACGGTTAACCGTAATCTCGGTCAGCAGGCCAAAAGCCACCATGGTTCTCCCCTTTGCGAAATTCCTGAGCAGGGTTTTGGTATCCAGATTACCTGGCAATTCGTCATTTCCCCGGACGTAGGTGCGCGCCTGTCCGACCAGGTAGCGGCTTACCGTGTGCGAATCGGACGAACCGACGCCCGCAATAGCCCTGCCACTATTGATCAGCCCGAACCAATCTTCTACGGGCCGCATCATCTGCGACTGATGTGCACCCGAATTAATCAGTTCCATGGCATTGCCGGCTATTTCCCATCCGTTTCTGTTCCAGCCGGCAGCGGCTACATGCAACTTCGGATCAAACGGCCGGAAGCCAGCATGGATATCCCGGGGATGATTGAATACCATCACCTGTAGCCCCTTTATCTTCGCTGTGGTCGCAGTTACCTGCGTCCAATCAGTTGCCCCGTAGTCCGGCACCGGCCGGGACCGGTCTACCGGGAAAATATTAAAGTGACCGACACGGGTGGTCAGTTCCATTCCGTCGACCACCGTAAACCGGTTGCCAACGCCGGCCTGATCAATTGCCTGGCTGAGGTCGGCATATACATTGTGATCGGTAGCCACCGGCATTTCCAGGTGTTCACCGGCGAGGGTAACCACGCGCTCGGCAACGGTCGCATCGCCATGCCGGGAATAGGAATAGGTGTGAACATGGGGGTCGGAGCTCACCAGCCCGGATGTTTCTACCTCTCTGGCAATCCGTAAATGCAGTTTCCCTGTTTTTCCTTTTTCGACAGTCACTGTTGACGAATCAACTCCATATTCAAACCCGCGCGTAGCATAAACGGTGTAGGTGCCGGCCCGAAGCGGCACTGTCGCTTTTCCATCGGCCGTGTAGACAAAGCCGGGGCGCAGTGCCAGGCCGGTTCCGGCAGAAATACCCAACGGTACATACCCACCGTTTCGATCGACAATTGTAAAGCGGCCCGGCATCGGCAACTTCGAAAGGCGGTCTGTCAACTCCAGCTCCAGTTCCGACTCACTCAGTAATTCCGGCAGCCTGCCTTTTTCAATAATTATGTCGCTGACCAGGATATCATTGGGCAGATCCGTATAGGGTGCTTTTACCATCGCAGCGATGCGCAACTTGTTTTTGCCCGGGGAAAGGATTCCGGGCGCCAGTGAAAACGCCGTAACGATCTCTTTTTCGTCGACTTCCAGCTTCCCGATCAGCGAATCATTCAACACCACCACCCAATCGTGCATGACCCCGTATTGCCGTATAAACATACTGAAATCGCCGGAAGATTCGGGTACTGAAAACACCAGCTCAAGATAGGGTTGAACGGGCAACCCTCTGCCAATGTCCGCCCATTGCTCCCGGTTGCCATACCGCAGGTGAAATTTTTCCTGGGCTGCAAAAACAGTTTGCCCCGCGGCTTCGCCCGAATACAATATGAACAAAGCGGCCGCCGCCAGCCTGACGGTCCGCCGTACCCGGTGCCAAAGTGCATTAAAACCAAGAAAGACTTCAGCCGGCATACGCTCAGGGGTTCTGAACCAGGTTGGGGTTAAGCACAATTTCCTGCTGCGGTATAAAATAGACTACCCGCGGATCGTTGGGTTCAATCACCTGGGTTGTCTGCCCGCTCAACAGGTGGTACCCCGGGTAATTCCGAACCAACGCGCGGTTATTCCGGAACAGGTCAAATTTCCGCTGGCATTCGAACGCAAGCTCAATCCGCTTCTCCTCGAGTACGGCATCCAAAACCGATTCATGGCCACCGAGACTACCTTTGCTATAGAGAGAATTTGCCAGCCCGGCCCGTTTCCTGATCACATTGACATCCTCCAGCGCCTTTTCTTCCTGCCCCAGGTGGGCATAGGCTTCGGCTCTGATGAGGTAGATCTCCGCCAGCCGCAGGTATACGGGGGAGCTTAGTGTTTGAATTCCATCCTGGCCGGAATACTTGTAAATAAAATACTTGGGAATACCGTTACGTGTAGCCAACACCTGTTTGCCGGAAGCGTCTGTAATATACACCGGCCCGGAGAAACTATGCCTCACGTCTTCCGGATGCTTGTCCAGCACGGCCCGGTACGTTTCTGAAGTATACATTTCCCCCCATCCCAGCCCGGCTGTTCCGTCGTACATGGACCCTATTGAAGCCTTTGCCCGGTCGTCGCTAACGGTGTGCCTGATGGCAAAAATCGTCTCCGGATTTTGTTCGTTGGAAATCGTAAAATACTTCTTGTACGTCTCGGTATCCAGGAGCGTATACCGTTTCGAGGCAATCACCTCATCGGACATCGCAACGGCTTTCTGGAAATCCCCTTTAAACAGGTACACCCGTGCCAGGAGCGCTTTTGCCACTTCTTTCGAGGCGAAACTGCTGTTTTTAGTGGATGCCATCAACCCGCCGGCTTTTTCCAGGTCAGCAATAATCTGGCTGTAAACCTCAGCAACCGTACTCCTGGGCGGCAGCGCACTTGTCTCGGTATCAATCCGGATCATAATACCCGGCCCCTTGCCCTCATCCTGGGTAAAAGGCCTGGCAAAAAGTGTAACGAGGTCAAAATGAGCCATTGCACGCAGAAAATAGTTCTCGCCGAGCAACTGGTCGCTTTCCGGCGACACGCCCTCTCCTACCTGTTCAATGATCTTGTTTGTACCATAAATCACTTCATACGCCTTGCGCCAGAAATTATTGGTCTGGTTCATCGATTCAAGGTGTCTATAATTGTACGCATAGAAAAGGTTATCGCCGGTGGCGCCGCTCAATGTCACATTATCGCTCGGATACTCGGCGAGCTGGTGATAAAACTTAGCATAATTGACGTGTTTGACGATACTGTAATTCCCCAGGGTGGCAGTGCGTACGCCGTCCGTAGTCGTCAGCATTGTCGAGGCATCTTTCCCGTTATAAGGTTCCAGGGAAAGGTCGCAAGCCGGCAGGATAATTGCCAATGCTGCGAATTTGATATTACGAATGAGTGTTTTCATTTGTGTAAAAAGGTTTGAGCAATGAGCGCCTGCGGCAGGCTGCTTTGAAGTACGAGGATGGCTTGGATATTAAAAGCTGCCCCCTCAAACCTCACGCCTCAAAGCTCAAGGCTGTTTAGAAACCTATGTTAATTCCGAACAATAATTTTCTACTGTTAAAATATTTGGCAAGGCCCGTTGCACCGGCTTCGAAACCGACCTCCGGATCCATTCCTGTATAGGGTGTCCAGGTGAGCAGGTTGTCACCGGTCCCGTATACCGACAGTTGCCCCAGCCCCAGCCTTTTGAGAATCGCTTCGGGAAATTGGTAAGCCAGTCTCACGTTCCGGAGCCGGATATAGCTGGCATCCAGCAGGAACCGTGAAGAGGCTTTGCTCGAGTTGAGATTTCCGCCGAGAATGGCTTTTGGATGAGTAGCCTGATCTCCGGGGTTCTTCCAGTACGATTCTCCGGGCCGCAGCACCACACTGTTCACAGTGGGATAAGCACCGTCCGCGCCCAGGTTCTCACGAAGGCTCTCGTACACGTCGGCACCGCTCACAAATGAGAACAGGAAGTCCAGCGAAATCCCTTTGTATTGTAAAGAATTGTTAAAGCCGCCGGTAAAATCGGGGATACTTTTTCCTACCACCTGGCGGGTCGCTTCATTATAGTTCGATGTGTTTTCCTTTTTCACGACAGCCCCGGACTCGTCGTAAGTCAGCTTTTCCCAAAGCGGCGATCCTGTCTGTGCATCCACGCCCATCCATTTCTGCATGTACCAGGTACCGAGCGGCTTCCCGACAATAACCCGCCTGACACCGAGGTCAATATCCTGGTTCTTGTAGAGCTCCATCACCCGGTTCCGGTTAAACCCGATATTAAAATTGGTTTCCCAGGAAAATCCGCCCGACGAAAAATTAACCGATGTTACATCCAGTTCAATCCCCTTGTTCCGGATAAACCCCACATTCTGGATCTGGGTCGAGAAACCGGCGGCCGAAGACAGCGGCACATCGAACAGCAGGTTTTTGGTATCGCGCTGATAGAGGTCAAGCGCTAGCGTAATACGGTTGAACAGCCCCAGGTTGAAGCCGAGGTTGGTTATATAGGCTTTTTCCCAGGTCAGGTCCGGATTGGACAAGCGCGCCGGAATAGCCGCCGAAATACCGGCATACTGCTGCGAGAACGAATAGAGTCCCCTGGTTACGAAATCGGTAATGTTGGCGTTACCGGTCGTGCCGTAGCTGCCGCGGAACTTCAGGAACGTAATAGTACTGTTCCCTGCAAGAAACTTTTCGTTGGAGAGGATCCAGGATCCGCCGAGCGCCCAGAAATTACCATACTGATTGCGGTTGCCGAACTTGGACGACCCGTCCCGCCGGACAGAAGCCGTCAGGAAATAGCGATCGGCAAAACTATAGTCTGCCTGGCTGAAATAAGAATTGAAATTGCTCTTGTATTTGTTTCCGCCCACACTCACCGGAACCGCCGCTACGTCCAGGATACCCAACCCCGCAGGTACGCCGCCGCCGCTGCTCAGCACATTTTCTCCATAGTTGCTTTGAAATTCCATCCCGATCAGGCCGCTTAAAGTATGCTGCCCCCAATTTTTATTGGCTTTAAGGAGGTTCGAGTTCAGCAATGACTGGCTATAACCGGTGCCATTGGTTAACAAGCCATTCCGAATGCCGCCGGTCAATGTCCTGGGATCATCGTAAATCTCCGACCTGGTATTGCCCAGATCTGCCCGGTTGGTGCTGGAAAAACTGAGAAAATCGTTGATCGCGTAGTTCAGGACAAAGTCGCCCTGTACGCCGGTAGACCGCGCAAGGCTGTAATTATACTGCATCGGGAAAAGAAAATTGAAGCGGTCCCGGCCGAACCAATCCGGCTCCGTCCCCACCCTTACTGACCCGTCGGGATTGTACGGGTAGTCCGTCGGCAGGTTGTAAAAAGTAGTCCAGGCCCCGCCGCGCTCACCCGAGTAGTCAAAGGTAGTGTAGTCCATTTTCCCGTTCACACGGCCCGAAATACTCAGTTTATCATTAATCTGGTGCGACAGGTTCATGCGGACATTGAAACGCTTATAGTCCGAATTGGTCATATTACCTTCCTCATCATAGTAATTACCGCTGACATAGAACCTGGTTTTTTCATTTCCCCCTGAGGCCGACAATTCATAATTCTGGGTAAGCCCGTTGCGGTATACCAGGTCGCTCCAGTCCGTATCATGATCCAGCAGGCTCGATGGGAAATTGATATTGAGATATCCATCCAGCGTCGTCGGGAACTTCTTGGACTCCAGCCAGGCCTGAATCTGCGCGTCGGTAGGGTTCGGGTTGGTTTTCTGAAGGTCCGCTATATAGGAAGCCCGTTTACCGTCATAATCCGCCGTGTACATCGGAAGCGAGTAGTCATAGTACTGCCGCGAATTCATCATCCTGAACTTGCCCCTCAGCACGCTGCTGCTGCCAATTGCCGTATTCAGGTTAATT
Source organism: Ravibacter arvi (assembly GCF_039540405.1). NCBI lineage: Bacteria > Pseudomonadati > Bacteroidota > Cytophagia > Cytophagales > Spirosomataceae > Ravibacter > Ravibacter arvi. The sequence goes on from NZ_BAABEY010000012.1 coordinate 175,143, forward strand.
TTTGTCTTGCCGGCTTTTCCGGTTTTGGTGGTAATAACAATCACCCCATTTGCGGCCCGGGAGCCATACAGGCCTGTGGCAGCTGCATCTTTCAAAACGGTGACCGACTCAATATCATTCGGGTTGGCCGTACCGCCGATCACCCCGTCGACGACATACAGCGGATCGGCACTGGCCGAAATTGTACCGGTACCCCTGATCCTGACCGCGGGGGCCGCTCCGGGCTGGCCGCTCGCCGAAGAGACGATAACCCCCGGCGCTTTACCCTGGAGCATATTCCCGAGGCTGGGAGTGGTTACGCCTTTTAATTTATCGGCATTAATGACCGAAACAGCACTGGAAAGCTCGCTCATATTCTTGGAGCTGTACCCCACGACCACCACCTCCTCCAGGCTCTTCTGGTCGACTTTCAGTGCAACCTCTACAAATGTCCTGGATCCGACTTCAATTTCCTGGCTTTCGTAGCCCACAAAAGAAAACGTTAGTGCTGCAAATCCCTCGGGCACAGAAATCTCAAATGCCCCGTCCACATTGCTGATCGTACCGCGTTGCGATCCCTTTACCACAATATTGACACCGGGCAGGCCGTCGCCTTTTTCGTCGGTTACCCTTCCCTTCACCTGCTTTTCCGCTGCCGGGTCCGACATACTTCTCAAAGGGGTTTCAAGAGTGCTTCCCGGTTCTTCCACACTGATGAGGATACGGTCGCGCACGATGCTGTATTTTACGCGGTCGGGCTCGAACAGGGCATCCAGCGTTTCAGAGACGCTTTTGTTCACCACTTTAAGCGTAACTTTCCGTTTGAGCGGCACTAACCTTGATGTATATACGAACTTCACATTCGCCTTTTTCTCCACCTCGGCCAAAGCCGTTTTTATGTCCACACTTACAAAGTGGACGGTTACGGGCCTGGCGAGCAGTTCCTGGGCCTTTGCCTCATGCCCATAGGTATAGGCTGCCGTAACGAACCCGATGAACAGTTGCAAGACTGATATTTTCATAAGGATACCCCACCTGGTTATGAGTTTTCTTGGTTTTTCCATTCCTTTGTCTGGTTGAATCTTGGACGATTTGACATAATACTCTCCTGTCTCTTTTTTCTCAAAGAGAGATAGCCGGATACTTTCCGGGGGTGTTATCTGCCGGGGATGGTGGTGCATTCCCGGCATTTTTTTAAGTTTTTTGTTAAGAAAAATTTATGGCATAGGTAACCGGGTTTAAGGTTTAGCGTTTATTTTTTTACAACCTCCTCCTGAAAGAAGAATCGTGCTGCCGTTCACCTCAACGCGGGATTGCAGGACAGCACTGATAATTTCCATTTTTTCATACAGGTTATCCGACGTCAGGTCGGCCGTTACCGGGCATTCCAATATTTCGTCATTGCTAACTGTTATTTCTACGCCGTAGGCTTTTTCGAGCTTTTCGATTACCGCGTGTAAAGGCGTTTCATCGAAATTGAAGGCGCCCGGCAAGAGATATTCCGTCTCATCGGAGACCAGTCTCGGTTCATCCACAAGACCTGTTACGTAATGTTCGCTTTGGTTAAAAAAGGTTACCTTCCTGTTGGGGGTAAGGATAACCCGGTTTTTCCCTTCCCTTTTATCGTCCGGTGTCGCCTTTTCCACCGTTACTTTACCCGTCACCACCGCGACTTCCGTGCCGCCGGCAGCCACCGGCCTGATCGTAAAGCTGGTTCCGAGCACACGGGTTAGCACCTGCCCGCTGAAAACAACAAACGGCCGGTCAACCTCCCGTTTGACATCAAAAAAACCGCTCCCTTCCAGGAACACTTCACGCTGGCCGGGAGAAAAAACCGCCGGATAACGCAGCTTTCCACCTGGCTGAAGAACCACTTTGCTGCCGTCAGGAAGAAAAACTTCCCTGCTTTCCGGTCCGTCATGGCTTACCACCTTCCAGCCGGCTGTGGCTTCCGCTTTTGCCGTCTGTCCCGGCAAAACGTCCTGGCTTCCGAAAGACTTGTTATAGAAATATACGGTAGCCCCCACTACGAGGACAATGGCTGCTGCGGCTTTCCACCACGCCCCGGTTCCTACCCTGTCCGGTATATTTGTGCCATTTTCTACCGTCAACCTTGTTCCTCTTTCAATTCCGGCCCAGATCCTGTCTTCTATTTCCTTTCTCTCATCCTGTTTTTCCGTATCAGCCGAAAACAGCCGGTGCCAGGTATCCAGGTCCTCCCGGATATGCCGGGGCAACCTCCCCTCACGGTATCGTTTTAACAACTTTATGAACCCACCCGACAATTTCATTTCTCTTTCCTGATTTAGAAGAAAGTCGGCTTTCGCTCACCAGCACCGCAACTTTGCCAGACGAATCTTTGAAAAATTACAGAAAGCTCCTCGAATTCGCACCATTTCGCACAATAAATACAATTCCTTGTTTGGGCTCTATTTCGGGATTAATCCGGCTATCGCCAAAAGCAGACTTTCGGCGCCGAAACCAGCGGCGGTTAATGCGGCAGAACAGATCAGGAATCTCCTGAGGTGCTCTTTCATTGTCCGCAGCGCAAAAGTGATATGGTACTCTACGGTACGTACCGGGATATCAGTCAGGACGGAAATTTCCTTTGCCGACATCTGGTCCAGGCGATTCAACCTGAAAATCTCCCGGGTCTTCTCCGGCAGCAATGTGAGACCGGTTTGTATCGCCGATTGAAGCTCCTCGTAGGCGAGGGCTTCTTCTCCGTCCAGTCCCTGGCTTTCCAGCGACCTGATCCCGTCAGAAGCCTCTTCATGGTGCTTACGGACCTGGTTGGCTCTTATAACATCAATGACCCGGTTTCTTGCCGCCCTGAACAGGTAAGCTTCAAATCGCTCTATCTCAAGCGCATTCCGTCTCCGCCAGAGATCGATAAAAATATCCTGGACAATTTCTTCGGCGATCCCCTGAAGCGTTACCCGCTGTACCACATAGTCGTACAACCTGCTCCAGTAGCGTTTATAAATAGCCCGAAGTGCATACTCCTCCCCCATGGCAAGGTGCTTCAGAAGCTCAGCATCGGGCACAACAGTATCCTGCATAGCGGGGTTTCCTTATATAACAAAAAGGTGCCGTAAACTTTCTAAAAATACCGGATAAAAACAACTTTGCTAAATTTACAAAATGTGATCTTTGTTTTTCGTACCCCCTGGTGTATCCACCCTACTCTGCCTGCGCACCGAGACAGCCTCGCGGCATGAAAGTGCCTCGCGGGGTTTGTCAAACGTCTTTCTATCGTTAATTTCACCGTTCAGAATTTAATCCTGCATGAAAAATAACAGCCTTTCCGTCATTAAAATCGGCGGCAATATCATTGATAACCCCGAAGCCAGTAAGAATTTCCTAGAGAAGTTTTCTGATCTGCCCGGGGCTAAAATTCTCATCCACGGCGGCGGGAAAGTAGCCACCCAAACGGCTTCCCGCCTGGGCATTGAAACCCGGATGGTCGAAGGCCGCCGCATAACCGACCGGGCGATGCTCGAGGTGGTAACCATGGTTTACGGCGGGCTTGTCAACAAAAATATTGTCGCCACGTTGCAATCTCTGAAAACCAACGCCATCGGTCTGACCGGCGCCGATGCCGGGATCATTGAAGCTGAAAAAAGGCCCGTAAAAACTATTGACTATGGTTATGTCGGTGACGTAAAATCCGTGAACAGCGCCATACTTACGAACTTTTTAGAGAACGGGCTGGTACCTGTCATTGCCCCGCTCACCTTTTCGGCCGCAGGCGATCTTCTCAATACCAACGCCGACACCATGGCGTCTGCTGCAGCGGTTGCCCTGGCCGGGAATTTCAACGTTTCGCTCATCTATTGTTTTGAGAAAGACGGCGTACTTTCCGACCCGGACAACGATGAAAGTGTAATCTCTGCATTAGAACCCGGGCTGTATGCGACTTATAAACAAAGCGGCGTTATCAATAAAGGAATGATCCCCAAACTGGACAATTCTTTTGATGCGCTTGCAAAAGGGGTCGGGCGCGTAGTCATATGCCACGCAAAAGATCTGCATGCAGCAGTGGAAGGGAGTAAGGGGACTCAGATTCATTTGTAGGATTCGCAACGTCGGCTACGGAACCCGTCATTGCGGGCGGAACGCAGTGGAGCCGAGGAATCTCCGGCATTGTTATGTGAAGAGGAGATCCCTCCATTCCGCTGCGCTTCAGTCGGGATGACCTCGGTTTTTGACAATCTAATTTGACAATTTCAAAATTTATCAACCCTTTTGTTATGAGTAACCGTCGTTCCTTCCTCAAAAAAAGTGCCGCTTTGGGTCTAGGCGCTTTCGGCGCCGATAGCCTTTTTAACGCTTTGCATGCCCAATCTTTTTCGGAAGCGGAAAAACTCTGGAACCCCGCCTCGCAGGACAACGAAGCGTATTGGTCGGTCATCCAGGATGCCTATACCGCCAGTCGCAGCGAGGTGATCATACTCAACAACGGCGGGGTCTCGCCTTCTCCTGTTTCTGTCCAGGTAGCACTGGAAAAGTACAATCTTCAGGCTGCCCAAGGCCCTTCCTACTACATGTGGCGGATCATGGACAAAGGTCGCGAACCACTTCGCAAGCACCTCGCCGCGCTCGCCGGCGCTGATCCTGATGAGATCGCCATCAATCGCAACGCTACCGAAGCGCTTAATACAGTTATCTTTGGTCTGCCGCTCCAGAAAGGCGACGAGGTTATCGGTACAATGCAGGACTATCCGAACATGATCCAGGCCTGGAAGCAGCGGCAGCTCCGGGAGGGCGTAGTCTACAAGCAATTGTCGTTCGATTTCCCGGTTGAAAGCGAAGAGCAAATTGTAAAGGCGTTCGAAAACGCCATTACGCCCAAAACCAAAATCATCCATGTTACACATATTATCAACTGGGTAGGCCAAATTATGCCCGTCCGGAAGATTTGTGACATGGCACATAAAAGAGGTATTGAAGTAGTAGTCGACGGCGCGCATTCGTTCGCGGTTCTGGACTATAAAATCCCCGATCTTAATTGCGATTATTTCGGCACCAGCCTGCACAAATTCCTGAGTGCGCCGGTAGGAAGCGGGATGATGTGGATCAAAAAGGACAAAATTCCCAAAATATGGCCCCTCCTGTGCAACAGCGTACCCAATAGCGGCGATATCCGGAAGTTTGAAACGCTGGGAACCAGAAGTTTCCCGATAGAACAAGCCATCGGGGAAGCGGTCAATTTCCAGGAAGCAATCGGGAACAAACGAAAGCAGGAACGGCTGCATTTCCTGAAAAAATACTGGGCAGAAAAGGCAGCAAAAATTCCGGGCGTGAAAATACATACGTCCCTGAAACCGGAATTCTCCTGCGCTATTGCAGGCTTCAGCGTAGATGGGCTAAAACCTTCCGAAGTAGACAGCCAACTCTTCCAAAAACACAATATTCATACAGTGGGGATTGTTTGGGAAAACATTAGCTGCGTTCGTGTAACGCCACATGTCTATACAAAACTGGAACATCTCGACAAGCTGGTCGGTGCGATTGAACAAATCGCGAAACGTGTCTGACCCAAGACAAAAACACAAAAACGAATAAAATTAATTGCGGGGAATAGGGTTCATTTTATACAAATCCCGTTCCCCGCAATTGTTTTATCCCGCCCCCTTCTTTAACCTGCTTGTTCCCAAACCATTCCGTATTTTTTTATAGAAATAATGGCACAGTTTTTTATGTAGAATTTGATCAGGCCCAACCTTATTAAATCGAAAATATCCGACGACTCCCCAACCTGTTATCACCTTATTTGTTTCCCCAAAACTACATTTTCCGACTATTTGCAACACTACTTTTCAACTATATGAAAAACGCTATTCTCTTTTCAGTGTTTGCCTTCGCCCTTGTAAACATTGGCACCTCTTTCGGCCAGGCACAATTAACCAACCTTCCCACGCTTTACATCACGACTGACAATAACCAGGTGATCGACAGTAAAGAAATTTATGTACCCGGATCGCTGAAAGTGGTGGCCGGAAGCGGGGTACCCGGCTTATACGACGGCAGGATTGAAATCAGGGGGCGGGGAAATGCCACATGGTTCGCTCCTAAAAAACCCTACAGGATCAAGCTGGCCTCCCGGTATCAGCTCCTCGGAATGCCGTCAAACGCCCGGAACTGGGCGCTGCTGGCAAACTATTTCGACGATACCCTTCTCAGAAACGCACTGGCTTTCGAAATCAGTAAATTTCTCGGCTTCGAATACACGTGTGCCTACCGGTTTGTAGACGTATATCTGAATGGCACCTACCTGGGCAACTATACCCTGACCGACCATGTACAGGTAGAAGACCACCGGGTGGTAGTAGACGAGCTTTCAGCTGCCGACACCCAGCTACCGGCTATTTCGGGTGGTTATTTCTTCCAGGAGGAAATTTATGCAGAGGGGGAAGACGGGTACTTTCAGACGAGCCATGCCAACCGCTATGCCGTCAAATACCCAGATGCCGAAGATATCAACCAACAACAGCGCGACTACATTGTCAACTATGTCAATGACTATGAAAACCGGCTGCTCGGACCAAATTCATTAGACCCGGTGCTGGGCTACAACCCCGTAATGGACCGTGCTTCACAAGTAAACTGGCAAATTACAAACGAGCTTAGCGGCAATCCCGACGCCTACCTCAGCGTCTATATGTTCAAAAAAAGGAATGATCCCAAGCTCTATTTCGGCCCGGTATGGGACAATGACAAGGCCTTTAACAACTCCGAAAGGTTCGCTGACATGACCTATCTGTCCATGCACGAAGTGGCCAACGGAAACGGTAAAATCCAGAAGATGAACCTGGACCCGGCCTTTATCGAAGCGATGAAGAACCGGTGGAAGGTATTGAGAAGCGCAGGAATGTATGAATACCTGGATGCCAAAATAGTGGAGTTCGCCCAGCAACTCAACCAGTCGCAGGCACTCAATTTTAACCTGCCGGATATCACCAATCAGCCGGCTTCGCCACTCAATTTCCAGCAACGAATTGAAAAGCTCCGTGCTTACCTTAAAAAAAGAACGGCCTTCCTCGACTACCAGCTCACCAGGGAGATTGAGAACGGGCAGTACTACAAAATCGCCAATATCGGCGCCAGGCAACCGATTTCTCCCAACTCCACCAATGATCCGGCAGTTGTCCCTAAAAACGACTCGGATACCGACACGGCCCTTGAATGGGAGATGCTGCCGGACGGGTCCGGGGAACCCGGCTTCTATCGCATGAAAAACCGAAAAACCGGCCTGGTCCTGACCCAGAACGGCACCAGTATTTTTTCGGCTCAACAATTACCAGGTGCCGATCCTTCCCAACGATGGAAAATCGGGAAAATCCCCAATCAGTCGTATGTTTCGCTTCAGGCGCCTACCGCGTCCGGCCTGAAAGCCCTCAGCCAGTCGGGCGGAACCTTGTCGCTGAACCCTGATTTGAATAATCTTGAAAGCAGCTCTTCCAGGAGGTGGCTTCTTATTCCTACCGAAGTCAACGACCCGGCATTGCCGGTTGTCCTTTCCTCCTTTTATTCCAGGCTGGAAGAAAACAAGGTTGAGCTGCGTTGGCGCGTGGCAGAAGCCGCAGATTTCAGCCACGTTGAGATTCTCCGCACAACAAAGCCCGGATCCGAAACAGCAATCGGGCAGGTTTTCTTACGCGAGAACCCCACCGGAAGCTACCAGTTCACCGACCACCAACCGGGGATCGGCCTGAATCTCTACCGGCTTCGCCTGGTCGATCTGGACGGGAGTTTTACCTATACGCCATATGTCCGGGAAAGCTATTACGGTATCGGCGCCGTAACTGCATTTCCGGTACCGGCCAGGTCCAAATTATCATTGTCGTTCAAGAGTTATGCCTATACCGGGCCTGCGGTTGCCACCATCCTGGACCAGCTGGGGCAGGCAATTGTCAAAGAAACCGTGAACGTCACTGCAGGCGCCAACCTGGTAAGTTTGGAAGTCGGTCAGTTACAGCCCGGAGTTCATCATTTTATGATCAGTTTCCCGGATCACCAGGTTTCAAAGCGCGTGGTTATTGAGCCATAGTGGGGAAGCCTGATGGGTCATCCCGAGAAAGAAGTTTTTTTTGCGAAAACACCTTGTAGCGGAGATGACAAATAGATGTTGTCAATGGTAGTCAATGGTAGCCTCCGGCTACCACCCGGAGGGTCATCCTGAAGCGGAGCGCAGCGGAGTCGAAGGATCTCCTGTTGTTATAAAAAGTCCTCTAAAAGGGATTGGGTGCAGGGACCGGGAGATCCCTCCGCTGCGGTCGGGATGACCCTCCGGTTGGTGCGGCTCCATCCATCGTGTTGTCAATGGTAGCGCATCTGCCGGATGGTCATCCTGAGAAAGAAGTTTTTTGCGAAAACACCTTGTAGCGGAGATGACAAATAGATGTTGTCAATGGAAGTCAATGGTAGCCGGAGGCTGCCACCCGGACGGTCATCCTGAAGCGGAGCGCAGCGGAGTCGAAGGATCTCCTGTTGTTATAAAAAGTCCTCTAAAAGGGATTGGGTGCAGGGACCGGGAGATCCCTCCGCTGCGGTCGGGATGACCATCCGGTTGGAGCGGCGCCATCCATCGTGTTGTCAATGGTAGCGCATCTGCCGGATGGTCATCCTGAATGGAACGCAGTGGAACTGAAGGATCTCCTGTTGCTATAAAAAAGCCCTCTGAAAGGGATTGGGTACGGGGAGCGGGAGATCCCTCCGCTGCGGTCGGGATGACCCTCCGGTTGGAGCGGCGCCATCCATCGTGTTGTCAATGGTAGCCCGGCCGGAGGATCTCTTCCTCAGGGGCAGGCGGGTGACAAGGCCACCGGCTCAAACCTTTTTCCGCGCTACAGAACCTTCAGCCCGGGTTATCTGTTATCTTGTACGGGCCACATAAACTGACCGGATGAACTTCCAGCTTACTTCTGATTATAAACCAACGGGCGATCAGCCCCAGGCAATCTCTCAACTCGTTACCGGGATAAAAAACGGAGACCCCCACCAGGTATTGCTAGGGGTAACCGGGTCCGGAAAGACGTTTACCGTTGCGAATGTCATACAGGAAGTAACGCGACCAACCCTCATTCTCAGCCACAACAAAACCCTGGCTGCACAGTTGTACGGAGAGTTCAAGCAATTTTTTCCGAACAATGCGGTAGAGTATTTCATCAGCTATTACGACTACTACCAGCCCGAAGCTTTTATAGCCTCTACCAACACTTATATTGAAAAAGATCTGGCCATCAACACGGAGATCGACAAGCTCAGGCTGTCTACCGTGTCTTCGCTGATGAGCGGAAGACGCGACGTGGTGGTGGTAGCCTCTGTTTCATGTATCTATGGTGCGGGCAACCCGGTCGAATACAAAAAAAGCATTCTGTCGATCGGTACGGGCGAAATCATTAGCAGGAACCAATTCCTGTACAAACTGGTCGAAATCCTGTACAGCCGTACCGAAGCCGATTTTACGCGGGGGACCTTCCGGGTAAAGGGGGACACCGTCGATATTTTCCCGGGATATGCGGACTTTGCTTACCGCGTTATTTTCTTCGGCGACGAAATAGAGGAAATCCAACGAATAGATCCGATTTCGGGCAGAAAAATATCTTCGGAAAACCGTATCGCTATTTTTCCGGCCAACCTGTTCGTAACGGGAAAAGACGTCCTGATGCAGTCCATACGGGAAATCCAGGACGACCTCGTCCAGCAAATCAAATATTTCACCAAAGAAGGCCGGTTTGCAGAAGCTGAACGTGTAAAAGAACGGACGGAGTTCGATCTCGAAATGATGCGTGAACTGGGATATTGTTCGGGTATCGAAAACTACTCCAGGTATTTTGACAAACGGCAGCCCGGGCAACGCCCGTTTTGTTTACTGGATTATTTCCCGGAAGACATGCTGCTGGTCGTGGATGAAAGCCACGTGACCCTGCCGCAGCTCCGCGCCATGTGGGGCGGCGACCGGTCCAGGAAAGAATCGCTGGTGGACTACGGTTTCCGGTTGCCCAGCGCCCTTGACAACCGCCCGCTCACTTTCCAGGAATTTGAAAGCCTGGTAAGGCAGACAATCTATGTAAGCGCAACCCCGGCCGAATATGAACTGCGCAAAACAGACGGTGTTGTCGTTGAACAGATCATTCGCCCTACCGGTCTGCTCGATCCTGTTATTGAGGTAAGACCAAGCCTGAACCAGATCGACGACCTGCTGGACGAGATCCACTTCCGGATCAAGCGGGAAGAACGCGTCCTGGTAACCACGCTCACCAAACGGATGGCGGAAGAGCTCAGCAAGTACCTGGAACGGGTGGGGATCAGGTGCCGCTATATACATTCCGAAGTAAAGGCGCTCGATCGGGTTGAAATTCTCCGGGAGCTGAGGTTAGGAGTTTTCGATGTCCTGGTAGGCGTGAACCTCCTGCGTGAAGGATTGGACCTCCCTGAAGTATCACTGGTGGCCATTATGGACGCCGACAAAGAAGGATTTCTGCGTGATATCCGGTCGCTGATCCAAACCATAGGACGGGCCGCGCGGAATGAAAACGGTAAGGTATTGATGTATGCGGATACCATTACCGGTTCCATGGAAAAAGCGATTGACGAAACCCTGCGGCGGCGTAATATCCAGATGAACTACAACAAGGAACACGGCATAACCCCCCGGACCATCCTCAAATCGAAGGAAGCGATTATGGTGCAGACTTCAGTGGCGGATGCCAAGGGCAAAAGGGCTTATGTGGAACCGGTCGGTACCAATGTGGCTGCCGACCCCGTGGTTGCGTACATGAGCAGGCCACAGCTGGAGAAACTCGTGCAGGAAACGCAGCGGAAAATGGAGCAGGCTGCAAAAGATATGGACTTCCTCGAGGCTGCGCGTTTCCGGGACGAATATCTTCAGCTCAAAGACCAGCTGGAAAAGGAGCCGCAGCCATAGGAGATACCAAACCTGTTTTCCGCCTTCATACCGGCAAGGGTACGCTGCTCCGGCCCCTCAGGCTTCCTTCCTATGCAAAAAATTATCTGGTAAACGGGCCAATAGCGCACTGACTATTGCGTCAAACCTGTATTATTGCATCGATTCGCGATTAAACCCGTGTGCAATCGGCTCCGGGTCAGAACGCCCCGCCGAACCAGGAGTGACAAAACCCCAGCTAAATGGCCAGATTTACTTCCCTTTTCCGAAAAAAATCGGTCGATAAGATCATAGCAGATTCGGCTACCCATGAGCAATCCCACAGCCTGCTCCGTATCCTCGGCGTACGGGACCTCGTTTCCCTTGGTGTAGCCGCCATTATTGGCGCCGGAATTTTCTCTACCATCGGGCGGGCCAGCTTCGAAGGCGGACCTGCGGTGGCGCTACTGTTTGTATTCACGGCGATTGCCTGTATTTTCACAGCCCTTTGCTACGCCCAGTTTGCCAGTACCGTTCCGGTATCGGGAAGCGCCTATACGTACGCCTATGTGGCGTTCGGCGAGCTGGCCGCCTGGATTATCGGCTGGGCGCTCATACTGGAATACGCGGTCTCCAATATGGTCGTAGCCATTTCCTGGTCCGAATATTTTGTCAGCATGCTGGGCGGCTTCGGGATCAAATTTCCCGGCTGGCTTTCCATGAATCCCGGCAGTGCTTACCAGGCCTGGGAAAAGCTGCAGGTAAGCGGAGAAACCTCGTTAAGCGTGATCGAAAAAACAGCGGCTGCCGCCTACCAGGCAGCCCCCTCCCTCGCCGGATTTAAAATTGTCTTCGATCTTCCCGCAGGTATCATTACTTTCCTGGTTACCTGGCTGTGTTATATCGGTATACGGGAATCCCGCAATGCAAGCAACATTATGGTCGTCCTGAAAGTGGGTGTAGTGTTATTGGTAATCGTGGCCGGCGCCTTTTTTGTAAAGCCGGAAAACTGGTCTCCCTTCGCGCCGAACGGTATCAATGGGGTTCTGAAAGGTGTGGCGGCCGTATTTTTTGCCTACATAGGTTTCGACTCCATTTCGACAACTGCCGAAGAATGTAAAAACCCGCAAACGGATATGCCGCGCGCCATGATCTACACCCTGTTGATCTGCACCGTTCTTTACATCCTTATAGCGTTGGTACTCACCGGCATGGTAAGCTACAAGGAACTACTGGTGGACGATCCGCTTGCCTTCGTTTTTCAGCAGGTCGGTTTTGACTTTATGGCCGGCGTAATCTCGGTCAGTGCCGTCATTGCCATAACCAGTGCGCTGCTCGTGTACCAGTTGGGCCAACCCCGCATCTGGATGGCGATGAGCCGTGACGGCCTGCTCTGGAAAAAATTCTCCACCATTCATCCCCGGTACAAGACCCCCGGATTCGCCACCATTATGACCGGCTTGCTGGTCGGGATTCCGGCACTTTTCTTCGATATGGGATTCTTTGTGGACCTGACCAGCGTGGGCACTTTTTTTGCGTTTATACTCGTATGCTGCGGCGTGCTTTACATGGACCATTCCGGTATTTCGGAAAAATCAAAGTTCAGGGTCCCGCGGGTGAACGGCCAGTTCGTAATTGGCATCTCCTTCCTGGTTGCGATCGGCTATACCATTTTCAGCGGCTCCTTTGCAGACATTGTAGCGGAACGTCCCCTCATGCTGGCCTTCTGGGCGGCGTGGCTTCTTCTGAGTGTTCTGGGATACCGCCACAAGTTTTCCCTTCTGCCGGTAATGGGCATCCTGACCAATCTTTACCTGATGACTGAGTTAGGAGCCTCCAACTGGATTATTTTCCTGATCTGGCTGCTGATCGGACTGGGGATTTACCTGATGTACGGGTATAAGAACAGCAAGCTTGCCGGGACCAACAGCAGCCGTTAAAACGAAAGGAGCAGCCGGCAGAATTCAGAAAGACCGGTCCAGGTACGCTTCGTAGGTTTTCAGCACATTCCGGTCCGCTTCGGCCCAATCCACGGTGTAAAACTCCGTCCTGGATAGCCAGCGCATCTGTTCGTGTTCGGTCAGGAAAATCTGCTGCCCGACAGGAAGCGTACAAACAAAAGGAATCAGTACAATCTCCCGCCAGCCGTCATCCCGCGAAGTAGCAGGCAGTCGTTTGCCGATCTCCACCTGCACCGAAAGCTCTTCCATTATTTCTCTTGCCAGCCCTTCCTCCTCGGTTTCGCCTTTCTCCTGCTTGCCTCCGGGAAACTCCCATTTAAGAGGAAGGGATCCCAGCGCGTTGCGTTGCGCAACCAAAATCCTGCCATCTTTTTCAATTATGGCGCAGGGAACCGGAACGCTCACTTTTTCTTCTACTTCAGGCACGCTATTTTGCTTTGAGCTGCAAAAGTACGCTTTAGTCAGCACTTTATTACTTTTGCGTAAAAAAAAGCAGGCGTAAGCAGACCATTACGCCGCCGGCAATAGCCTGATATACCTTCACAATAGTAAAATATTTACTTTACCCCAAATTGACATTTAATGGACAATTCTCCGAAAACCTCCGGCCGGCTTCTTTCGCTTGATACGCTTCGCGGGTTCGATATGTTCTGGATCTCAGGCGGCGAAAACCTTATTCATGTGCTTGCCAAAGTTACCGGGTGGTCCTGGGCAGTCGCGTTGGGCTTGCAATTCAGGCATGTCGAATGGCATGGCTTTGTCGCGTACGACCTCATTTTTCCGTTATTCCTTTTCCTGGCGGGAGTTTCCGCGCCTTTTTCAATCGGGAGCCGGCTCGAAAAAGGAACTGACAAAAAAGAACTGGCCAGAAAGGCAATTTCACGCGGACTCATTCTTTTCTGCCTGGGGGTGCTTTACAACAATGGTTTGTTCCACACCGCCTGGGAAAAAATGAGATACGGGAGCGTTCTGGGCAGGATCGGTCTTGCGGGAATGTTTGCCCAGCTGATCTATATCTATTGCAGCAGCCGGGCTCAATGGATTTGGTTTGCAAGCCTGCTGATCGGTTACTGGCTTTTTATGGCCTATTACCCGGTCCCGGGGTGCGGCGCGGGGCTTTTCACAATGGAATGCAATCCGGCCAGTTACCTTGACCGCCTCATCATGCCCGGACATTTGTACAAAGACATCCATGATCCCGAAGGTTTCGCTTCAACCATCCCGGCCATATCAACGGCTCTCCTCGGTATCTTTGCGGGTAAAATCCTGCGCGAAAAGAACCGCCCCAAGCAGCAGAAAGTAGCGATTATCGGTATTGCGGGGGTAATCTCCCTGATCGCCGCAATTCTCTGGGGCACCATCTTTCCCATCAATAAAAACCTCTGGACAAGCTCGTTTGCGCTGATGGCCGGGGGCTGGAGCCTGCTTCTGCTTGCCTTATTTTACTTCGTCGTCGACGTCCTCGAATGGCGAAAATGGACCTTCTTTTTCGTCGTTATCGGCATGAATAGTATTGTTATCTATATGGTTGGCGATTTTATCGATTTCCGTTATACCACTGAAGCATTATTCGGCGGCCTTTTGTCTTTCCTGCCGGAAGGCGCGGAGAAACTTGGAAAAATCGTTGCGTTCCTGGGTGTACAATGGGCATTTTTATACGTTCTTTACCGTAATAAATGGTTTTTGAAAGTATAATGTCCATCTCTGTAAACAACCTGACTAAAATATACGGAAGCCAGAAGGCCATTGATGCTATCAACTTCTCTGTCCGGACGGGTGAAATAGTAGGTTTCCTGGGCCCTAACGGCGCGGGAAAATCTACTACTATGAAAATCCTGACGGGATACATGGAGGCAACCTCGGGAAGTGCGGTAGTCAACCAGTTCGACGTCGCGAAGCAGTCCATGTCCGCCCGCGCCTCAATCGGCTACCTCCCTGAACACAACCCGCTTTACCTGGACATGTACGTAGCGGAATTTCTGCAATTTATCGGCAGGCTTTACGGGATAAAAAAGCCATTGCTCAACGAGCGGATTGAAGAGATGATCGAAATCTGCGGCCTCAAAAATGAGCGGCACAAGCAAATAGGGCAGCTCTCGAAAGGTTACCGGCAAAGAGTCGGACTGGCCCAGGCTTTTATCCACCAGCCGCAGGTGCTGATCCTGGATGAGCCTACCACCGGGCTGGACCCCAATCAGCTGGTGGAAATCAGGCAGCTGATCACAACACTGGGCAAGGATAAAACAGTCCTGCTATCAACTCATATCATGCAGGAAGTGGAGGCGATCTGCAGCCGGGTAATCATTATTAACCGTGGCAGGATTGTCGCCGACGACGCCTTACAAAATCTGCGGGGCGGCGATACCTCGCTGGAAGCCGTATTCAGAGCACTGACCCGGTAGCACCCTTCCTTCCCGGGCGGCTGCACCCGGTTCTTCCTTACAAGAATTGCCATTAATTTGAAGGAGCGTTGAAAGAGGGCCTATCCGGTTCATTTTCAATACCTTTTCCCGGCAAGAATTATTGTCGATTTTACCTTTATTCCTTTATCCACGCGTTTTGGAGAAGTAGTTTTGGCGTAAAACGCTCTTATTTCCCATATGCAAACTCATAAATACACCACCCGATAAACCAACAACGTCAAAAATGCGAGCAAGTCTTCTACTCCTGATGGTGTTTTTTGCCACCCATTGTTGGGCGCAGGAACGCCAGATTTCCGGACGGGTTCTCGATGAATCCAACAATCCGATCCCCGGCGCCAACATCATGGCTAAAGGAACGTCAATAGGCACCTCCACCAATGCCGAAGGGGTATTTTCCATCAACATGCCGGCAAATACCAAAACCATCACCGTATCATCGGTCGGGTATACTTCCCAGGAAATCAACCTGACCGGCGCCATTTCACAGTTAGAAATCAGGCTTCTGCCGGACGTCAAACAACTGGGAGAGGTGGTCGTAACCGCTTTGGGGGTCGAGCAAAAGACGCGTAATGTTGGCTTTGCTGTCCAGCAGATCGGGGGCGGCGCCATACAGGAAGCACGCGAAGTCAACTTTGTCAACGCATTGCAGGGCAAGCTTGCAGGCGTTCAGATCGGAGGTAACAGCGGATCAATGGGCGGTTCGTCACGCGTCACGATAAGAGGCCTGAAGTCTATTTCCGGCAATAACAACGCACTGTTCATCGTAGATGGCGTCCCCCTTGCCAACATGAACCTCAATACGGTTTCAACGACAGGCGGACAAGGTACAGGCGGCGGCGGCTATGACTTCGGTAACCCGGCGCAATTGCTCAATCCAAACGATGTGGAGAACATTTCGGTGCTGAAAGGCGCGGCGGCAACGGCCCTCTACGGCAGCCGCGGACAAAACGGCGTCATTTACATCACGACCAAAACCGGGAAGGGTTCCGGCAAGCTTTCAGTCAACTACGACTTCAATTTCCAGGCCGACCAGATCTCCTATCTGCCAGAGTTCCAAAACCGGTACGGCGGTGGCGGTAGTGACAAGTTCACCAAACTGTATTACAACGAGCACCCCGAGGGTTTTTTACCCGGCGGGGGAACATTCGATGACAATGACGGTAAAGGCCGTTACGACCTGATTCCCGACTATGGCACGGACGAATCATGGGGGCCAAAGCTCGACGGAACTCCGGTCAGGCACTATTGGTCGTGGGACCAGGACCGCAACAACCCGTACTTCGGACAGTCAGCGCCATGGGCGGCATCCCCCGACAATGCCAAAGATTTCTTTAAAACGGGCATCACATTTTCTAACAACCTGTCCGTGGCCAGCAGCTCTGATCGCGGAAGCATCCGCTTTTCACTGGGCAACACCAAGCAGAATTTCATCTACCCGGGCAGTGAGCTCAAACGCTTCTTCATGAGCCTGAACACTTCCTATAAGTTTACAGACAAGTTTACTTTCAGCGGTGGAATCAACTATGTAAATGATCACTCCCGGGGCAGGCCCGGAACAGGCTTCCACGGGAATAACCCCATGCTGTTCTTCATTATGTACGGACAACGGCAGATCGATGACTTCCACCTCCGCCAGTACAAATATGCCGACGGAACCGAACAATCCTGGAACCGTACCGCCTGGAATATCCAGAAACCCGCCTTCACGCAGAACCCCTACTGGAACCAGTATGAGAACTACAACACCGACAACAACAACCGTTACTTCGGTAATGCCGGTCTGACTTACCAGCTCACCAACTGGCTATCGGCCGATATGCGGGTATACTCCGACTTCCTGACCCATCTAGATGAAATCCGGGCCGCCAAGGGCTTCTTCGTCGGAAGCTATGAAAGACGGAACATGACCAACCGCGAAAACAACTATCAGCTGACGCTAAATGCGAAAGCCAACCTCGGCGACTCAAAGTTCAGCCTCGACGGTGTTGCCGGTGGTAATATCATGGAAATCAAAAACTCTGTAGACCGGGGTGTAACTGCCGGCGGGCTTCAAAACCCGAACGTTTACGTGCTTCAGAACTCGGTAACCCCTGCTACAATTACGAACTCCTTTGCGAACAAGCAAATCAATTCCCTTTTTGCCTCCGCGAGTTTCGGGTACAATGAATTGCTTTACCTGACCCTTACCGGCCGCAACGATTGGGCCTCCAGCCTGTACCAGACCGGCAATTACTCCTACTTCTATCCTTCCACGGCACTTTCGTTTATATTTTCGGAACTATTGCCCGGAGCGAACTGGCTGACATTGGGTAAAGCGCGGCTTTCTTATGCACGGGTGGGGAACGATGCCGATCCTTATACCGTTTCCCGGTACTACGACTATGTGGTGCCTTTCGGAAGCTACCCGTTGCAGAGCACAGCCGACAAGCTGTTTAACAATCGCCTGAAACCCGAGCAATCGGCCGAGGTGGAAGGCGGAGTAGACCTCAAGTTTTTCGGCGAACGGCTGGGCCTCAGTGCTACCTACTATGACAGGAAGACCAAAAACCAGATCTGGGATGTTTCAATTCCTGCCGAAAGCGGCTTTTCAACCAAGGTAGTAAACGGCGGGACCATTCAGAACCGGGGACTGGAGCTGTCGCTTTCGGCGATGCCTGTCGCCACGGCAGATTTTTCCTGGCGGGCCGTCCTTAACTTCTCGAAAAACGTCAATAAAGTACTCAACCTGAACAGCACCAGTGATGACGTCAAGGCGCCGGACAACTATATTATAGGTCGCGAGCGCCGCACTCAGAAAGTATCCATGGTAGCCTGGCCGGGGCGTTCGCTGGGGACCATGATGGGGACCGACTACGTTTACCATGCGAATGGCGGCCGTATAGTCGGCGCAAACGGGACTTATGATGTGACTGCAGCCCCGGTAATTATCGGCGATGCATTGCCTGACTTTATAGGAGGATTCGCCAACACGTTCAGTTACAAAGGCCTCTACCTTTCCGCGCTGATCGACTTCCAGAAAGGCGGCGATTTCTTCTCTTACACCAACCTGTACGGTAACAAATCGGGGATGTTCAAGGAAACCGCTGAAGGCGACATCCGGGAAAACGGTCTGGTTGTACCCGGTGTAAATGCCGAAGGGCAACCCAATAGTGTGTCCGTTACGGCCCGTACCCACTTCAATGCCAACGGCGGTAACCGGATCAGCAAGGCCAACCTTTACGATGGCAGCTACATTTATCTCCGGGAAGTGAGGCTGGGCTATGAGCTTCCGCAGGCAATAGCCGAAAAAATCAAGACGCAGGCAATCAGGCTGACACTCACAGGAAGAAACCTGTGGCTGATCAAAAGCAATTCGCCGAACGTAGACCCGGCTAATATTACCAATTCGATCGGTAACCAGATTGGCTTTGAAGGCGGTGCGCTGCCTCCCGTCAGGAGCATGGGGCTTAACCTTAATGTGACCTTCTAGTCTATTGTCCATTACCTGAAATGTTATCAATCATGAAGCTAAAATATTTTACACTGATGCTTGCCGCATCGGTATTGGCAGGGTGCTCGAACTTCGATACGATTAATACCGACCCGTCAAAATCAAGCGAAACCCAGCCCGAATTCCTTCTGGGAAATGCGCAAAAACGTGCTGCGGACCTGCTGTACGGCACCTACTACAATGGCCGCATCGGCATGGAGCTCGGGCAGTACTGGATGGGGACCGACAAAACATCGGACGGCCGCTTTCTTTTCACCGACGAGGGCCTGTGGGGAAGCTTGTATTCCGGCCCGCTTATGGACCTCCAGGAGATCCGCAACTATTACGGCCGCCATCCGCAGGAGGTAAGCGCAAATATGATCGCGGTTTCTGAAGTAATGAAAACGTGGCTGTTCCATATCCTGACCGACGTATACGGTGACATCCCCTACTCGCAGGCGTTGCGTGGTGATGAAATCCCCCGCCCGGAATTCGATGAAGGCAGGAAAATATACCCGGCGCTTCTCGAAAACCTGAAAAACCAGATCGGGGTTTTGGGGAATGCCGGTTCCGGTGCGATCCGCGGTGATATTGTAGCGGGGGGCAATGCCCAGCAATGGATACGCATCGCCAATGCCCTCCGGATCCGTATTGCACTGCGCATGATGGACGCAATGCCGGCAGAAGCGGCCGCAGTACTGACTGAAGCCGCCCAGAATACCCTGACGGGAATTACCCAGGACGTTTTCTTCCCCTATAACCTGGCTGCGGCAACCAACCGGTTCCCCTATAATGATGTAGAGCGTCCGTTGGTTGAGTTTGCCGTCACTACTACCCTGGTCGACTATATGAAATCGGTAAGCGATCCGCGCCTTCCCATCTACGCGAGACCTGACGACACCAACGGCCAGTACGTGGGCAAACCTTATGGGAAGGAAGAGAACGACCCCATCATGATCCGGTTGTCAAAACCCGGCCTGAAGGCGTACGCAGGTGATGCAAAAGGATATATCATTACGTATTCGGAAATAGCCTTCGCCCTTGCCGAAGCCGCTGCCCGAGGCATCAGTGTTGGAGGTACCGCAGCTGACTGGTACGAAAAAGGCGTTACCGCTTCTATGAAACAATGGGGCGTTACCGACGAAAAGGTAATTGCAGCTTATCTCGAAAAAGTACCTTACAGTGAAACAGACTGGAAGAACGTAATCGGCACTCAGAAATGGCTTGCCCTTTACATGCAGGGCATACAGGCCTGGATGGAACGGCTTCGCCTCGATAACGCCAAACCGGGCGGCGGTATTTTGTTCATCGCGCCGGTCTCGGGCAGCCTCGACCCGGAAGTGAAGGATGTGCCCAAACGGCTTAAGTACCCGGCGGCTACCCGGTCCAATAACCCGGAAAACAGCAAAATAGCCGCCGACCGGATCGGTGGTGATTCGCAGGCCACACGAAACTGGTGGGACAAACAATGAAAAAAGCGAAAGGGTCCTGATGCAGGACCCTTTCGCTTTTTTATTTCAATTGCTGAAAAAAATTACTTCAGGTACACTTTCGTATCGCCATATAATTTTGTCCGAAGCTCATTGGCTTTATTCTCAAGATCCGGGTTCTCGGTATACTTGTAAGACAATTGCTTGGCGGCAGAGTCAGGGTGAACACCATAAACCCATTCGCTACCTTCTCTCACATCCTTCTGAACGGCTTTGTTGTACTTCTGATACTCACAGGACGACAATGCGGCGGTGCCCAATACAATTGCTGCTACGATCTTAATATTCATCTTTATAAAAGGTTTGAGCGGTGAGCTGTAAGGTATTAGCGTCTGTCTGGCAGCGGCTGGCCGGTGGCCTTGGCGCCTTTTAAGGCTAAACCCTCAAAGCTGAAGGCTCATAGCTATTTCTTGTTACTTAATGATCAATACTACCGGTTAAACGGACGGCACAAAAATAGGTTGCAAATACCTGACGACCAAAAGTTACAGATGCTTTTGGCAAAAATTTATAAGCTTTCTAATTCCGCCTTCACGAATCCCATTAAATCGGCAATGTACCCGGCAGAAAAATCAAACGGGACATGGGCCGCTTCATAAATCTCACCGATAGTAGCAGTGTAGCCGAGCTTAAGCGCATTGACGTAACCCGCCAACCCGCGTTCTTTGTTTTCGCGGTAATTTTTCCAGATAGCAATAGCTCCCAATTGGGCAATCCCGTACTCTATATAGTAAAACGGTACTTCGTAAATGTGAAGCTGCCGTTGCCAGCTAAATTTCCTGAAAGGTTCCAGTCCGTTCCAATCGGTCACGTTTTCGGAAAAGATGCCAAAAATTTTCTCCCATGCTTCCGCCCTCTGGGCTTCATTGTGCCCCGGGTTTTCATAGAGCCAATGCTGGAATTTATCGACGGTAGCCACCCATGGCAGCGTTTCAATAATGGATTCCAGGTGCTGCTTCTTGGCACGGACCAGGTCTTCCGCATTATCAAAAAACTCATCCCAATAGTCCATCGTGAGCAGCTCCATCGACATTGAAGCCAGCTCCGCAACTTCGGAAGGCGTATGTTTAAAACTGTTCAGCAGCAGATCCCGCGTAAGGAATGAATGTACTGCGTGACCGCCTTCGTGCAGCAGGGTGATCATATCTCTGAGATTCGAAGTCGCATTCATAAAGATGAACGGAACGCCTATTTCCGAGAGCGGGTAGTTATAACCACCGGGAGCCTTGCCTTTCCTGGATTCAAGATCAAGATGGTTCATGGCCTTCATCACGCTCAGGCAATACCCGAAATAAGGGTCAAGGCGGTTGAAGCAGCGGATCGTTTTGCTGAGCAGGTCCTCTCCGTCAGAGAAGGGCTTCAGCGGGGCACGGCCCTCCACATCAACTTTGGCGTCCCAGGGCCGGAGTACCGCTACGCCCAGCCTGCTCTTCCGCCCGGCGGCCATCGTATTGAGAATCGGAACCACCGATTCTGCCACAGACGCATGGAAATCAAAGCAATCCTGTGGAGTGTAGTCAAACCGTCCCATGCTGGCAAACATATAATCGCGGTAGTTGGCAAAACCGGCATTTCGGGCCACCTGGTCGCGGAGGCCAACCAGCTTGCCAAGCAAGGCATCAAGTGCCTGGTGATCCTGGTAGCGCCTTTCCGCAATCGCACGCCAGGCATTTTCCCTGATCACCCGATCCGTCGACTGCAGGCGGTCCCCGGCTTTCTGCAGGGTCATTTCCTCACCGTCGAGCACTACGGTCATAGCACCGGCAATGGCGCTGTACTTTCGCTCCTCGGATTGGGCTTCCGTTTGAATCGGGACGTTCTCCTCCCTGAAAATCTCGATGGCTTTTTTCATCCCGCGAACGGTGATCGCAAAGCCGTTGTCCGGCAGCTCCGTCAAAAAAGGGCTGGACGCCGCCTTCTTATCCAGCTCATTACCGAATACCGCCAGATGCGGCTGAATTTCAGTTATAAAAAACTCGAGCTTACCTATTAAATCTTTATCGGCAGTATCACAAGTCTGCCTGATATAACGCCACGCAAAATCCTCGGCGAGGTAGGATTCCAGCTCGCTTCGGTCAATGAACCATTGTCGCAGCTCCCCTGCATCACGAATTTCCCGGTTCAGGAGATCTTCGTAAAATGGCTTCAGATCTTCCCAGGATGAGAAACTAAAATCGTCCCCCAGAAACAATCGCTCGGGTCGCCCGGGTACTTCAATCAAATCTGTATGCATAAGCAAAATGAGGTATGAGGTATGAGGTATGAGGTATGAGGTGTGAGGTGTGAGGTGTGAGGTGCGGGGTGTTGGTACAGCTTTATTGTATTTCTGTGGACAATGCAAATTGCATCCCCTTCTCCTCTGCCTCCCGGTATATGGGCGCAGCCAGATGTCCCATTCCCGTAATGTCCGACATGCAGTCGGTAAGCAGCACCATATTGGGGATCAGTCCCGGTGCGTGCTTCAGTACCTGGCGGATACTTGTTCCCA
Organism: Ravibacter arvi; assembly: GCF_039540405.1. NCBI lineage: Bacteria > Pseudomonadati > Bacteroidota > Cytophagia > Cytophagales > Spirosomataceae > Ravibacter > Ravibacter arvi. Next base: position 197,844 of record NZ_BAABEY010000012.1, read on the forward strand.
CACAATGCGACCTGGCTTCACCGGCAACCAGGATCCGGTCATATTCTGAAAGATAATCGATCAACTGACGGTTCAGCTGTGTATCTGGATCACCGCCCATAGGCACCTGCGCTTCAAATATTCCGAAATGCTCGGTAAACGGGTTTAACCCTTTAATCACTGTGAGATGATTGCGGCCGGTTGTACGGGCTCTGTCACTAAGAGCGGCTTCCAGAACTGGTTCGAGCGCGTTTCCGGCCGACCCGATCAGGCAATGCTCCGGCCAGATAAAATGTTCAAACTGCCCCTGTCGCTCAAGTGTTTCCAGGTAAGACAACACCCATTCTTCTTCCCATATCGGTTGCCAGACCCCGTTTTTTACCATTTCAAAAGAAATCGCCGTGAAAGGCAGCGGCATCTCTCCTTTGCCATTTCTCCAGAAACCGGGATGCGAAATGTCCAGCACCTGGTGGGTATCCAGCGTTACCACAATATCATGAACCCGGTTTCCCATTCGATCCAGCAGTGCCGCCAGCCGTAAAATATCCTGGTCGGCCCCGGGAACAAATAAGGCCCCGTCCGGATTACAAAAGTCAAATTGGGCATCAATCACCAGAAGTGCGGTACGAACGGACATCAGCAGCGGGTAAATGGGCAGAAGCCCCTGTAAAGATTATTTCTTAAAAAGGGAATCGACAAATTGCTCACGGTTGAACACCTGGAGATCATTCATCCCTTCACCGACACCGATATATTTGACCGGGATTTTAAACTCATCGGAAATACCGATCACGACGCCACCTTTGGCCGTGCCGTCCAGTTTGGTGATTGCCAGTGAAGTCACCTCTGTCGCTTTGGTAAATTCGCGCGCCTGTATGACGGCATTCTGGCCGGTGCTTCCGTCCAGAACAAGCAACACCTCATGCGGCGCTTCCGGCAGGAATTTCTGCACCACCCTTTTTATCTTGGTAAGCTCATTCATCAGGTTGACCTTCGTATGCAACCGTCCGGCGGTATCGATAATAATGACGTCCGCCCCGATTTCCACTCCTTTCTTGACGGCATCAAAGGCTACGGCCGAGGGGTCGGTATTCATCCCGTGTTCGATTACGGGCACATCCACACGTTTTCCCCAAAGCTTCAACTGGTCAACCGCAGCGGCCCTGAAGGTATCGGCTGCGCCCAGCACTACTTTCTTGCCATGCTGGTGAAACTGGTGTGCAAGCTTCCCGATGGTTGTGGTCTTTCCTACACCATTCACGCCCACAACCATAATCACATAGGGTTTGGGCAACTGTTCGGTTTCAAAACTATTGGAAATACTGACCGACCTGTTTTCGGTCAACAGCGCAGCCACTTCCTCCCGCAGCATCCGGTCGAGCTCACCGGTACTGGTATATTTGTCGCGGGCAACCCTTTTCTCAATCCGGTCAATAATTTTCACCGTCGTTTCAACACCTACGTCCGATGAGATCAGAATTTCCTCCAATTCATCGAGCACCTCCTCGTCTACGGTTGTTTTGCCGATAACTACACGCGACAACCTGCCAAAGATGCTTTCCTTGGATTTTTCCAGCCCTTTGTCCAGTGTTTCCTTTTTTTCCCTGGAGAAAAAATCAAATATACCCATGATTGTTTGGTAAGCCCTGTTATGAGCCAACAAGTTATCAACAAAAAAAGTCCCGGCAAAGGGACTTTCTTACAAATCAACTCACGAAAAGTCGTTGATCAGCCTTTCAGTGTATCTTGTACGGCGTCAAGAGCAACGATTTCCTCTTTGAACGTGTAAGAACCTGTTTTGGGCGATTTCACAGCGCGGATCACCTTAGCGTACGCTTTACCCCCTTCTTTCTTAAGGGTTGCAACTACCTTCTTTGCCATTGCGTTTTATTTTTTAAATTTCTGTGGAAGACTATTTTATTTCCTTGTGAACCGTCATTTTCCGCAAAATAGGATTGTATTTTTTCAATTCAATCCTGGCGGGAGTGTTCTTCCGGTTCTTGGTCGTAATGTAACGCGATGTTCCAGGCACACCTGAAGTCTTATGTTCAGTACATTCTAAGATTACCTGTACCCTGTTTCCTTTCTTAGCCATTGCCTTATATAAATGATTTTCAAATTTCGGACTGCAAAGATAAGTTCTTGTTTTGAATAAACTTACAATTTTTACAGTTATTTTGTTGATAAAGTCGTGACAATCCGAAACTTCTCTCAATTTCTGCCGCGCTGCCCGGGTATACTAACCCTGAACGGGCGTCGCTGAAACTGGATTCCATTTGTTTAAAGGCAACTCGTGGTATCGTTTCGCATTTTTTTAGTAGTTTCGTCGCATCTTTAGAACGCGCCTGCATTTCACCGGCGCGGATACTACAGACAGGATCATCGATTAACCATTACTCATTTTTAACAATGATTTTTTCTCCAAACTACAGACGCTTTTTGTCATTGGGCCTTATGATTGTTTCGGCTGCCGGATGGGTTGCCTGCTCCAGTAACGAAACAAAAGACGCTTATGACAAGTTTTATGGCAAAGGGCGCTCGGCGAGAGAAGCAGAAGCAGTGGTAGCGGACAGCATTAAGCGGGCCGAGCGGAAATCAGCCCGTGAAGCAGAGGCTGCAGCGGCTGTTCCGGCAGCAGCTCCCTCGGGTTCTGTATCCCTTACTCCTCCGGCGGAAGTAGCCGCACTGATGGAAAAGAACACCTGTTCGGTGTGCCACAAGGCCGGCGAAAGGCTGGTAGGCCCGCCTTGGGTAGAAGTTGCCAAGAAAAAATACTCCATTGATGAGATTGTTGCGCTTGTTCACGAACCTAAGCCTGAGCACTGGCCTGACTACCCGCCCATGGCGCCTCTGGCTTTTGTAACCAAAGAGGATATCACGGTAATCGGCACCTGGATCAACTCCCTCAACCAATAGGGAGCCGCCGCACCGGCGTACACCGGGCCCGAAATAAACAACCGTAAATAAGAGGAGCCGGCGATGATACTTATTGAGCCGGTAGTGATTTCGTCCTAAAAAAACGGTGATGAAATTTTGAGCGAATCCCCCTTAAAAAGTGCAAAATAAGCGTTTGTCCGACCAATGTTTGCCCGGGTTCGGAGGGCCTGACTTGAATGCCCTTCATTAATTCGTTCAAAATACTTGCTGTTTAGGATCGAAAGCTTACATTTGTATAAAAATTAAAAAAGCGAAATTTCGCCAACCGAAACAATGTCCGTATTTCTACAACTAAACCTACAGCAAGGCGCACGACTTAGAGTTGTGTGAGGGAGGGAGATATTGGTCAACATATAACTGCCCTTTCTCACGCTGTGTTGGAAAGGGCTTTTTTATCGGTCTAGTTATTGCGTAACCCATTCATATTTTCATAGTACCCATGAGCCAACGAGTGTATATCTTCGATACTACCCTGCGCGACGGTGAGCAAGTGCCAGGCTGTCAGCTTTCTACCGATGAAAAAATCGTAGTAGCTAAACAGCTCGAAAAGCTGGGAGTAGATGTGATCGAGGCAGGTTTTCCGGTATCCAGCCCTGGCGATTTCCGTTCAGTGGTCGAAATATCGAAAGCGGTATCCGAGCCTACCATTTGTGCCTTGTCAAGGGCAGTTGCCGCTGACATTGAAGCCGCAGGCGAAGCGCTCAAACACGCAAAGCGCGGCAGAATACACACCGGGATTGGTTCCTCGGATATTCATATCCAGCACAAGTTCAACACCACGCGGGAGAAGATTATCGAGCGCGCCATTGATGCTACCAAGCTCGCCAGGACACTGGTGGAAGACGTTGAATTTTACTGCGAGGACGCCGGCCGGGCTGATCTCCAATTTCTGGCACAGCTCGTTGAGGCAGTCATCGGCGCAGGCGCCACGGTGGTCAACATTCCCGATACAACGGGGTATTGTCTTCCGGATGAATATGCCTCAAAAATCCGGTACATTTTTGAGAACGTAAAAAACGTTCACAAAGCCACCATCTCAATCCATTGCCACAACGATCTCGGACTTGCAACTGCCAACTCACTGGCCGGTATCCAGGTAGGTGCGCGCCAGGTTGAGGTCACCGTTAACGGAATCGGAGAGCGCGCAGGCAACACTTCGCTGGAAGAGGTAGTTATGGCACTTAACATTCACCCTGAGCTGGGATTGCACACCGGTATAAATACGCAGCTGATTTATCCAACCAGCCAGTTGGTATCCAAAATGATGCGGATGCAGGTTCAGGCAAACAAAGCAATTGTCGGCAGAAATGCTTTTGCACACTCATCGGGCATTCACCAGGACGGGTTCCTGAAGCACTCGCAGAACTACGAAATTATGAATCCTCAGGATGTCGGCGTTGACAAGTCTGACATCGTGCTCACGGCAAGAAGCGGGCGACACGCGCTGAAGCACCGCCTCGAGCTACTGGGTTTTGTTTACGAAAAAAACATCCTCGATAACCTCTACCGGCAGTTTCTGGACATCGCCGACCACAAGAAAGAGGTCAATGACGGTGACTTGGTCGATCTGGCCAAATCGCTGGAACGCGCCTGATTATCGTGCTGCATTGCCGTTGCCGGCGACGGGAAAGCAGGCTACCTTGAATGCAACTTCTGTTGCGGATCCTGGTAGCCTGCTTTTTTATCAATTATGCTTTCCTACCCAACAGGTTATCCACCGCCCAGCTATTCGCTTCCCCGAACTGCAGAAGGACAATAAAAAAAGCTGCATGCAACAACTGTGAGGGAATGGCTCCCCAATTTTCAACCAGGCTGGTTCCAACAATCAGCAACACCATCAGCAAACCGCCGGCAAACGCCGCCGCCCGGGTAAAAAGCCCCAGCAATACCAGCAGTCCCACAATAAATTCTCCTAAAGCGATGAGATAGCCAAACGGTAAAACCAGAGCGACGGGAAGTATTGATTTCTCAAAACTCTCGGCTGTACTTTGGGCGAATGCGGCGAGCTTGGGAAGACGCACCAGGCCGTGTCCAAAAATAGTAGCTCCTATTGCAAGCCGGGCGATGAGGTAAGCAGATGATTTCATGGTTAACGGGTTTAAGACAAAATCTCTCCAAATTAACCGCGTGCCATTACATTTCCGAGTCGCACCGCAAAAAACCACTGCACCTTTTCTATTAACCACGAAGAGCACAGAGGTTACCCACAACCAAACGACCAAAGAGAAAAGCTTTGCGCTCTCGGTGCCCTTTGCGGTTAAGAGAAAACCACAGAGACCTCGAAGAGCACAGAGGTTACCCACAACCAAGCCACCAAAGAGAAAGCTTTGCGCTCTCGGTGCCCTCTGCGGTTAAGAGAAAACCACCGAGACCTCGGAGAGCACAGAGGTTACCCACAGCCAAGCCACCAAAGAGAAAAGCTTTGCGCTCTCGGTGCCCTTCTATGTTGAAAAGCAATTTTATAAGCTGATATTTCTGTTATTTTTATTTTTTAGCTGCATTCATCTCTGCTTGAAGGGCAATATCTTACCAGCCAGTTTTTTTTTCTGGTAGCAGATGTATTCTCTAAGCCTTTTTAATCAATCTTCTATCAGCGGTCTACTTTCTGGTAGCTGCTATGTACTTTTCATTTTAAAAAGGAGGGAGACGTAATCTTTGCGTAGCGGTCTTCCTTC
>NZ_BAABEY010000013.1:0-46369 GCF_039540405.1 Ravibacter arvi
TTACTCTAAAAGAATATCAGCTTATGCTTCTTTATATTAGCCCCTTTCAAACATAATACCTTTGTGGTTTGTTTAACCACGGAGGACACAAAGATCACAGAGGTTTGTTCCCGATGGTTTTTTTCTCGCCGTGCTCTTCGTAGTTACTCAACCAAAGAGACTCGTATTCTCTGTGCTAATAAAGGCCCATGCGGGTTTCTTTTACGATGTAATCGACGACGGATTTCAAGTCTCCTGTTTCTTCGTAGACTGCAAGTTGCCGATCGGCCCCGGTGCCCATTTTAAGAATTTGGTGCACGTATTCAATTTCTTTCCGGCTACCCAGTTGATCGACAACATCGTCTATGAAATCTAATAGTTCATAGACAAGTATCTGGTAGTCAACTTCTTCCTGTTTTCCGAAGTCGATCAGTTTGCTATGTATGCCGTATCGTGCAGCTCGCCATTTATTTTCATTGATCAAAATACGCCGGTAACCTCTGAAATTGAGGTTTTGCTTGTGTAATTTGTGAATTTTGGCAATAAGCGCCTGCATGATGGCCGCCAGGCAGATGGTCTCCTCCAATCTTAGCGGAACGTCACAAATGCGGAATTCGATCGTGTTAAAAACAGGGTGAAGCCTGATATCCCACCATATTTTTTTCCCATTATCAATGCACTTTGTTTTAATGAGCAGGTTGACGTATTCATCGTATTCGTGGATGGACGAGAAAAAGTCGGGGAGGCCTGTTCTGGGGAATTTGTCGAATACCTTTGACCGGTAAGACTTAAAGCCGGTGTTGCGGCCGCACCAAAAAGGAGAATTGGTGGAAAGCGCATATACGTGGGGCAGGAAATAACGGACGGCATTCATGATGTGAATCCCTTCGCTTCTGTTTTCCAAACCTACGTGGACGTGCAGTCCAAATATCAGGTTGCCGCGTGCTACATCGCGCATTTCGTCAATTAGTTCGTTGTAGCGTGGGTCGTCGGTGATGAGCTGGTCGGCCCAGTCCGCGAAGGGGTGTGTACCGGCGGCCGCTACCTGCAGGCCCTGGTCGTCGGCCAGCCCGAGAATCATTTTCCTCAGGTAGTTGACCTCTTCCCTGGCTTCCTGGATGTTGTGGCAAATATTGGTTCCCACTTCAACCACGGCCTGGTGCATTTCTGCTTTCACCCTCTCTTTTAATGTAATTCTCCCACCATCCACTATCTTGGACATGTGCGAGCGCAGGTCCCGTGTGACGGGGTCAATTGTCTGAAACTCCTCTTCAATACCGAGGGTGAACATTGCCATAGGTTACTTTCTTAAGACGTAGGGTAACAGGGCGTGCTACTTGCTATTTTTTTTGGATGACCTGGCTGCCGGCTTCTCAGGAGCGGCGGCGGTGCTTTTTGCGACGGGAGCCGCCGCCTTCGCTTTTTTAACAGGCGCAGCAGCCGGTCCTGAAGCACTCTTCTTTGCGGAGCCTTTCGCCGTATCACCTTTTACCAGGTTGGTATACGGTAAATTTGCAGCTGAAGTATGAATGAATGTGCCCCAGGTAAGGTTATTTTTGCCCGGTTCCTGCGCCAATGCCCGTTCTATTGCCATATTCGATGCTGCCTCAACTACCCATTCAAAATTGTCCTGGCCAACCGAATAGATATCGGCATCCGGTGCAGGGTTGCAAAAATCGATCGCATATGGCACTCCGTCTCTGACGGCAAATTCCACGGTGTTGAAGTCGTAGCCCAGCGCTTTGTTCAGGCGAAGCACATAGTCATGAATGGTTGCCAGCAATTTTTCACCGGCCGGCCCGCTGGCTTTCATGGTCGAAGCATAGCGGAGATGGTGCGGGTTCCGCGGTTCATAGGGCATGATGCGCACGTCTTTCTGCCCAATACAGTAACAGCGGAAATAGTCGTCAAAAACAATTTCTTCCTGCAGCATCATTACCAATTGCCCGGTTTCCTCGTGTTTGACCCACAAATCCTGCGGATCTGTCACGCGGTACACGCTTTTCCAGCCGCCGCCCGAATGAGGTTTCATATAGGCCGGGAAACCTACATAGTCAAACATCTGGTGCCAGTCCATCGGGAATTTCAGGTTCCGGAAAGAAGTCTCGGTGGTATCAGTGGGGCGCTCTTTCGAGGGGAGCAGCACGGTTTTAGGAACGGGGACGCCAATGGTTTCGGCCAGGCAGTTGTTAAAAAACTTTTCGTCTGCGCTCCACCAGAAAGGATTGTTAACTACCGCCGTCCCCATCAGTGCCGCATTCTTGAGATAAGCACGATAAAACGGTACGTCCTGGGAGATGCGGTCCACGATAACCGCGTAGTCGGTGGGCACGGCCTGCTGGACGCTACCGATCTGAACGGCTTCCGCCGATATTCCCTTGACATTTTTTTTGTTGATCCGGTCCACAAAAGCATGGGGAAATGTGTTTTCCATGCCAAACAGTATGCCAATTTTTTTCATTTGTATCAGTTGATTTTTTAGTTCAATGCTGGTTTCCCGTCAGGAAAACATACGGGAAAGATAAGTAGGAAACATCTTATTCCATAGCGGCCAGTCGTGCTTTTCCCAACCCCAGATATTGAGCCAGTGGTCGACGCCGATCCGGTTAAGGATACCCGACATCTGCACGTTGCTGTGCAGGCATATGTCCCATTCGGAGGTACCGAGGACGATTTTCATGTGCCCGTAGCGCCAGCCGTGCTCGTTGGCCATGTAATCGACCGGGTTATTGAAATAAAAATTGTCGTCGTAGTAGCCGTCCATAAAAGTCTTCATGTCAAACGCTCCGCTCATGCTCATCAGGTAGGCTACCTGGTCCGGATGTTTAAAAGCGAAGTTTGCGGCATGATAACCTCCGAAACTGCATCCGGCAACTCCGATCTTGTCCGTATTGCATTCATTCCGGATAGCAGGCACCAGTTCGTTCGCCAGGAATTTATCGTACTTCATATAATTGAGTACGCGTTGTTCCGGTTTCAGATGCCTGGCGTACCAGGAATCTCCGTCGATAGCATCGACGGCGTAGATTTTGAATTTTCCGGATTCTATGTAACCCCTCACCGAATCGATCAGCCCAAAGTCCTTGACCTGATAGTAACGGCTCAGTGTGGAGGGGAAAACGACAATCGGGTATCCCCAGTTTCCAAAGACAAGCATTTCGATCTCTTTGTCCAAATGCCTGGAATAGAATTTAACGTGTCTTTCTTCCAAGGTATTACAGTTTAATGAAACCAACAGCAGGCTTCAGACTCCGTTTTTTTTGCTTTTATCTCTCGACACAAGCCAGAACGGGAGAGTGGATGAAGGGCCATGCTGCCGGAAAACCGGCACTTGAAATATACAAATTAATCTTTACGAAGTTCTTTATGGACTTAATTTTTGTTGGTGGTCGAAATAATTACCGGATCCGCTTTTGTAAGTGCTTTTATTTCGCGGGCACGGATTTTCCGGGGCGGAATAAAGCCGCGCCGTCTGTATGGGTCAGGTGAGGCTTCGGAGAGGAATTGTGGTTCAGTAGCCGGTGGTTCCGGCGAGCGCCTGCAGGTACCGGTGAAGATAGGTATCACGCTCTTTTGACTTGTATTGCTGTATAAAGCGGGGGTGATCGAGCACTGTCAGCCGTTCGAAAAGCCTTTTGTCACGGTTTAATTTTTCAAGGAAAGTTGCATTTTTCTTTCCCAGCACAAAGACTTCGCCGGTGTACAGGCCCAAACTGATGTGTTTTTCCAGGGCGTCAATCATGAAATCCCTGACTGCAGAGAAAAGGGCCGGTGTGTCATAATAATTGGCATTTACCCATTGGTTACCGGGTGTATTCCTGATGATGGCCAGAGGGAATGGGGAATTGATATAGAAGTCCTGATAAAATGCCTCGGCGCCGCCATAAGCTTCGATAAGGTCATACATATATACCGAGGAAATTTCATGCGTGTATGCCGATGTCATTTTGATGCCGCATACCTGATCCAGCCGCTTGGTATCCGTGAAGGGCACGCCTGTAACACCTGCACCGTGCCGGCTCGGGTTGATGCCGACCAAAAAGCGTCTTTGGAGATTATCCCCGTAAAATTTGCGATAGAATTGCTCCATAACCACCAGTGTTTCCGGGTTGCTGAGATAGGGGTTCAGGACCTGGAAACCGTCCGGTAGCTTGCCTTCAAAACGTAATTTTTTGTTAAACGCAATTATTTTGCCCGCGATGGTTTCTTCCGCCGGAGTCGCGGCTGTGTCAATCGTCAATCCCTTTCCCATCTAAAATGTGCTGATAGTATTTGCTGATCCTCGCTTCCCTGGTTGCCGGTTGTTTAGCCTGGCTGAAGTAAAACAAATATCCTTTCTGCCGACCCGGCGTGAGCGATCGAAAGGCTTTTTGCAGCTCGTGATCTTCATCAAGCGCTTTCCGGAACTCTTGAGGAACGGGATATTCGGTTACGGTTTTCAGGTCTACTTTTTTCCCGGCTTTTTCGACTTCGACCGCCGCTCTGATATAATCTCCGATCACGTCTCTGAGCCGGTCGATCTGCTCCGAATCGGTAAACCTGATCTGCCTGGCCGATTGGACATTTTCGGTTTGCCGGATCAGGATGCCGGCAGGATCCTTCAGCAAGGCTCCTTTGTGGAATAGCAGCGCGCAATATTCCTTGAAACCATGGATAAGCACAACATTTTTTCCCCGGTAAGTATAGCAGGGGTGCATCCATTTGAAATCTTCTTCCAGTAATTTATTTTCGCTGATGATTTCCCTCAGCAAGGAAAATTCAGCTTTCCAGTTCCCGGCTTTTTCGAAAAAACGTTCTGCCTGTTCGTTCATGAATGCCAATTAATTTTTTATGAAAGCTATTTTTCTGTCCGCAGGCCTGAAATACCATGAAACGATAGTCAGGATTACGAATAGCAAGGGTGCTGCAAATTTCGGAAAGCCGTCGCCTACGGCGATGTGTGATGCCACGGCACCTGTCATCGCGAAGAAAAAACCGGCATAGGCCCACTCCTTCAGCAGCCTGAAACCGGGAAGCAAAATAGCAATTACTCCCAGCAATTTCAATACGCCCAGAATGGACATCAGGTATACCGGGTACCCCAAGTGTATGATACCGTCGGTATTTTGTTTTACCCGGAACAATTGGGCAAGCCCGCCGGAAAGCATTCCCAGTGCAAGCAGGATAGTGGCGGCCCAATAAACGGCTTTATTTCTTTTGTCCATGATTCTCTATTTAATAAGATCAATGATCTCCTGGAGCCTGTTATGAGCCATATTAATGCCCTGGGCAAAAGGCATCTGCATGAGCTGGTTTCTGTGCGCTACCGATTTGAATACGATGTGCATGGTAAGCCTGCTGGTGTCGTCGGTCAGCTTTTCGAAATCCAGGTACTCGAGTTGAACCGGGAACGGAGTATCCTCCATTTCGAAGGTCCGCGTTATTTTTTGGTTCGGGATAAACTCGTGTATGGTCCCGTTGGCCCGGAAGACCACGTTCCCGTTGTGTGAGGTTTCAAAAGCATAGGCGCCGTGCTTCCTGTTTTCGAATTTAAGGACCTTTGTGCCCATCCATTGCTCGAAGAGCTCCGGATCTTCGTATGCCCTGAAAAGTAGCGCTACCGGTAAATCGAATATCCGGGTGATCACAATTTCCTGTTTGCCGGACTCGGCTGTCACATTTGTTTTTTGTTCCATGTTTCGGATAGGTTGGAGATGTGAGGTTTGAGGTGTGAGGTTTGAGGTGCGGGTGAGCGGCTCAAGGCTTATGGCTCACCCCTCACCCCTTTCATCAGTGCTTCGAGTTTGTTGAACCTGTCGTCCCACATTTTGCGGAAAGGTTCGATAAAATCAGCTACTTCTTTCATTTTCTGCGGATTTAGTTGGTAGTAAATTTCCCTGCCGTTCTGCGCAGGGGTAAGCAATTCGCATTCTGTAAGAATTTGCAGATGTTTTGAAACAGTAGGTCGTGCGGTGTCAAAGTTGGAAGCAATAGCTCCGGCTGTCATGGCTTGCGAAGCCACCAACAAGAGGATCGCCCTTCTTGTTGGGTCCGCAATGGCCTGAAATACGTCTCGTCTTAAATTCATTATGAAGTCATTTGGCTACAAATATAAATGAAGTTATTTGGCTACACAATATTTTTTTCTTTTTTTGCTACTTCATACCGAAGCGTCCCAACACGCGGCGCCAAAAAAAAGCGGGTTGGTTATGGTTGCATTCAGGCCTGCCACTACCTTTGGTGCGAGATACGGTCTTTCCGTCTTGTCATAAACGAAGTCCGGTCGGTTACTTCGTGGTGTAACGTTCTACCTATTGCTGCTGTGAACACTATTTTATTAGTCGACGACGAAGAAAAGCTCAGAGGGCTTGTTGCCCGTATTATCAAACTTGAAAGCGGCGACTTCATAACCTATGAAGCCGGTAACATAAAAGACGCCCTGGCGTTGCTGGCAGTTCAGGATATTGACGTAGTCATTTGTGACGTAAAGCTTCCGGATGGAAACGGTGTTGACTTTGTACGGGAAATAAAAGCACGGCAGCCGCTTGCCGAAATAATTTTGCTTACTGCATTCGGCAACATCCCGGACGGGGTAAAAGCAATAAAAAACGGCGCGTACGATTACATCACCAAAGGAGATGATCATAGCAAAATTATCCCGCTCTTATACAAGGCGATAGAAAAAGTTGACCTGGCGAGACGCGTCCGCCAGTTAGAGCGGCAGATTGGTCAGAAATACACCTTCGACCAGGTGATAGGCCGGTCCCGGGTAATGCAGGAGGCGGTGGCGCTTGGCAGAAAAGTAGCGCGCTCGGATACCTCGGTATTGTTGCAGGGTGAGACCGGGACGGGGAAAGAGGTATTTGCACAGGCTATCCATTTCGAAAGCCTGCGTAGAAACAAGCCGTTTGTGGCCATTAACTGTGCGGCGTTCAGCAAGGAGCTCCTTGAAAGTGAGCTGTTCGGGCACAAGGCGGGCGCATTCACCGGTGCGGTTAAAGACAAGAAGGGGTTATTTGAGGAGGCCCATCTGGGTACATTGTTCCTGGATGAAGTGGGGGAAATGGCGGTTGACCTGCAATCGAAATTGTTGCGGGTGCTGGAAAGCGGTGAGTTCCTTAAAATAGGCGAAACGAAGTCAAGAAAAGTGGATGTCCGGATTATTTCAGCTACTAACCGGGATTTTTCCGCAGAAATGGAGCAGGGGACCTTCCGGACCGACCTGTATTACCGCCTTTCGGTTTTTTCAATAGTTCTGCCGCCGTTGCGTGAAAGGAGGGAAGACATAGGGGAATTGGCCCGGTATTTTGCCGGGTTCTACGCAGCTAAGACAGGCAAACGCCAATTGATCCCGACTGACGGTTACCTCGGCGCTTTGGAGCAAAACAGCTGGCGGGGAAATATCAGGGAGCTGAAGAATATTATTGAGAGAAGCGCTATTTTGGCCGAGGGCGAATCGCTCGACCTGGATAGTCTTCCGGCCGATCTGCTCCAAACCGGGGCTCCCGCCGGGAAAGTGCTGTCGGCCTTCTCGCTTAGCAGTGCCGAGAAACTACATATCCGGAAGGTATTGAATCATACGCGCGGCAATAAGGCAGAAGCAGCGCGGCTTCTGGAAATCGGGATCGCCACGCTGTACAGGAAAATCGAGGAGTTCGGACTTTAGGTAATGCACCGGTTTGCAGACTCGAACCGCTCATTTTGAAAACCGGCCTATCATTTTGATAGGCTTTTTTATGGGTTGTTTTATGGAGATTTGTTTGTATGTGGTTGATTAATAGTGTTTTGTGGGTCTGTCCTGTCTTTTGGCACAGCATTCTTATGCTGTTACGGTCACAGGGGGAAGGTCCTCCGTTTTTTAGTCCGTTACGAATTATTGATCAATCATGATTACCCTTGTTTTAACCACCGCTGGAGTTGCCTGTTTTGCCATGTTTTACCGTTTGATCGACGTCTTCGAAAAAATATAGCTTTCGTCTGTTCCCATACATGATCACTATGACAGCCTTGTTTTTAGTCGCAACCGGAGTTTTCGCCTACATGTTGTACGTGCTTCTGAAACCCGAGAAATTCTAACCGGCGCCCCTCTGCGCAGGAGTTTACAGAGTATGAGCTTTTTTTTGTTTTAAAATGAATACAGAAATTTCAGGCGTTGCAGCAACGTTTTTTATCACGGTTCTTTTGGCAATCCCGTACGGGAAATATATTGCAAAAGTCTATTCCGGCGAGCGTACCTTTCTTGACCCGGTATTTTCCGGGCTGGAACGCTGGGGCTTCCGCCTGTCCGGTATCGATCCGAAAGCCGGGATGAGCTGGAAGGAGCATTTGGTCGCTCTGCTTACCATCAACCTCATCTGGTTCCTGATCAGCATGGCGGTCTTAATGAATATGAGCAAGCTTCCGCTCAACCCCGATCAGAACCCGGACATGCCGGCAGACCTGGCCTTTAACACCGCCGTTTCTTTCCTGGTAAACTGTAATTTACAGCACTATTCCGGAGAAACCGGCATCAGCTACCTGGGACAGCTTTGGCTGATGTTCCTGCAATTTGTTACCGCGGGAACAGGTATGGCCGCCGCCGCAGTGGTTTTTATGTCATTCAGGGAAAAATCGGCGGGCGCTCTCGGGAACTTCTACCAGTTTTTTGTCCGGTCATGCACAAGAATTCTCCTGCCGCTTTCTCTTCTTATCGGATCGGTGCTGTTGTGGGAAGGGATGCCCATGACTTTTGAAGGGAAGGCGCATATGATGACGCTGGAAGGAGATTCTGTTGACGTATCACGTGGACCGGTAGCGGCTTTCGTGCCCATCAAGCACGTCGGTACGAACGGTGGCGGCTTTTTTGGCGCCAACAGCAGTCACCCGTTGGAAAACCCGAGTTACCTGACCAATATGGTCGAAATGTTCGGGCAAATGATCATTCCGCTGGCAATGGTGTTCGCATTTGGCTATTTTTTGAACCGGAAACGGCTTGCGATCATGATATTCAGCGTGATGACTGCCGGATTCCTGCTTTTAACGATTCCTACCATAATGACCGAAGCAGCCGGGAATCCCGCTATTGCTGCCATGGGCATAGACAATTCCCTCGGCGCCATGGAGGGTAAAGAAATACGGAACGGCGCCGTCGCATCAGGGTTTTGGAGTATTGCCACGACTGTTATTTCAACCGGGTCGGTTAATGCCATGCACGACAGCTATATGCCCTTGTCCGGTATGAACCAGATGATTGCCATGATGGTCAACGCTTTTTACGGCGGAGTTGGCGCAGGTATCCTGAATTTCTTTGTTTTCATGATACTGGCTGTATTTATCAGCGGCCTTATGGTTGGGCGCACGCCCGAATTTCTTGGCCGGAAAATTGAAGCCCGGGAAATGAAAATTGCCATGTTGGTGGCCCTGTCGCATCCGTTTTTTATCCTGACCGGGACGGCTTTAGCGACGGCGTTTCCCCAGTTGGGTGCTTCTACCCTTAACAATCCCGGTTATCACGGCTTCAGTGAAATTCTTTACGAATACACTTCTTCAGCAGCCAACAACGGAAGCGGCTTTGAAGGCCTTGGCGATAATACGCTCTGGTGGAACATTTCAACCGGCCTGGTACTACTTCTCGGGCGTTTTTTCCCAATCATCGGCCCCGTTGCCATCGCCGGCTTGCTGGCTGCCAAAAAGCAGGTCCCCGACGGCGAAGGCACCCTTAAAACGGATACAGCGACCTTCGGAGTGATGGTTTTTGCGGTCGTAGCCATCGTAGCGGCACTGGCCTTTTTTCCGGCGCTGGCCCTGGGGCCTGTAGCCGAATATTTTTCAATGCGTTAATAATCCCTTATTCGAAAAGATATGGTTAAGTCACAATCGATTTTTCAGAAAAAGCTGGTTCAACAGGCACTGAAGCAATCGTTGATCAAACTGGACCCGCGGTTGATGTTCCGCAATCCGGTAATGTTTACTGTGGAGATTGGAACGGTGGTTATGCTCCTGGTAAGTCTATGGGTACTGGCCGGAGCGTCGTCCCAGGGAAGTTTCGGTTATAATTTCACGATTTTTGTACTGCTGCTGCTTACCCTTTTGTTTGCCAATTTTGCAGAAGCAATTGCCGAAGCCCGCGGGAAAGCGCAGGCAGACAATTTGCGGAAAACCCGGGCGGATACCCCGGCAAACCTGCCTGACGGACAAGTGGTTGCCTCTTCTTCGTTGAAAAAAGGAGATGTTTTTGTTTGCCGGAGCGGCGAGGTGATTCCTTCTGACGGAGAAATCATCGAGGGTCTGGCCACTATTGACGAAAGTGCCATTACCGGGGAATCTGCTCCCGTTATCAGAGAGGCCGGAGGCGACAAAAGCTCGGTTACAGGCGGCACAAAAGTATTGTCGGACCAGATCACAGTGCGGGTTACAACTGAACCGGGCGAGAGTTTTCTCGACAGGATGATCGCGCTTGTAGAAGGCGCCAGCCGTCAGAAAACACCCAATGAAATAGCGCTCACAATTCTGCTGGCGGGGTTTACCCTCGTATTTGTAGTGGTGACGGTTACACTCCGGCCCTTTGCGGAATATGCCGGTGTAGACATTACGATTGCAGCTTTTGTTTCCCTGTTTGTTTGCCTGATCCCAACGACAATAGGCGGTCTTTTGTCGGCTATCGGAATCGCAGGTATGGACCGGGCGCTCCGGGCCAACGTGATGACCAAAAGCGGCAAGGCCGTTGAGACCGCCGGTGACGTAGATGTCTTGCTGTTAGACAAAACCGGGACCATCACCATCGGGAACCGGCGGGCAACGCACTTTCATGCTGCGGAAGGAATTCTCCCGGAAGAATTTGTTAAAGCGGCCGTTCTGAGCTCCATGTCGGACGAAACGCCGGAAGGTAAATCTGTGGTTGAGC
Organism: Ravibacter arvi; assembly: GCF_039540405.1. Classification (NCBI taxonomy): domain Bacteria; kingdom Pseudomonadati; phylum Bacteroidota; class Cytophagia; order Cytophagales; family Spirosomataceae; genus Ravibacter; species Ravibacter arvi. Next base: position 10,841 of record NZ_BAABEY010000013.1, read on the forward strand.
TGGCCGGGCTTAATCCACTCGGATATAGGGTCAGTGCTCCCAGGTTTATACGCTTCACTGCCGAAACGCGGTGTTCGGGTATTGATTTTGAGCAAACCCGGATCCGGAAAGGCGCCACTGACGCGATCCGGAAGCTGGTGGTTGACGCCGGGAACACATTTCCGGCTGACGTAGATGACCGCGTAGAGAGAATTTCCGAAAACGGCGGCACGCCGCTGGTGGTTGCGCAAAATGAAAAGATTTTAGGTGTGATTGAGCTGCAGGATGTGATTAAACCGGGGATCAGGGAGCGATTTGAACGGCTTCGGAAAATGGGGATAAAAACCGTTATGGTGACGGGAGACAACCCCCTGACAGCCTCATACATCGCGAGAGTGGCGGGTGTCGACGATTTTATTGCCGAAGCAAAACCCGAAGACAAAATGAATTATATCAGAAGGGAACAGGCTGAAGGCAGACTGGTGGCGATGATGGGCGACGGCACCAATGACGCGCCTGCGCTGGCGCAGGCTGACGTCGGTGTAGCCATGAACAGCGGCACGCAGGCGGCCAAAGAGGCGGGCAATATGGTGGACCTTGACAATGATCCGACCAAACTGATTGAAGTGGTGGAAATTGGCAAACAGCTGCTGATGACCCGGGGAACACTGACGACCTTCAGTATTGCGAACGACGTTGCAAAGTATTTTGCCATCATCCCGGCACTTTTTATCACCGCTATCCCGTCCCTCCGGTCGCTGAATATCATGAACCTCGGGAGCCCGGAAAGTGCTGTGCTCTCTGCTGTTATTTTCAATGCCCTGGTCATACCGCTTTTAATTCCCCTCGCCATTAAAGGGGTGGCGTACAAGCCCATCGGCGCGTCGGCTTTGCTTCGCCGGAACCTTCTTGTTTTTGGTCTCGGCGGGTTAATTGTACCGTTTGCAGGTATCAAGCTGATTGATCTTATTGTGTCTGTTTTTGTGTAGATGTTAATTCAAAGAAAGATGAAACTCCATTTTATTAAAGCGTTTAAACTGACGCTGTTCACTATAATCCTCCTGGCAGTTGCCTATCCGCTGGCGCTCTGGGGAGTTGCGCAGATTACCCCTCACCGGGGCGCCGGCGAAACCATTGTTCATAAAGGCAGGACCTATTTTGCCAACGTGGGGCAGTCGTTTACGGACAAAACCCATTTCTGGTCGCGACCGTCGGCGGTGGGGTACAATGCCGCCGGTTCGGGCGGCAGTAATAAAGGGCCGTCCAACGAGGCGTACCTGGCAGAAGTACGCGCGAGAATTGACACGTTCCTGGTATACCATCCCGGTGTCAGACGTTCTGCGGTGCCCGTAGAAATGGTTACCGCCAGCGGGAGCGGGCTGGATCCCGATATTTCACCTGATGCGGCTAATATACAGGTGCCGAGAGTGGCGGCCGCACGGGGGATTGCCGCGTCTGAGGTGTACCGGCTTGTGCAACAACAGACCCGAAAACCGGTTCTGGGAGTGTTCGGTACAGAAAAAGTTAATGTTTTAAAACTCAACCTGGCCCTGGACGATATCCGGTAAGCCTATCGAATTTTGATGAAAAAGTATTTATTTATTGCGGCACTTGTTGTGAAAAGCACCCTGTTACCTGCGCAGGACGAAAAAAAAACACCGGTAACCCTGAGCGGATACGCCGAGGTTTATTACAGCAGGGACTTCCGGAACCCGGCATCCAACACCAGACCCGCTTTTGTGTATAGTCATAACCGGGCGAATGAAGTGTCGGTCAACCTCGCCTATCTGAAAGCCGACTACCGGAACGAACACGTTCGGGCTAGCCTCGCATTGGCGACCGGCTCGTATATGAATGCCAATTACGCGGCGGAGCCGGGCGTTTTGAAAAACATCTATGAAGCCTATGCGGGAGTGAAAATATCGAAAAAACACAATCTATGGTTGGATGCAGGCGTTTTCCCGTCCCACCTCGGATTTGAGAGCGCGACCGGAAAAGACAACTGGACATTGACCAGGAGTTTGTTTGCAGACAATTCACCCTATTTTGAAGCGGGTGCTAAGGTATCCTATACGTCGCAGGATAACAGGTGGCTGATGAGCGGGCTTATCCTGAATGGCTGGCAGAGAATTCAGCGGGCTGACGGGAACAGTACACCTGCTTTCGGGCATCAGCTTACGTTCAGACCGACGGAGAGCCTGGTAATCAACAGCGCTTCATTTATTGGGAATGACAAACCGGACAGCCTCAGGCAAATGCGCTATTTTCACAATTTTTACGCGATTTACCAGCTCGGTCCGCGCTGGGGAATAACGGCCGGCTTTGATGTGGGTGCAGAACAAAAGCATAAAGGCAGCGCGCGGAAGAATATGTGGTTAACGCCCGTCCTGGTTGCGCGTTGCACGTTCTCCGAAAGGTTCTCGATAAGCGGCCGGGGAGAATACTACCGCGACCCGGCTGGGGTTATAGTGACAGCACCCGGAGGTTTTGAAACCTGGGGATTTTCACTAAACACGGATTGGGTCATACGATCAAACGTCATGTGGCGTGCGGAAGTGAGGAACCTGAATGCGCGCAGTGCGATTTTCGCGGATGGTAGTCATCAACCGCATACCAGTAGCTGGGTGGCGACAAGCGCATTGGCAATAAGCTTTTGAAAACATTGCTTGTCTCTTTCGGCCGGGGCCGGGAGAGATAAGCCGCCTTGTAACCGGAAATGGATAACAGAAAAAATGCAGAGCACTTTCTTGATCTGATCAGGAAGTCCCGGAAAGGGAAATTCAAGCTCTATATCGGGATGAGCGCCGGGGTGGGTAAAACCTACAGGATGTTACAGGAGGCACATACCCTTCTCAGGAACGGGGTAGATGTGAAGCTTGGCTTCATTGAAACCCACGGACGGACCGAAACCGAGGCACTGACGGAAGGGTTGTCAATAGTACCCAGGCGGAAAATTTTTTACAAAGGGAAAGAGCTTGAAGAGCTGGATGTACAGGCAGTTATTAACCTAAGGCCGGAAGTGGTACTGGTCGACGAGCTGGCTCATTCCAACGTAGAAGGAAGCAAAAATCAGAAACGTTGGCAGGACGTGCTGGAAATACTGGAGTCCGGGATAAACGTGATCAGCGCGGTAAATATCCAGCATATAGAGAGTCTCAATGAAGAAGTCCACAAAATAACCGGTATTGAGGTCCGGGAGAGAATTCCGGACAAGATAGTGGCTGCTGCTGACGAGATTGTTAACATCGACCTCACGGCCTCCGACCTCATCACACGGCTGAAAGAGGGGAAAATATATGGTGCTGATAAGGTAAAAACCGCTCTGGAAAACTTTTTCCGTGCTGATCATATTCTGCAGCTCAGGGAGCTTGCGCTGAAAGAAGTTGCCAGCCACGTAGTCAGGAAGGTGGATGCGGAAGTAGAAAAGGGAGTCGGATTGCGCCATGAACGGTTTATGGCCTGTATCGGGAGCGACGCGAAGAAGGCCAAAAATGTAATCCGGAAAACCGCCCGGATGGCCGGCTATTACAGTGGCGAATGGTTTGTTTTATATGTCCAGACCCCGAAAGAACGGCTTGACAAAATTTCGCTCGCCAGGCAGCGTATGCTCATCAACAATTTCAAACTGGCCACTGAGCTGGGCGGTACTGTTGTGCAGATTCACAGCCGGAATATTCCTACCGCCATTATCGATCAGGCTGTCAAGATGAAAATTACAACGGTATGTCTCGGGAAGCCGGCGATAACTTTGCTCGGGGTCATCCTATCTACCGGAATTTTCAACACCTTGCTGAAAAAAATGTCGGTTACCGAGATAGACCTTATTGTTTTATCGTAGAGCCTGCCGGAACAGCACTTCACACCTTACATATCATACCTCACATCCAATGAAAATTAAATTAAAGCTCACATTCGGGGTTGGATTGCTCTTCGTACTGATTATTTTGCTGGCGGCCGTTAGTATCCGGTATGTCAACGGTTTGAAATCGGACACGGAAAACATCCTCACTGCCAATTACAATACGCTGCAATACGCGCGGAATATGCTGATTTCACTCGAAGAGTTTGGGCGGAATCCCCAGGCAGCCTATGACTTTGGCCACAACCTGGAGAAGCAGAAGGGTAATGTCACGGAAATAGGGGAGGACCGGGTGACCGGGCAAGTCGGCGCTCATTTCGAAGCGCTCAGGCAGATGCCGCAGGATTCTGCGTTGCGATCCGCCATAAGGAGGGATATTGCCGAGCTGATGGAAATCAACATGCTTTCCATCGAGAAAAAGAGTGGGATTGCGAACCAGACTGCAGAATCTGCTGTCATCTGGATTTCCCTTACCGGCACGCTATGTTTTCTGATTGCCTTTACGCTGCTGGTAAACCTTCCGGGAAGCATTGCCAATCCGATAGAGGAATTGACCGGGAGCATCCAGGCCATTGCCGCCCAGCGTTACCACCAGCGGGTGCATTTTGAAAGCCACAGCGAGTTTGGCGCGCTGGCCAGGTCGTTCAACACCATGGCGGAAAAGCTCGAGGAATATGCCAATAGCAAGCTGGAAAAGATCCTGAAGGAAAATAAAAGAATTGAAACGCTGATCAGCAATATTCATGACCCGATAATTGGCATAGACGAGGAAAAAAAGGTGCTTTTTATTAATGATGAGGCGCTGAATATCACAGGCTTAAGACGGCCGGATGCTTTGGGGCGTACGGTCCGCGAGTTGTCCGTCGGCAACGACCTGATCCGAATGCTTGCCCGCGACCTGCTGAACCCTGAAAACGGTGCCGGGGAAGCGAAGCCGATCAAGATTTTTGCCGATCGGAAAGAGAGCTATTTCGAAAAAGAAATAATTGAAATCAGGATTCTCCCCACCGGTGAAGAAACTTACCAGTCGATCGGTCATTTTATCTGGCTTCGCAATATCACTCCCTTCAAAGAGTTGGACTTTGCGAAAACCAATTTTATTGCCACGGTCTCGCACGAACTAAAAACGCCTATCTCCTCTATACAACTGAGCCTTGACCTGCTCGATCACAAAAGTACAGGCGAGCTCAACAGTGAACAGCATAAACTCGTTGAGAGCATCCGGGAGGACAATGTAAGGCTTCTGAAAATAACCCGCGAACTTCTGAATATGTCACAGGTGGAGACGGGGAACATACAACTGAAAAAACAATATGTTTTGCCCGAAGAGATCGTGGGGTTGGCTGTCGATGCTACCAGGGGACAAGCGGAACAGAAGCGTGTTTTGATCAGGCGCGCTTTTGCTTCGGATCTCCCGGTTTTGAATGTCGACCAGGAGAAGACGGCCTGGGTATTGATCAATTTTATTACCAACGCAATCAAACATAGTGCTGAGGGGGGAGAAATATTGCTAACGCTTCGAAATACGGATAACACCGTTACTTTTTCCGTTCGGGACTATGGACCGGGAATCGAAGCCGGTTACCGGTCACGGGTTTTTGAGCGTTATTTCCAGATCCCAGGCGGTGCGAAAGGCGGTACGGGGCTCGGTCTCTCGATCAGCAAGGATTTTATCGAAAGCCAGGGTGGAACAATAGGCGTCGATAGCACCGTGGGTGAGGGGAGTACTTTCTACTTTAGTTTCCCCGTTTAGGCGCCGGCGAGCCGGCTAAATCATTACCGCCCCTCTTGTCTTTTCACCTGAAGGACGCGGGTCAGACCATTTCCCCGGTATTAACAAACGGGCCGATCACAATAGAAAGCAGCGAAACAAAGGCTTTTTTGGTTATTATTGCGCTTTCGACCGAGGCCCGGTGACCGGGAACTTATGGTGCAAGCCGGTCGGAAGTACGAATACTACAAAGCGCTTTCGGGATATATGGGTATTTTTATTTTGTTTGGGGTCCTTAATATTTTTCTTACTTTCTCCCTTCTCCGGCGAATAGTCCCCAAAGCGGGCCTCCGTGAATCAATTTTGTGGTTCCTTTTGTGGAATGCAGCGCTCTGCTGGATTTACGCGGAAGGAGCATCCCTTTTCAACGGGTTGAGTTATACCTCCGCCCGGGTTTTCTGGGGTGGTGTTCTGTTGACAGAAGCGGTTTTTTTTGCCCGGCTGCGTGCACCCGTTCCGCTATTCATCGAGCGGATCGACTACTATTTAGGGCGTCTGACTTCGGAGCCGCTGGCGCGGCGCATATTGGTGATGTCGGGTATTATCCTGTTACCATTGTTGTTGCTGGCTGTTTGTACACCGCCAAACAATTTTGATTCCAACCACTACCACATGCACCGGATCCTGGCATGGGTACATTTTGAGAACCTTGACTTTTTCCCGACACTGCATGTTCAGCAGCTTTACCATAATGTTTTTGCTGAATACATGGTGTTGAGCGTGTACCTGGTGACGGGAAGCGATCAACTGGTCAACCTGGTGCAATATGTTTTCGGGCTAGGCTGTCTGGCTGCGCTCACGCTCGTAGCGAAGCAGGTGGGACTGAACCGGAGAGGGCAATTGCTGGCCGCGTTCGTTCTGTTGACTTTGCCGGTCGGAATTTTCGAATTCACCACGACCCAGGTAGATTACGTCCTGTCGTTTTTCTTTACTTCATTTTTGTACTTTGGTTACCGGTTGCGCTCCGGGTTTTCCTGGACCATGCTATGGGGTATGAGCCTTTCTCTGAGCTTTGCCGCTTTCACCAAATATCCCGCCTTTTTCTATGCTTTACCGTTTTGTATTTATTTCGGAATTTCTTACCTGAGACGTTTCCGTTTGGGCGACACCGTCAGGGTAGCAGTCACTGCCGCCTTCCTGCTGGGCCTGGTATATGCTCCCTTCTGGTCGCGAAACTACCAGTTGTTCGATAACATCGTGAGCCCGGCGGAGGATACTCCGCTTTTCGCTGAAAAGCTCCAGGCCGACACCCATAATTTCCGCTTTTCCGTCTCCAGTATCCTGAAAAACAGCAGCCTTCACCTGGGTTTGCCTTATACCGGTTTCAACCGTATGCTGGAAAATGCCATTCTCGGAATTCATGAGGCGATTGGCGTAGACGTAAATGAGCCTCAAATATCGCGTGATGAATTTTCGGTACGCTTTTCAGTACATGAGGATATGGTGCCGAACAGCATCCATTTTTACCTGCTGGTCGTCTGTACGGTAGCGCTGCTTGTCAGAAAGGGGAACCGGGAGCTGAAGATCTTCTGGCTTCTGGGTATTTGCGGATTCTTTATTTTCTGCACTTTATTAAAATTCCAACTTTGGAGTACCAGGACCCATCTGCCTTTTTTTGTAATGGGTTCGGTCTTGATCGGTGCCACGCTGAGTCATTTCAAAAACGCCTTCGTCAGCCTGGTGTTGGTGGTGTTGTTTGTCCCGGCTTTATTTTTTGTGTTCGGGAATCCGTCGAAACCGGTATTGCCGTTGCCTTATTACGCGAAACGGTTCACTGCGCATGTGCCTTCTGCGATTTGCAAGTTAAGCCCCCAAGAACTGACCAGCTACAGGCATTTGCTTGGCGGGCATTATACACCCCGTTCAAAAATGGAAGACTGCCTGGAACTTGGAGATTTCCCGGGTTATTCCGAGCGGAGGAATATATTCAGAAGCCTGGACAGTCTCGGTTACTACGACCCGATTAAGAAAACAGTGCTGAATACACCGCGTGCCGAACTCTATTATATCAATGACAAGGAAAAGTACGATTTTTTTAAACCTTTCTTTAGTGAGATAAAAGGCGAACACCCCGGCGTGGCTGTCATCAGCCACCAGGGCGAAGGTTTTTATTTTTACCAGGGGTCCCTGCGGGCTGCGACCAACGTGAATGCCGATTTTGACTATGCATTTTTCAGAAAAGAATATTCGGTTTTAAAAAATGCGGCCCGTCAGTTTTGCTATCAATACGTTGTAACGGATGATCCGCAACTGGTGCGACGGTACATCCCCGCGGAGCGCATTGAACGTATCGTAGGCGGAGGAAAGTTGTTCCTGGTTTGCCTGAAACAAAAAGAGTGCGGCAAATTCCTGTACTAGGAAAGATAGATGCTCTGTAACCGGGATTCTAACCAACGTTGGTTAGAATCCCGGTTACAATACTTATACATTAAACTGCCTGAGGTGATGATCCAGGTGTTTGTAAAACATCGTATTCCACTCGTCCCCGCTTAATTTTCCAAAAGAATTGGATTCTTTTCCTTCAAATTCCTTAATTCCGAGGGCTGCGGTCCGACGGATGTAGTCAATCAGTCTTTTCTGCTCGTAATCAAAATTTTTTCTCTCGACGATCTTGAAAGCAGGGGCGGTCGGGGCGTTGCGCGGGTATGGGCTGGGACCGACTACCAGGTTCTTAACAAAGAGGCGCAACATCAGTTGTTTGAAAAAATTGGGTTTTGGATGTATATTCTCATATACCATTTCATAAGCCACACAGCAATGGGCAAGCATTTGATCTACAGTCATTTTGCCCCAAAGCGGTGTGCTTTCAGGCTTAAGGTGTGTGATGCGGCTGATGGCGCCTTCCGAAACTTCAAGCGTGAAAATATTGGGTGATGTCATTACGTGGTCCTGGTTTTTTGTGGTTTTCTGATGAACCGCAAATTACGATTATTCGTTCTGCAAACGGATTAAGACTTGACAAAAAAAGCCTGCAGAAATCTTCCATCCTGCAGGCCTGTCGCTATATGTAGCTGAATTTTAAATCTCTCTTATCCTGATATTACGGAACCACATTTTTTCTTTCGCGTTGTGACTTTGCAGGGCAATTTTTCCGCGGTGATGTGGAGTGGCATAGTGAGGCCACTCGTTGTACTTACTTTCTTTTACAAACTTTTTCCAGGCGTCGTCACCGTATTGGTAGTCAACCACGAGTTTGTCGTTGAGAAAATGTTGGACATGAGCCCCTTTTACTACGATCCTGCCTTTGTTCCAGGTTCCGGCGGGTAGAAAAGCCGAAGCGTCGCGAGGAGGGTGCATATCGTAATTGGCCCCTGTTTTCTGAGTTTCCTTCAGAGCTATCTGTTCGCCGTTCGCACCTTTAATGATATACCCCGTATCGTCGATTATCTGGTATTCAGGCCCTGAGTGAACAGTTCTTTTAATTTCAGGCTTTTCGATAACCTTGTAGAATACACCACTGTTGCTGGCGGGTGGTATCTTGAATTCGAAGCGAAGGTCAAAATCTCCGAACTCCTGGTTGGAGGTGAGATCGCCTCCTGTTCCATCGGTAGTGAGAAATCCATCTTCAATCATCCAGCCGGTCACTTTGTCTTGGTTGTAGCTGTGCCAGCTGTTGAGGTCTTTCCCGTTGAACAATTCGATCCATTTGCTTTTTTTGACAAAGGATGAGGTAACCAATAGCCCGGCCAATAGCAGGGAAGCAAGCAGCAACGGGGCCGCTTTTAGATGTGAAAGGTGTTTTTTTATCATTTATCACATTGATTTGACAGTTATTGGATAAGGTTCTTCATTAAGACAAGCCCGCATTGGGAACCGCAAACACTTAGTAAATCCGAACCGGGCGTTAAAATACTCTTTTGGCCTCCCCGATCCGGTTGCACGCCAGCAGATTTAGATCGTACGGAGGTTTTTCTTCGTGAATTTCTGTACAACAAAGTGCAAGTACCTGATCGTCAGACGCTGGGTTTCTAGTGAGTTTGTGTTCAAGGATAAAAGGCCTTCGACAAGCTCAGGCACCGTCCTTCGACAAGCTCAGGCGCCATCCGGAGGACACCGTCCGGATGGTGGGTGAGCCCGTCGAACCCTTTTTATGCCCCAAACTCACAGCCTTCGGATGTTCAAACAGGGCAAAATCAAACACTTGAAGAATTTGTTGTACACCTAAATCAGGTCGTCCGGCCCGCTGGAATTCGTGGCTCAGTGGTTTATTTTTTTTGCTCTTCGCCGCGATTATTTTAACCACAAAGGTCACGGAGGGCACAGAGGTTTTTCTTCTTGTTCTTCGTGGCTCAGTGGTTTAGGTCGCCGGAACTTAACTGTGGTTTCACATCTGAATGAATTTTGGGCTAAATAGTTTATTAAAAAACGATATAATCGGTGTTAAAATCACTTTTACCTCCTAATAAAACTACCTAAATCCGAATATGATGGCATTTGACCGACTGGTGGGCACCACTGTCAAGTTTCTTTTGTTTTGTATGCCGGCTTTTCTTCTCTCCTGCGGTTCGGGAGAACCAAAGCTGGTTCATCAACTCTCACCTCCCGAAAATGCCAGTGTTGTGATAATAGGCAATACTTTTGCCGACCGCCTGCAACACTACAACTACTTTGAGGTTCTTCTCCAAAAAAGCTTTCCTGGTAAAAAGTTAACGGTGAGAAACCTGGGCTGGAGCGCAGATGAGATCGGGCTCCGCTCGCGCCCTTTGAATTTTCCGACACAGGATGAGCTTCTTTCGAGTCTGAAAGCGGATATTATTCTCGCTTGTTACGGAATGAACGAGGCTTTTAACGGTCCGGACAGCCTGGAGTCATTTAAAAAACAGCTTTCCGGTTTTCTACAACAAATCAAATCACAATCATATAACGGGAAATCCGGTCCTCAGGTAATCCTTGTTTCGCCCATTTCCCATGAAAAGCTTGGCGGCTTGTTTCCTGACCCCGAAGGGCATCAGAAAAATCTGGCAGCCTACACGCACGGAATGGGGGAGGTTGCAAGAGAACTTGAGATTCCCTTCATTGATTTACTCAGCATTACCGAAAAGCGGATGCGGGAGCCCGACTCCCTTACTATAAATGGTATCCACCTGAATGACAAAGGGTATAAATGGGTAAGCGGAATCATGGCGCAGTCGCTGGGCTTCCCGGAGATTTCATGGAAGGAGGACTACAACGGTCTGAAGAAGGTGATTGACCAGAAGAATCAGCAATTCTTTTACCTGTACCGGGCGGTGAGCGCCGAATATATCGTCGGAAGGCGTAAGGAGCCGTGGGTCCAGCCCGCAGGAGGACCGATTTCGTATCCGTCGGAGCTTGCCAAGCTTAAAAACATGGTTACGAGGCTCGATAGTGTTGTCTGGAAACAAAGTGAAGCCGCCAGTCCGGCGCACCTGGCCGCGGCCAATAAAATTCTGAACGACACGATACAGTTTGCCTACCCGGATAAGTCGAAACTCAAAAGACCTTCCGCAGACCAGTTCACGTTACCGGAAGGCTTTGAAGTGAATTTGTTTGCGTCTGAAGTTGATTTTTCGCTCACCAATCCGGTCAAGATTGTTTTTGACCCCAAAGGCAGGCTCTGGGTGGCCGATATGCCTTCGTACCCCCAGTATCTGCCCGGTGCGCAGCCCAATGATAAGGTGCTGATCCTGGAAGATACCGACCAGGATGGCGTTGCCGACAAAGAAACCATTTTTGCCGACAGCCTGTATATGCCCAATAGTATTGAGCTGGGAAAAGGCGGTGTATACGTATCTCAACCCCCTAATATCTGGTGGATGAAAGACACGGATGGCGACGGCAAAGCCGACCATCGGGAAGTAATTATGCACGGATTCGGTACAGAAGATGTCCATCACACTTTGGATACCTATACCTGGGGACCGGATGGCGCCTTGTACTGGCATACCGGGACGTTTCTCCATTCCCAGGTCGAGACGCCCTATGGGCCCCGGCGAAGCGACTATGGCGCAACCTGGCGTTTTGAGCCGGAAACCCAACGTCTGGAACCGTATGTTTCTTATCCCTATGCCAATCCCTGGGGACATGTTTTTACACGGAACGGAACTGAGATCATCAGCGACGTGTCTACCGGTATGAATTACTTCGCCCCACCGCTCACGGTCGCCTCGGAGTACCCCGTAAAGAGAACACAGATGCGGGATTTCCTTACGTCGACCAGCAAGCCGAAAACCTGCGGCACCGAGATTATTTCAAGCCGCCAATTCCCGGCAGAAATGCAGGGAGATGTGTTGTTTAACACCTTCGTCGGATCTTTGGGAGTCAAGCAGCACCGTGTTTTCGAGAGTGGAAGCGGCATTGTCGGACAGGAAATAGCACCGCTGCTGATATCAAATGATCCAAACTTCAGACCTGTTGACCTGCAGTTCGGCCCGGACGGGGCGCTCTATGTGGTGGATTGGTACAACCCGATCATTAATCACGGCGAGCGGGCGCTCCGTGACCCGCTCCGTGACCATACACATGGTCGCATCTGGCGTATTACCTATAAAAATAAGGAAAAGCTCAAGCCGGTCGATATGACGCAGCTCACGGTTGACGCGTTACTTGATCAACTGAAAACGTATGAAGACAGAGCCCGGTACCGTGCAAGAACACAACTTCGCCAAATGGATGCCGGAACAGTCATACCTGCAACTGAAAAGTGGCTTACAGGCCTGGATAAAGCCGACAGTTTGTATGATCAGCACCGGCTGGAGGGGCTATGGGTGTACCAGCAATTCCATAAAACCAACCTGAAATTGCTTGACGATTTATTGAAGAGCAATGATGCCGGTATCAGAACAGCCGCAACGCGCGTACTGCGATACTGGAAAGATGCAGTTAAAAACCCTGTAGAAAGGCTGGCGGTTCTTTCGAGAGACAGTTCTATGAAAGTCAGGCTTCAGGCCATTGTCTCGCTTAGCGATTTCAAAGAGGAGCATTCGGTGACTGCGCTTTTGCAGGCCGGTATGCTTGCCACAGACTATTATATTGACTATGCCTTGAAAGAGGCCTTCAGGTACCTGAAGCCAGTATGGTGGGATTTGTTCAGGCGACAAAAAGATTTTCTCGCCAATGAGCCGCAAAAAGCTGCCCTGCTACTGGGGTCCCTTGCCAACGAAAAAGAACTGAAGGTTCCGGGCTTTATTACGGATGATCCTGAATGGCCGAAGTATGGATGGAAAGCCTTGACCGATAACGACTATGAGATGCTGAAGGGAAACCCGGCTGTTGAGCAGTTCAGGAAAGACCTGCTGGCCAGGCGGAGCGAAACGCCGGAAATGCAAAGCCCGGAACAAAAAGCGAAAGCGTTGATTGCCGCTTCCGACTGCTTCGCCTGTCACAAGGAAAAGGAAAAACTGGTCGGGCCGGCCTATGCAGACATCGCCAGGAAGTATAAACCGTCGGATGTGCCCAGATTGATCCAGAAAGTGGTAAGCGGCGGCTCCGGTGTGTGGGGCGATATTCCTATGACACCGCACCCCGGAATGGAAAAGGCGGACGTGGAAACTATGGTGCGGTACATTCTAACCATCAAATAGAGGTCTAACACCGATACCCGGATGATGCAACTGAGAATCCTGACTACCCTGCTGGTTTTGATGACACTGCCCGGTGCCCCGATGGCCCAGGTAATTGAAGATTCGATTCTGGTCGAGGGGTATTATCGTTCATTCTGTTTTAACAAGCCCAGACATTCAACCGGGGGTGACGCGCTCGTTTTTGTTATTCATGGCTCGGGCGGTGCAGCGAGGCAGTATATGAAACAGACTGCTCGTATAGACGACAAGATGGAGAGAGAGAACTTCCTGCTCGTTTTTCCGCAAGGATACCGGCGCTATTGGAACGAATGCCGGAAAGCGTCAACAGCGGAAGCGAACCGGATTAACATCAATGAGGAAGCCTTTTTTGTCGCAATGATTGACTATTTCGTCAAAAGTTACGGCATCGACAGGACTAAGGTATTTGTTTCGGGAGCGTCCGGCGGCGGGCAGATGGCGTACAAAATGGGGATGCGGATACCTGAAAAGCTGAGGGGAATCGCGGCGCTCATCGCCAACCTTCCGACAAAGGAAAATATGGATTGCGTGGCGGCAGGGAAAGCGCTGCCTGTATTGATTATCAACGGGACGGCCGATCCTGTCAATCCCGATAAAGGTGGAGAAATGAAAGCCGGTTTCTCGCTTGGAACCGTGGTTTCGACCGATGATTCTTTCGCCTATTGGGCCGGTTTGGCGGGCTACAAAGGACTACCCCAAAAAGAAAGTCTGCCAGATCCGGTTCCCGGTAATGAAATCACGATGGAGCGTTATAGTCATAAAAAGAAGGGCCACCCGGAAGTGACGTTGATTAAGGTAATTAACGGCGTTCACGGTCAGCCGGCCGATATGGATTTCTATACCGAGGTATGGCGATTCTTCAGGCGGCAACTCGAACAGCCTTCAGATAAATAGGCCAAAGCGCCTTTTTTTCGGCACCGGCTTTGACGTACCCGTGTTGTTTCGCTTCATAAGCCTGCTTCCGTACCCCATAGCGAAAGCGGCAAGAACAACAACAGCCAGTATCAACCACATGGTCATCGGGTGAGGCCCGGCGGAGATTTTCCCGGTTTTCCCGATCAGTACCGTCCCGGCCCACTGATAGGGCAATTGTTCCGTCTTGTCCGAGCTGTTCAGCCATTTGAGCTGTGCCTGCTGCAAGGCGCAATCGAGGGGAAGACCGTCGCATAGTCCTTCGTAAAACCAGGAAGATACCTGGTAAGCGGATCGGCTTTCAATCTTCCAGAGAGTGGTGAGTGTGGAAGGAATGCCGGCCCCGGCGAAAATGCGGGCTAAGCTGAATACGCCTTCGCCCGACTGATCTACACCAACGCCCGTTTCACAGGCAGACAAAACAATTAGTTTTGTCGCCGGCCGGTAGGGTAGGTCGAGTTCCGATAGTGTAGTGACCGAATCTGAAAAATAGAGCACCGGTGCGGGTTTGGACATATGCTCGGAAGCGGCGCTGGCATGCGTAAACAGGTGAACTACCGGAAATTGAGCCATATTCATTAAGAATGCACTTTTCGAGGCAGCTTTTCCTGAAAGGATTTTGGGAAAAAGGAACTGGCGGCCGAGCTTATTGACGGCCTTGTCTGAACCCGGTAGCGATGCCTGACCAAGCTCAGGAGAGAACGCGACAGGGGCCATCCCAAAAAAAGTACGAAAGAAGGACTGCTTCGTGGCAGGGGTATGTTTACTGGCCAGGAAAGAAGCTGAATAGGCGTAGCTGACCGGTGAATGGCGGACCAGGAAATCTTCTTTGTCCGCATTGCGGCTTAAGGCAGCAAAAGGAAGAAATTTTCCGTCAGGGGATATGACCAGCCTCTTGCCCTCAGTAACTCCAAATGGTTGGATAAGAAGAGCAAATAATTGGAACGAGGTTTTTAAATAGGCCTTGAAATCCTGGTTCTGAAGCTGCGGCGCTAAAAGGTAGCGCTCAAAATCCCGGACCGTTTCCTGGTAGCGTTCAAAATCTATTTCCCGCAGGGAGGCCGACGTTCCATCACAATAAAAGCCGTAGGCAAATTTTTCCCCGATAAAGTAGGAGAGAAAGCCCTGGTTGCTCCCGAGCACGTGGTCGCGCAGATTTTTAAGAGTCGAGATACGCTGACCGTATTTGTAGGCAAAGTAGGCCGGATGCGACCCCTCCACCCGCTTCGCAAAGTGTTGCAATGCCTCCTGCGCGTCATACAGACTGGCTCGAAGACTGCCTTTTTGAGCTTCTCCCCCGTCTTCTGATGAGAGCCGGATAAGCAATTCATTGATCCGGCTTTGCAGTTGCCGCTCCTTTATCCGCTCCTTTTCAGGCAGAAGCGCATTGGCCCCCAGTTCGTTTATTTGGTCCTGGAGCAGGGCGGCCCTGCTTTTTTCAAAAAAGAAAAACGCTTTTTCGGGGTCGTTCAGTAAATAGCTGGTGCGGATAGCGTGTTCGTAGACATCCCTGGTTTTATTTCGCCAAAATAGTTTGGAAACTGTCCCCACATGTTCCCATCGCATGAAATCAATCATCGTGTCCGCAAGCATGTACGTCGCCAGCGCAGCCTTTAGTGACGGTGTTTCACCCCTTGTCTCATAATCGCTCAGCAAGAGGTGTCCTTTCAGCACTACCATGTCGAGCAGGTTGGTTTTATCAACTACTTGCCTGATGTGTTTCGCTTCCGGGTTTTCGTAGCGGTTGCGGGGAACGGGAGCCTGGAGAAATTCCCGGATAGCATGCTGATTGAAGGCCAGCGCCTGTTCTCCGGCCCCCATCTTGCGGTACACACCGGCGATCGCGTTCCTGGCTATGGCCTTGTCCTGCGGGGCCTGGAAATATCCCAAAGCGCGTTGATAGCATTCCAGCGCCGTTTTGTAGTTGCCGGCGCGTTCTGCATACAGGTAGCCGAGGTTGACGGAAGCCTGCCCGCATCCATACAGAAACCCGCTTTTGACGAAATGGCGATATGAAATTTCGTAGTTACTGATTGCGGCTGGGATCTGCTCTTTTTTGACGTGGTACTCTGCGAAAAGTGAATAGATAGCCGCCAGCAATCGTTGGTTTTCACTGCCAAGTAGCTTGGCGCTTTGGAGGGAGGTTTCGGCCTCCGCCAGCGCTTCGAGTGCAATCAGCGATTGAGATTTTTCTATAAGGTTTTCGGCCATTAGTGTCGAATCTCCAAGTTTTCGGGAGACGGCGAATCCTTTTTCGGCAGCCAGGACGGATTTCCCGAGATCGCCCTGGCCAAAAAGAATGCTGGCCAGTTCTTTGTAGGCTTTCGCCACGATGAACTGCTTGTCGTCATGGCGGGAGCCAATTGCAATGGCTTGCCGGTAGGCTTCTACGGCGGCATTTATTTCCCCTTTTTGGGCGTACATGGCACCCATATTGAAAAAGCTATTCGCAAGCGCTTTCCCCGATGCGGCGGGCGATGTCTCGGAATTAACCCCGATAGCGGTTCGCGTATATGTCAAACCTTTTTCAATATTACCACTTTCCCAATAGTAACGGCCAAGAATATGGTAAAGCCTGGCGAAGGTAGAGTCCTTCGCCAGGTGACAGTTTTCCCAATCATTTTTTAAGTTTTCCAGCCGGTCTATTACGCCTGCCGGGTGGTTTCCTTCAAGTGCGGCATCAATGCGGTCACTGAAGTCCCTGCTGGTTCCGCAAAGCGGTATCGCGGGTACATTGAACGATCCGCATGACAGGAAGGCGGCCAGGATGTATATCACCCCAAAGCGTCTTTCAAAGCTAATTACCGTTCGGTTTGATGTATTTTCCACCTTTAATTTTGCTTTCCAGGGCCGTATCGGCAAGGGCATCGCCGAGCAAGGCGGCTTTGTCGCTGTAGCTGCCCAGATTGGGTTTGCGGGCAATCCAGCCGGCCACGACGGGTGTAGCATACGAGCTGCCCCGCACTGTTACCTGTTGTCCGGGAGCGTTAAATGCAAATTTGCAGTCATTCGCCAAAACGCCTACGTCCACAACGGATTTTCCGTAGTTCTGCATGTCGCAAACCTTATCGGGACCATCATGAACGGTGGTAACGGCAATTACATGGTTCATGTCCCTGGCGAAGAAGGCCGGGAAAAATTTGCTTTCGAGCGGTCTTTGATCCAGGTCCCGGTTTTCGGGCAGGTCGGTGCTTCCGATGTCGGAACCCGGCAAAGCGTTGCCGGCGGCAGTGACCAGCCATATTTTGTCACTTGCAAGGCTTTGAATGTAAGATCTGAACAGGCTGTCTTCCGATCCGTAATAGCCCAGGCTCATATTAAAGATCCTGGCTCCCATTTTCTTGGCCTGTGACATGGCGCACATCAGCGAGAACAGGTCGCCGCGATTTTCCCGGTTCAGCACCTTCATTGTCATCACGCGCAGCGGCGCGCTAACCCGGCCAATGCGCTGCGAGGCGAGCAGGTGGGTCACCTTCGTGCCGTGCTGCATGAGGGTTTGATCACGGATGTCGCCATAGTTCAGGCTGCCATCTGTTTCGGGCATGAAGTTAATGCCGAATAACCTGGCAAGCGGACTGGCGGGCGGTACCATTACCGGCGGGACACAAAGCAGGTTTTGGGCGGATGCCGGCAGTCCGAGTGCATTCTGATAGGGCAACGACATTAAATCGGGGTGGATGCCGCTGTCGAAAATGGCCACCAGGTTTTCGGCTCCAGTGCCCGCCCGTTCTTCGTTTGTAAGGCTATAGGGATTGAACCGGCCTTCTTTTACTGACCCGGTAGTGGAGTCTTTCAGTGCGGACAACCACTGCCCAATGAAATTACGGCCAAGCGAGTCGGTTTCGGAAGCCAGCAAATAGTTTTTACCGTAGTCAATATCCAGGTCCAGCCCCACGCCGCCAGTGCCTGTTTTTACCTGCGCGGGCCCGTGGCCCTCAATGGTAACATCACTGAGCGTCAGGTTGACAAGGGAGGAGTCGCAGGGACAAACGTGGAAGTTCTCGGGCGTAAGCGTGATGCCTAATCCGCTTTCAAGCTGGCTTTTTAACTCTCCGGCGGTTTGACCGGACAGGCGAATGTGGTAGCCTGCAAATGGCGCCCCTTCGGTTTCGCTTTTGAAGCAATACCGCAAAGAGAGCGCGAGGAACAGCAGAAGAAAGAATAACAGGATGATTTTTAAAAAAGAGCTCATTGTACCAAAGGTTAAGGGTGGGGTGCTTCAGGGTTGGTTTAGCCATTTTTGTACTTCTTTTTTTCCTTCAAGGTCTTGGTCTATCACTTCGTGAAGCCGTAATTCCGCTTGTTTTCTATTGGCTTCGCTTCCCTCTTGAAGCCGCGCAATTGCCTCGTAGAACCGGCCGGGATTACCGAAGAGCGACGTATTGTCGCCAAGCTCGGTGAATAGTCGGATTGCCTTGTCGTAGTCTTTCAGTCGGAGTGCGGCAAGACCGCCTATTCGCTGGGCTTCGGAATGTCCCGGCTGACCGGCCAGTATGTGTTCACAAATGGCCAGGGTTTCCGCAGGACGGTCCGCATTATAAGCGCTTATTGCCATTTGAAGGCTATCCTGCTCTGCGCTCATTTGTACGCTAAGGGTTTGAAAATGATCCGCCATATAGCGCGATGATTCAACCCGGAGGTCTGTTCCCCGGTTGGTGTTCAGTAGCCAGACCACGCCGATCAGTACGATGATAGCCGCAGCAACGGAGGCAATCCACTTTCCAAGCGGGCGCGCCTGGCCATTCTTCGGCATTTGCGTCCATTCACGGTGCCGGTCCTGCAGACGATCTTCCCTGGGCGACCGCGCCGCCAATTTTTTGACAGATAAGTAAAAAGCCAATTCTTCAGCGAGGCTTTTGTCCGCTTTTAATTGTTCCTCCAGCAGTTGGAGTTCCTGTTCAGAGAGTTCGTTATTTAAGAATGCTTCGATTCGCTTATCCATTATCCGGTCAGATTTGAAACCGCTGGTTGCCTGGGCAGGCTTCTAGTTAAAATGCTGTAAAAACGTATTCCTAAGCTTTTCAAGACAGCGCAATCGGCTTGTTTTTACTACTTCTGCCGATTGATACCCCAGTTCCTGTGCGATCTGCTTGTCGGCGATTCCTTCACTCCACGACCGGATCATCTGCTGGCATTTTTCGCCCAGCGCAGCCAGGCAGCTCCAGAGCAGGCGGTTGTCATGCTGTTCCATTAAGTCTTCAATCACCGAGCGCGTACTGTCTTGCAGCCGGTTCAGATGATCTTCGACAGAATCGCCAAAATTGACCTGCGCCCTATTGGTCGTATTTTTTCGGATCTGGTCAACACATTTATTTGAAAAAATTTTATGAATGTAGGTTTTCAAGGAAGAGCGCCCCTCAAAAGCGCCGTTTTCGATGTTTTCGATTACTGACAGTACCGAATCGGAATAGGCAATCGAGCTCTCATCTTCCGAAAGCCTGTGCTTGAAAACACCTTCCCTGATGAGATAGTCATAACGTCTGTAAAGTTTCTCCTCAAATAGTCTTCTCCGCGGTGAGTTGGAAACGATTCCTTCAATGATTTCTGAATCGCCGGGGCCGGTGGCAAATAACTTCATCCGTATTTAAGTTGCTTGTGCAAGGTACGTAAAAGATTGTTTGGGGGCAATCGGGCCGCTCATATTTGATTTGTCCTTAAAAAGCTGGTTCCACGAATGTTAGCAGACGGTTTCAGTAATAAACGCGGTCCGCGCACTTTACCAGGTATGCGGTCGCTCCTGCAAACGTACCGGTCAGCAGGCCATCCGGTTCACAGTACATTCTGACATATCATGATGCATGTTAAATCTCCTCCGACCAGCCTGGCAGGGAAGCTCCGGCATCTTGGGCCCGGATTCATTCTTTCCGCTGCGATTGTAGGTTCGGGTGAGCTTATTGCCACGACCACGCTGGGGGCTAAAGCCGGTTTTATTACTTTTTGGGTGGTGTTGCTGAGCTGCCTGGTGAAAGTAGCGATCCAGCTTGAATTCGGTAAAAACGCCATCTATACGGGCGTGTATACGATGAGAAGTTTCAACACGCTTCCCGGCCCCAAATGGGGGAAGGCACACTGGGCTATCTGGGTCTGGCTTTCGGTTCAGGGATTGAAGCTGCTCCAGGTGGGCGGCATCATAGGCGGCGTCGCCATTGTACTGCACATGGTATTCCCTTTATTGGGGGTAAACCTTTGGGCAGTTCTGGCGGCAATTTTTACGTCGGTCCTGGTGTACAAAGGGTATTACAGGACCATCGAAAAGGGGGCGCTGTTGATGACGCTCTTTTTTACCGGCGTCATGATGGTGGCGATGGTTATGCTGCAGTTTACGCCGTATGCAATTTCCTGGAACGAAGTGAGTTCCGGACTGAGTTTCAAGCTGCCGCCCGAACTGGTGCTCATCGCCTTCGGCGCATTTGGAATTACCGGGGTAGGGGGCGATGAAATCATGTTTTATAATTACTGGTGTATCGAAAAGGGATACGCCCGTTTTACAGGTCCGAACGATGGAACTGCAGAGTGGGCGGAAAGAGCCAGGGGCTGGATAAACGTAATGTACCTTGACGCATTGGTGTCGATGGTCGTTTATACCATCGTAACGGCTGCTTTCTATCTGCTGGGCGCGGCGGTGCTCCACAAAGCGGGGCACGTACCTGAGGGCTACCGCATGGTGGAAGTATTGAGCCGTATTTTTACCGAAACCCTCGGCGAGAGCGCCCGGTGGTTGTTTCTTGCCGGCGCGTTTGTGGTGCTTTACTCCACATTGTTTACGGCTACTGCCAGTTGGGCGCTGGTCTGGGGAGATGCTTTCGGTCAGCTCGGATGGATGAAATTCGGGACGGAAGCCGAGCGGAAGAAAAGTGTTGCTATTTTTTCATGGGCTTTCCCCGCGACCTGGTGCCTCTTGTTCCTTTTTATGCAGACGCCCGTATTGATGGTTGTGCTCGGAGGTATTGCTACTTCGATCCTGCTCGTTCTGGTTGCGTACGTGGCCATATTGTTTCGGTACCGGTCCCTGCCGGCTGCGCTGACACCCTCCCGTACCTATGATTTTTTCTTCTGGTTAAGCGTCATTGCCATTTTGTTGGTTAGTTTGTATGGTATATGGCAGGCCATGGGCTAGTCAACTGCTCGTAGCTCCATTTTTTATTTTCGAATCAACGTTAACCGCTTGTTCATGAACCGCTTCCTTCTGCTTTTTCTACCTCTTTTTTTCATCCCGGCGGGCCTCCGTGCGCAGCGGGCCACGTTGTCGGACTATATCCGGCTTAAATCTTCTTCACCCGGCAAGCATGTGCTTGAACTGGCGTCAGACATAGATTCGAACTGGACGCGCTGGGCTGACAGGGGCTATCATTTCGGCTTCAATAAGCATCAGACCCCCATGTATACAACCGTGAACGGCATTCTCAGCACACCGTTCATGGTACAGGTCCGCGGCAACGAGGATGAACGCAACAAAAAAAGATGGGGATTTCATGTATTTGAAGGTTATGCCCGTGACGATCGGTCGCGGATTACCATGCTTCTCAACAAGCATACGGAAGAAGCCCGACCGGTGGCAGAGCTGTACTATTACGGCACTGTATACGACCATTCGGACGCTGCCTATAACTGGTTTCGGATCGGGTCCGACGTTCGTCAGCATTCTTACATGTTCAGTCGCGACAAGGCAGTTTTTTATGGTTCCCTGCAGCTGACCAATGCGCTAACACTGGGCCGGATCGGCAAAGATGACCTGTTAGCGGAAAAACCGGAAAAGGACGCCGAACAAAACTACGGGCAGGACGCGAAGTACGTGAACTACAACGAACTGAAGCACGGAGGGGACGGGACTATTTTCTATGACAAAGATCGTGACATTGTCGTGATCAAAATCAAAGGAAAGTGGATGAAAGTAGCGGTGGAAGCCCTGCCTGAAGGCGTAGCGTATCCGTTTTAACAGGTGTGAGGTGTGAGGGATGAGGTGTTAGCCCTAATCCCTCACACCTCATACCTCATACCTCATACCTCACACCTCATAACCATGAATAGAATTCTCTTCGTTTTCTCACTCATTTTATTCGCCGCGACGGCGCAGGTAATTGCGAAGCCGGTTCGCCTGGCGGTAGCCGGTATTAGCCATGGGCATAGCGGCTGGATTTTCAATCGATTCGACCTCACCGGAATCGAGATTGTCGGTATTTATGAAACGAACCGGGAATTGGTCAACGCATTCCGTAGTCGCTATAAGCTTCCTGCTACGCTTTTTTATGACGACCTGGGCGCTATGCTGGACCAGTTGAAGCCTGACGGCGTAATGGCTTTCGGGCCGGTCAATGAACACGTGGAGGTGGTTCGGGCCGCTGCCCCGAGAAAAGTTCACGTCATGGTTGAAAAGCCGCTGGCAACTACTTATGCGGATGCGCTGGAAATACAAAAGCTCGCTGCCCGAAATCACATTAAAGTACTGACCAATTTTGAAACTTCCTGGTACGCCAGCAACCAATATGTAAAGGATCTGTACGAAAAAGGGGCCTTGGGAGATTTGCGTAAGGTAATGGTCAACGACGGTCACGGCGGACCGTCGCAGATGGACAAGCATTTTATCGCCTGGCTGGCTGATCCGGTGAAAAACGGAGGTGGTGCGCTAACCGACTTCGGATGTTATGGCGGGAACCTGATGACGTGGCTCATGAAAGGAGAAAGGCCATTGTCTGTCACGGCGGTGACCCATCAGAACCGGCCGGACCTGTATCCGAAGGTAGACGATGAAGCGACTATTGTGTTGCAGTATCCGGGCGTACAATGTGTGATCCAGGCTTCCTGGAGTTGGAGTTTCAGCCGTAAAGACATGGAAGTGTACGGCACGAAAGGGTACGCCGTCGCTGTCGACAAGGAAAACGTTCGCCAGCGGCTGGAAGCAAAAAAGCAGGAAGAAACGCGCAAAGTGCCGCCTCTGCCTGCTCCGTTCGAAAATCCGTTCCAGATTTTTGCAGGCGTCATTACCGGCGCGCTCGAACTGCAGCGAAACGACTGGTACGAGTTGCCGGTGAATGTAACGACGGTAGAAATCCTCGAGGCGGCCCGGGAATCATCAAAAACAGGAAAAACCGTATTTTTAAACCGCTAATACGTTATTTTGCGTCTGAATTGCATCATGCAGATAAACCTTCCTGAATAAGCGTTTGTATTTGAAGTAGAAAAATGGAAGTTTTATATATACACTATGAAGAAAGTGGGTTTTTGGAGCCGGCGTTTCACGGGGTGGCTGGCATGGTGGCTGATTTTTCTCGGTACGGTCGTTCAGGCACAAAATGCCCGGGTGCCCGGTATTCCCGGTGTGGACGCGGTCGGCGTGCCGTCTAAACCGCTTAATTTTACTCACTTTACAGCAAAAAAAAGGTTGATAGATTCTGCCTGGCTGAGTCATAACCCGGGCATGGCCAGCCATCCGGATGCAGGGAGAATTGCAGCAGAACAGCCGGATTCCAACGCAATAGAAGTGTTGGAAAAGCGAACCGAAACGTCACGCTACTATGTAGATGGAAAAAATCCCGGGCGCGTTTTTTCCCAGTCGGCTTATGGTGCCTTGCATTATAAAAAAAATGGCCAGTGGCTGCTCATAGACAGACGGCTTGAACAGAAAAGCCAATATCTTCTCGAAGCGCCACACCAGGAGGAACCCGTCGGGTTCGATCTGAAAAAGCAGGAATCTTACATCAAGACCGGTACCGGTACCGTTTCTTTTAACCATTGGAAGCTTTATGGGGGGAAAGGAAAGGTGAAAAAACTGCTGGCTACCGCTGATTGGTCAAACTGCCAGGCGGGAGACGATGGTGTTCTGGTGCGTGATATCTTTCCTGGCGTGGACGCCGAAATGAGGGTAGAAAGAGGCGAGGTTAAGTCGAGCCTTATCGTTAGAAAGTGGGAATTTCCCGGTTATGAAAAGTATTTCTTTGAAGATACTTACCAACATGCAAAGGGCACTGCCCTACACTTTCCAACTAATAAAAAGTTGAAATCAGGCGTCGGAAAGCTTGCCTTGTCCGTTGACGGCAAAAAGTTGGCCGCAATCGGGAAAGCCTTCGCCTACGTCTCAGGCAGGAGCGACCTCACGGTGGATCTGCCCTACCAGTTGGAAGGAGCCAATCAGTCTATCGTTTTGAGCGAAAACGTTTTGGGGACATTGCTGGAAGCCGGATCTTTTGTAATTGATCCTACCGTAACCGGCGCCAGGTCCGAACTTGCCCAGGCCGGGCATCTCAACTCACATTTTGACGGCGACAATAGTAATTGCACGGAGGACAGATTCGCTGAAAGCTGCAGCTACGGATGGAAACTTCAGGTACCGGGAGCAATTACCGTGACGAAATTGTATTTTGATGCGCGGGTCGAGGCGCTTGCCCCCTGCGCGATGAAAAACTTGTTTTACAAGTACCGTATCGGCACCGGGAATTGCGGACTAAAAGTTTACTGGATACCCGAAGTTGAAACCAATGAAGGCAATAAACCAGGGTTTGCAACTGTTGAAAAACGGGATGTAGATAATTACAACAACTGTCTTCAACCAACCTGTGATCCGACAGCCGTCGATATCAGGCTCTCCATAATGCGTAAATGCATGGGAACTGCCGGTTGCGGCGCTGACTGCGTAAGAGGAGTAGGACCTTTCGTCGTTACCGTAGAAGGAGAAACCCTTCGTGCCGCCTTTGTTCTTCCGGCCGCGGAGACAGAAATCTGTAATGGAGAAGAAGTTCGGTTGGCCACTAAAGCTGCATTTGGCATTGTGGGTTCCGGTTATGGCTATGTTTGGACCCCCGGAGGCTTTTCCGGAGAAACTCTCACAGTGAAACCCGCTAAAACAACCGACTATACCGTCACATTGTCGGACGCGTGCGGAAAGGTTACCGAAAAAGTTAAGGTAAAAGTGCTTTCCGATCCGCCTAAAACAGAAACCTCAAAACTGACCGGCTGCGGGAAGGTTTCTTTCAATGGTACCGACTATACGGAAAGTATCATGCTGAAGGAATCGATCAAGGGGGCTTCCGGCTGCGACAGCCTCATTAGGGAAACCGAAATCGTGGTTTACCCGGGAAAAGTCACGGAAGAAAGCCGGGATTTATCCGGCTGTGAGTTCGTGGATTATAAGGATACCCGGTATACGCAAAGTACGGTGCTGGATGAGGTTTATAAAAATGCACTCGGCTGCGACAGTCTCCACCGGGTGATCAATATCACCGTTCAGCCGCTTGAAGCCGAACTCCTGAGCAGTTCTGACCCCGCATCCGTATTTTTGGGCGAGGTCGTTACGCTGACCCCGAAAGTCAACCGCGATGAATTCACGGTTGTTTCCTGGGAGCCCGGTTCGCTTTTTGACGATCCTACGGCGCCGAAGCAGACGGTCGTCGTGAACCAGGATGCCACCTATACCGTTTACATTGAATCTGAAGACGGGTGCGACGGATCTGCCACGGTTCGGTTAATGGGGAAAGACGTGCCCGGAAGTACCCTTTATCCCAGCTCGTTTACGCCTAATGGTGACGGGATCAACGATGTCTGGAAGCCTATCAGGGATGCAGACGAACTCGAAGTATGGGTGTACAGTCGCTGGGGCGAGGTTGTTTTCCATATGAAGGGCGGTAGCCGGGAATGGGACGGTACCTATAAAGGGCAGCCTGTACCGGCCGGCACTTATACCTACAGGCTTATGGTGCATGGCCGGTACAACTACAGCGGGATGGTGAACGTAGTTTACTAGGCCGCAACCGGAAGCCGGCGCCTGCCGCGCTTCCCCAAATTAAACTGAGTCCCGCGGACCTTTCAATACGCCGGCGGCCAAATTTTTTTTTCTCTTTTTTAGGGGTTTTTCAGGAATATTCTACTGTGTCTTCCGATATGGGCTCCTAACCTTTGACCTTATGAATTTTCAACGATCTGATGATGCAGAGCTTACCTCTCTTTTACGAGGGGGAAAACTGGCTGCATTTGAGGAGATTTACCGGCGCTACTGGCAAAAGCTCTTCAGTATTGCTTACCACCATACGGGCGTCAGAGAAGAAGCCGAAGAAATTTTGCAGGAAGTCTTCCTGGATTTGTGGAAGCGGCGTGCCGGCGTGGAAGTCAGGAACCTTGATCTGTACCTGACCATCGCTATTAAAAACCAGGTATACGATTATTTCAAGTCAAAACTCAGTTACAGGAAATACCGGGAATACCAGGTGTTTCATGAAATCACACGGCAGTACGCTACGGATGAAATTGTGAATTTTACAGAGTTGATGGCGGCAGTTGAACAGGTATTGAGCAGGCTTCCCGAAAAAAGTGCGGAAGTATTTAAACGCAGCCGGTTCGAAAACCAATCGGTTAGGGAGATTGCCCGGGGTCTGAACCTAAGCGAAAAGGCCGTCGAGTATCACATTACGAAGTCGCTGAAATTCCTGCGGGAAAATCTGAGGCCCTACCAGTCGGACAATTGAAAGGAATTATCTATGAAAAGTGCGGAAGAATTTAACAGGCTTCTGAAGAAATACCTCGAGGGAGATACCAGCGAAGAGGAGAACCGTTTCCTGGAAGAATGGCACCGGAATGAGGCCGAGCTACCATTCCCGCCCATGTCACCAACGGAGAAGCGAGAAACGGAGCGAAAGATGTGGCGACAGATACGTTTCGGTGCGGTTGGCGAACGGAGCCTGCTGTTTTTTAAGTGGTCGGGCTGGGGCGCTGCTGCTGCATGCTTGTTGGTGACGGTATGGTGGTTTTGGCCGGATCGTTTACCGGTGGAAGAGAGCCGGGCTGTTGCCGGGACGGAACACTTCGAAATTCGGAACACTACCGGTTCCGATCAGGAAGTGAGACTGGCGGATAGTACGGTAGTACTTTTGAAACCGAATAGCAGGATCACCTATGATCACCGCTTTAACCGGGAGAAACGCGAGATTTTTTTGACCGGGGAAGCATTTTTCCAGGTAAGGCGCGATGAGACGAAACCGTTTGTCGTACACGCAGGAAGCCTGATTACAGAGGTCTTGGGGACGAGCTTTTTCATTAGGAACCACCCGAAGCAGACTACCACGGAGGTGTCGGTTGCCTCAGGAAAGGTCTCCGTATATACTGAAACTCCAGGCAGTAAGGAAAAGCTGAACGGGATGATCCTCACGGCTAATCAGCTCATTCGGTACAACAGGGATACCCAGCATCTTGCGGCCGGAATTGTGGAACAGCCGGTTCCCCGCCTCAGCGAGGATGCACCCTTACCGTCGCTCGATTTTAAGTCGGTTCCCCTCGGAAATGTACTTGACGCATTGACGAAACACTATGGCATCGAATTTTTCATTGCGGATCCCAGGATCAGGGACTGCGGCATTAACGCGGACCTGACCGGTCTGCCGATGTTCACGCAACTGGAACTGCTCTGCAAGTCAATTGACGCCACTTATGAACAGCGCGGAACAGTTGTTTTTATCAGCGGTGACGGCTGCTAGCAGCCTGTTCTGAAGTGAAGAAAAAGAAACCGGTAATGCGCGAACATTCCCGGTTTCAGTTTACCTCCCTCTGCATTTGAGACCTGCCGGCGGGAGTGGTGTTTCCTATCTTTTCATTCTAAAAAACACAGTTAAATCTATGAAAAAAAATGTATTGTTTCACAAATCGCTGTGGATGGTTATGAGAATTACGTTGTACCAGGTTTTACTGGCAGGCCTGTTTGCCGGCTTGGCGGCAGCACACGACAGTCGGGCACAGCGCATTCTGAACCAGTCTGTTACCCTGTCTGAAACCCATGCGAGGTTAGGTAGCGTTTTGGAAAAAATCGAAAAATCTGTCGGCGTTAAATTTGTTTACAGTACTAAAATAAACGCCGGTGAAAGGGTGAGCCTCCAGACAGTAGGCCGCCCGCTTTCCGAAGTGCTTCAATTGTTGCTTACCCCCCTGCAGATCCGCTACGAAGTGCTGGATTCGAGAATTTTGCTTCGGAAACGTGCCCCATCCGGTATAACGGTTACCGAACATCCCGCCCCGCCAATGGCTGAAAACCAGGAAATATCAGGAAAAGTAACCGATGAAAAGGGAGAGGGCCTGCCGGGTGTAAGTGTCCTGGTAAAGGGGACGCAGCAGGGAACGGTGACCGGCGCTTCCGGTGATTTCCGGTTGAATATTGCCGGGCCGGAGTCCGTGCTGGTGTTCTCGTTCGTGGGCTATATGACGCAGGAAATTACGGCTGGGAACGTTTCCGATTTGCAGGTGACGCTGCAGGTTGACGAAAAAGCGCTCGAGGAAGTACTGGTTGTTGGTTACGGAACGCAGAAAAAAGTGGATATCACCGGTTCTGTCTCTGCTGTGGATGTGAGGGCGCTCAAATCCATTCCGACCGGCTCCGCATTGCAGGCCCTGCAGGGGCAGGCAGCGGGCGTCAACGTGATCAGCTCCGGTGTGCCGGGAGGCAACAGCACGGTTTTTATCAGGGGAATAACCTCATTCGGCAGCACCGGACCGCTCGTGCTGATCGACGGTGTCCCTGGTAGCATCAATGACCTCAGAAGCGACGAAGTGGAATCGATGCAGGTGCTGAAAGACGCAGGTGCTGCCGCTATTTACGGCGTTCGGGGGGCCAATGGCGTAATTGTCGTTACCACGAAGAAAGGTAAATCAGGTCAGCCTGTAGTGACGTATGATGCCTTTTACGGGCAGCAGTTGCCGCTGAAAAAAAATCCTTTCAACCTGTTGAACTCGGAAGACTTCGCGCGGTTGACGCTGATCGCCAATCCTGCCAGCAATATTTTTAAAAACGGGATGCCGGATTATTTGTATGCAGGCCCGGGCGTTGTAGGAGCGGTCAAGGAGGGAGATCCCGGTGCCGACCCGTCGAAATACGTGTTTGACCAGTCCAATACACCGTCCAATTACCTGATTCAAAGCGTCAATAAGCAGGGCACCGACTGGTTCAGGGAAGTGTTCAAAAGGGCGCCGATGACCAACCACAACCTGGCGATCAGCGGCGGCACCGCCAAGTCGAGCTACATGGTCTCCCTGGGGTATTTCGACCAGACCGGAACCCTGCTCAATACCTATCTGAGACGGTACTCGATGCGCATTAACACCGACTTTAAAGTACGCAATCACCTTCGTGTGGGTCAAAATATTTACGGCTACTACAGGCAGAATAACGGCCTTGACAACCTTGCCGTTGGTAACTCGGTATCTCACATTTACCGGATGATGCCGATTGTACCGGTTTATGACATTATGGGCAATTTCGGCGGTTCATTTGCCGGGCCCGAGCTGGGAAGCGGGGAGAATCCCGTGTCCAGGCAGAAAAGGACTGAAAACAACAGGAACAATACCTGGAATCTGATGGGGAACGTCTATGCAGAAGCAGACTTACTGAAAGACCTGACGCTCAGGACCAGCTTCGGCGGAACGATCTCGAGTAATTATGCCGTTAATTTTACTTTCAATTCTTACAACGACGCATTCTTCAATAACCGGGAAAATGCACTTTCGGAGGGGTCGGGTTATGGCAACAGCATGATCTGGACCAATACGCTCCGGTACGGAAAAAAACTCGGCCGGCATCAGCTGCAGGTCCTGCTTGGGACAGAAGCGTTGAAAAGCAGTGGGCGAAGCGTTTCAGGCTCTTCAAACAGCCTGTATGCCACTGACTTTGACTACCTGGTTCTGGGCAATGGCACCAAAAATTTTGCTACAGGCAGCAGCGCATACGCAGAAGCGCTTTTTTCTACTTTCGGCCGGCTCGATTACTCGTTTAACGAAAAATACCTGTTGGGTGTAACCGTCCGCCGCGACGGCTCATCGCGTTTCGGCAGTGAAAACCGGTTCGGTACCTTCCCGTCTGTTTCCGCCGGTTGGCGCTTATCGGATGAAGCATTCCTGAAAGGTGTCGCCTGGATCAACGATTTGAAACTGAAAGCAAGTTACGGAATCCTGGGTTCACAGAACAATATCAATCCTGAGAATGCCTACAGCTTGTTCGGAAGTACCATGACCAATTCTTACTATGACCTGGCGGGGAGCAGTACCGGCTTGACACAAGGTTTTTTCCAGTCAAGGAATGGCAATCCGCGCACAGGCTGGGAGCGGAACGTGGTGACGAATATCGGGTTGGACGCACTTTTGTTTAACAACAGGCTGGAAGCCGGCGTTGAATATTATAACAAATCAATAGAAGGCTTACTCTTTCCGGAACCATTGCCTGCTACGGCCGGCGGTGCAGAACCGCCTACCATTAATATCGGCGATATACGGAACCGGGGCGTCGATATATCGCTTCTGTACCGTGACAGAATCGGCGAAAGCTTGCGGTACAACCTCGGGGTAAACGTAACCACTTACCGCAACGAAGTGGTACATATACCTGATCCGGGTTATTTTGAGAGTGCCGGCGGCGGCTCCATTATTGGTACGCTGATTCGCAACCAGGTGGGCCACCCTGTCAGCTCTTTCTATGGCTATGAGGTAATCGGCTTGTTTTCAAGCGACCGGGACGTGGCCGAATCGCCCGTCCAAAACGAGGCGGCGCCCGGTCGGTTCAAGTACCGGGATGCCAATGGCGATGGAAAAATATCAACCGACGACCGCGTTTTTTTCGGCAATCCGAATCCTGATTTTACCTACGGCCTCAATGCAGGGCTGGAGTTTCGCCAATTCGATTTTTCGGCGGTTTTCTACGGTTCACAGGGTAATGACTTGCTTAACCACGTACGGTATTTTACCGATTTTTTTAGCAATCCCGGTGGGAAAAGCAATGTGTTGCTGAATGCCTGGACGCCCGAAAATACAAACACAACCGTCCCGAAAGTAGAAACCGTCAGCTCATTCAGTACATCTGGGGTGGCAAATTCCTACTACCGGGAGGACGGCTCCTATCTCAGGCTGAAATCACTACTTCTGGGTTACCAGTTCACCCCTGAAGCCATTCGTAAAATCGGGCTCAGCAAACTGAGGGTATACCTGCAGGCGGCCAACCTGTTTACCGTCACGCGGTACACGGGCCTGGATCCGGAAATCAGCGGGAGCAGCGCCAGTTTCGGCGCCGATTTCGGCAATTATCCCGGAAATCAGAAGAGCTTTCTCCTCGGTCTTAACCTGGCATTTTAAACAGCCATGAGGTATGGGCTGTAAGGTATGAGCGCATACCTCACACCTTAAGTCTCACACCTCATAGCTCACACCTCAAACCTATCATTCAAATGAAATTACTCAAATATTATCTGCTCCTGGCTGGCCTTTTGTTTCATAATTGCCGGCAGAGTTTTTTAGAAATCGGCCCCAAAGGTACTGTGAATGAGTCTACGCTGATGACAAAGGCTGGAGTGAACGGCCTTCTAACGGGCGCTTACTCCTACCTGGACGGCGTAGGTACGCGGGAGGTAGGAAAAGGGTCCTGGTTTGGAGCGGTGAGCAACTGGATTTTCTCTCTGGCTTCTGACGATGCGCACAAAGGTTCCGAGTTTGGAGATGGCGTAGCATTTGAGCAAATCGAAAACTACAGCGCGACATCGGTTAACAACGTTTACAACGACAAATGGATTGCGCTGTATGACGGGGTTCAGCGCGCCAATGAGGTGATCCGTATCCTGGCTAAATTACCGGCCGGGGTGCTTTCTGAAGACGAAGCAACCCAGATAAAAGCAGAGGCCGTTTTTCTCCGCGGAGTTTACCACCTGGAGGCAGCCAAGATATGGGAAAACGTTCCTTTTATCAGCGAGGACGTAAGCTTTGCCAACCAGAACTACAAAGTGAGCAATAAAATACCGGTTTGGCCCAAGATCGAAGACGACTTCAGATATGCAGCCGAACGGCTTACGCCTACTAAAAGCTTGCCGGGTCGGGCCAATTCCTGGGCTGCCAAAGCATTTTTAGCCAAGTCTTACCTGTTTCAGCATAAGTATGAAGAGGCCAGGGTGTTACTGACCGAAATAATTGCGGGCGGAACCACTGCATCCGGGCAAAAATATGACCTGGGGCTTTTCTCCGATAATTTTAATCCTTCCCGGAAAAATGGCCCGGAGTCGGTATTTGCGGTGCAGATGTCGATCCAGGCCGGTACAAATGGCCAGACCGGAAATCCCGGCGATGTACTGACCATGCCGATTGGCGGCCCGAGCTCCTGCTGCGGGTTTTATCAGCCTTCGTTCAGCCTCGTTAACTCTTTCAGAACCGATCCCAACGGGTTGCCGTACCTGGATTCGTTTAATGACCATGCCATTAAAAGTGACCAGGGAACGCCCTCAGTACAGCCATTTACGCCCGATGAAGGAGCTATTGACCCCCGGCTTGACTATACGGTAGGCCGGCGCGGAATTCCGTACCTGGACTGGGGTATCATGCCGGGATCGGCCTGGGTACGCGCGCAGTCCGATGCCGGTCCGTATATTGGTATTAAAAACGTCTATTACAAAGCCGCCAAGGCAAGCACCAGCACGAGCTATAATGGCTGGGCAACCGCGACGGCAAATAACTATAACATGATTCGTTTTGCAGATGTACTTCTCTGGGCAGCCGAAGCGGAGGTAGAGGTAGGAAGTCTCAAAAAAGCAGAGGAACTCGTCAACCGCGTACGGGCGAGGGCGGCCAACCCGGCCGGCTGGGTGAAGCAGTATCTTGATAAAAACGACCCCTCCAAAGGGTTTTCGGCAGTGCCCGCAGCGAATTACAAAATAGGATTGTATAAGGGTGAATTTGAGTCAAAAGGGCAGAACTTCGCGCGGGAAGCAGTCAGGTTCGAACGTAAAATTGAGCTGGCCATGGAAGGGCACCGCATTTTTGACCTCCGCCGCTATGATAACGGAAGCGGGTACATGGCAGAGAAACTAAATGCATTTGTTACCTTCGAAACGGGTGTTCCGAATTTCAGTTGCGCGTATCTTGTGGGGGCGAAATTCCAGAAAGGCAAGAATGAATTGTTTCCCATTCCGCAGGCTCAGATCGATTTAAGTGTAAAAGACGGAAGTTCGACGCTCGTCCAGAACCCGAACCATTGATAAATCACTCTCAAAAGTATACCTACTAATCCTAACTCGATGATCAATAACAGGAGAGAATTCCTAAAACTCGGTGCTGCGTGGGTTGCGGCGCCGGTATTTTTCCCGAAAAATGAAAACCTCGCTGTTTCTGTTGCCCCGGTTCAGGGCGCGGCAGATCCGACAACAGTCGGGAAATATGAAAGATGGCTCTGGATTGAGCTTATAGGTTTTGATAATACCAGGCCGGACTACGGGGTAGCGCATTTCCTGGAGAATACAGGTTTTGTGCCGGAGGCGATATCATTTCTGATGTTTACCGCAGACTTTGTTCATACGCATACGGGTATGTCAAAGGAATGGACTTTTCCGCCGGAATTCTGCTCATACGGCGCACGGCCCACCAGCCTGGAACGCGACCGCCAGGCCTGGACCAACTATCAGTTGAGAGGATTGAACAGGGAGTTGCGCAAACACAATGTGAAGACCTATTGCAGCTTTTTTGATATGTTTATCAACGAAAAAGGTGTGGGCAGATGGGCCTATCAATATCCGGAAATCCGCGAGACAAGCAAAGACGGTGTTGCCTACCAGATCATCAATCCGCTCAAGAACATAAAAGGGCAGGGGCTGTATGAAGACTTCTTTTTAGGAAAGCTGAAGGAGGTGATGCTGGATTATGAATTCGATGGTTTTCATGGCGCAGACGGGTACTCCAGCGGTAGAAGACCGCTGGATGACATCGACTATTCCGATGACATGGTTGGGCAGTTCGTGGCTCATACCCGGGTGTCGCTGCCCGGTGATATTTCCGGCGCGCTCGATCTTAACAAAGAAGCATATGCGAAGCGAAGCCGGTGGATCTGGAAAAACAAAAGGGAGGAATGGATTCGTTTTCATGTAGACCGCTGGGAAATGTTCTGGAAAAAATCGGTCGAAATGCTGCACGGCATTCAGAAAAAGGTAGTTTTCAATACGGCCTGGACGCGTGCACCCTTCGAAGCCATCTACCGCTACGGTATTGATTACAGCCGGATTGCCAAGGCAGGAATTGATGGATTTGTGGTGGAAGCGGCAGCATCGGCAGTAGCGATGGAACCCGAATTGAACGACGACTACACGAAGTTTCATTACAACGCCATGGCGATGCTGATGCTGATAAAGGCCCAGGCGCCCGATACACCGTTGCGGCCTTTTACCGGTATCCATGATACGCTGGAACAATATGACGCGCTTAGGCATGTGCCTACGGTGGTGGAAAGGGAAATCTACTCGATGGCCAATCTGTATCTCCAAAAAAGTGACGGCTCGCTTGCCCGGTGTTCTTCGGGACCGCTTGGCTGTTTGTCAGACTCGGTAGCCGGCCACGAGTGGAAGTGGCTGAAACAACGTTGGGATCTCGGCTTTTCGGATACGCCTCAAAGTATAATCGGCGCTACCCTCGTATGGTCCGACCAGGCGCTCGATGAGCAATTGCGTGATTATATCAAAACCCGTCGGTATTCCACGCATAAGCTGTTGTATGAGCTGATGGCTGCCGGAGCCCCTGTAAACGCAGTTGTCAACGTTGCGGACATAGGAAAAACAAAGGGCCCGTTGCTGGTACTCAACCCGCATCTTTTCCCTGCAACGGAACTTGAGAAGGTTTTTGCCTACAAAAATGGTCCGTTGATTACGATAGGGGGGCAGGTGAACACGGGGGGAGTGCCTGCTGCATCTTTCGGAGACGTATATGGTCCTTCCGCACTTGCATGCAGTGTGTATGGCGCAAAACGGACCCTGGAGCTGATGCCCTTGCAAAAGGAGGGCGAAGAGAAAATCGAGCAGGAACCCGCAGATCCTTTTTCCTGGACAGAGAGTTTGTACTACCGCAAAGTATCTCGGTCCTTTCTGAAGAATTGCGCGAACGTCATCATGGCTTATGCCGGTTTCCCCAAAGTGACCGTAAAAGAAGATGTGATCAGGGTATTTGCCTATCAAATGGATAAAAACAGGAGCCGTCTGCTTATTGGAAGCGATAGTTTTTACTACACAACACCGTCTATTGATGTTGGGCGTGCGATAGAAAAGATCCAGGTAAAAACTTCGTTTCCCGGCGTGCCGGTTCGTTTTGAAAACACAGCATTCAGAGTACGAATTCCTGGTAAAGGAATGGTTATCCTCGATGTCACTACAAAGTAGAAAGTTTTATTAACCACCGAGGGCACGGGGAGCACAGAGGCTTCTGCTTTGTGTCCTCCGTGTTCTTGTGGTTTAGAAAAAGAACAGCTCGCGTAGGTTTTATTAACCACCGAGGGCACGGAGAGCACAGAGGCTTATGCTTTGTGTTCTCGGTGTTCTTTGTGGTTTACAAGAAGAACCGCTCGCGTAGGTTTTATTAACCACCGAGGGCACGGAGAGCACAGAGACTTATGCTTTGTGTCCTCGGTGCTCTTCTATGTTGAAAAGCAATTTTATAAGCTGATATTTCTGTTATTTTTATTTTTTAGCTGCATT
>NZ_BAABEY010000014.1:0-125280 GCF_039540405.1 Ravibacter arvi
TCCTTACTCTAAAAGAATATCAGCTTATGCTTCTTTATATTAGCCCCTTTCAAACATAATACCTTTGCGCTCTTTGTGGTTGATTTTTTAACCACGGAGGCCACGAAGTACACAAAGGTTTCTTTCTGTTAAGGTTTTTAGGAAGCTCTCTGTGTCCTTTGCGCTCTTTGTGGTTGATTTTTTAACCACGGAGGCCACGAAGTACACAAAGGTTTCTTTCTGTTAAGGTTTTTAGGAAGCTCTCTGTGCCCTTTGCGTTCTTTGTGGTTGATTTTTTAACCACGGAGGCCACGAAGTACACAAAGGTTTCTTTCTGTTAAGGTTTTTAGGAAGTTCTCTGCGTTCTTTGCGCGCTTTGTGGTTGATCCTTCAACGATCTGATTTAAGATATGGGGTTGTATCTCAGGTTTGAATAAAATTTGCGGTACAGGATTTATCTGTGAATTCGTGGTTCCCCTTTTCCGCTGCAGCCGGCATGACGTGTACCCGGTCGGGATGACGGCACTCCGGTAGGGTTGACGGGTCAGTTCACAAGGATACCCGCAAACGTAGCCGATAAATAAGAGGCGAGCGTTCCGCAGAGCAGTGCCCTGAAACCCAATTTTGCCAGGTCTGACCTCCTGGAGGGCGCCAGCTCGCCGATACCGCCGACTTGTATGGCGATGGAACTGAAATTTGCGAAACCGCAAAGTGCGAAGCTGGTGATCACCATCGTCTTGGGCGCCAGGGTGTCCTTGATATGGACGAGGTCCAGGTAGGCCACAAATTCATTGATCACCATTTTGGTGCCCATCAGCGCGCCGGCAGTCTGAACATCCTGCGACGGTACGCCCATCGCCCAGGCGAATACCGAGAATATTTTGCCGAGGAGATAGTTGAAGCTCAGCGACGGGAAATTGAAAACTGACCCGATACGCCCCAAAAGAAAGTCGAAGAGCGCTACCAAAGCGATAAACCCGATCAGCATAGCTACGACATTGAGCCCTACTTTCAGCCCCTCGCTTGCCCCGGCGGCAATAGCGTCGAGCAGGTTCGCATGGTTCTTTTTGATTTCCATTTTTACGATTCCCTTCGTTTCCGAATGCTCGGTTTCGGGGTAAATGATTTTGGATATGACAAGCGCTCCCGGTGCAGCCATCAGGCTGGCAGCGATGAGGTACGGCGCAGGAACGCCCAATGAAATGTAAACCGCCATGACGCCGCCGGCTATACAGGCGAAACTCCCCGACATGGAAGCCATGAGCTCGGACCGGGTCATTTTGTTCAGGTAAGGCTTGATCATGATTTGCGCTTCTACCTGGCCCACAAACGCGCTGGCCACATTGGAGAGCGCCTCGGCGCCGCTAACGCCCATCAGTTTGAAAACCAGCCGGGCAACCAGCGAAACAACGCGCTGCATGATGCCGAGATGGTAGAGCATATTCACCAGAACGGCTACAAAGATCATGGTGGGAATCACCTTGAAGAAGAAAATAAAATCATTTCCCACCCCGAACGCCTGGACCATGAGCGGCCCTTTGACAAGCGACCCGAAAACGAACTCAGCCCCCTTGTCGGCAAACGAGAGAAGTTTCTGAACTTTATCACCCAGCCATTGGAAAATGTTCTTTCCTATATCGGTCCGGAGAATAAAGACGGCAAGACCAAACTGGAGGAGCAGGCCGACGCCTACCGTTCTATAATTGATCGCTTTGCGATTATTGGAGAGTGAAAATGCAATACCCAAGATGAGAACAATACCCAGTAATCCGGTAAACCTTTCCATTCAAATAGTCCCTGTGAATTTTACAAAAGACTAAAGTAAAAAATTAAGTGAAACAGGTACCTGGTTTTGCTCCGATAACAAGAAAAAAGCTGTCATGAGCCTGGTGAGGTTTCGGATGTAATGCCCGGAACGTGTTTCCTGAAAAGGGCAGCTTTTTTGACATCTTCCATCGTAATTTTGTAGAATTCTTCATGGATATTGAAGCGCTCGGACGCGTCTGCGGGCTCTACTTTCGTATAGGAGCCGTCTTCGTTCAGTACGTAGGCATTGACATTGTCCCTCAGGTTGTATTCCAGCATGGCAATGGTTTCCCGTTTGACGTCCTCATCCACAAATGCAAACAGTGATTCGATCCGCCGGTCGAAACTCCTTACCATGACGTCAGCACTGCCGCCGTACACCACCGGCTGGTTGTTGTTATGGAAATAATACAATCGTGAATGTTCCAGCAAGTCGCCTACGATGGAGCGTACCTCGATGTTGTCGCTCAGGCCTTTGCGGCGGGGGCGTAAACAACAGATTCCGCGAACAATCAGGTCAATGGGTACTCCGGCCTGAGAGGCTTCGTACAGTTTCATAATGACCTCACGGTCTTCAAGGGAGTTGATCTTGATGCATATGCCCGACGGAAGGCCTTTCTGCGCGTTTTCAGCCTCTTTCATAATCAGCTGTATGAGACCGTCGCGCATATGCCGGGGCGCAGTGATCAGGTTGGCATACTTATTAGGCTGAGAATGCCCGGTAATAACGTTGAAAAACTCGGAGATGTCCCTGGTGTACGCTTCCCGCGAGGTAAGCAACCCGATATCCGTGTAAAGCCGGGCAGTTTCCTCGTTGTAGTTTCCGCTGGACATGTGCGCATAGCGGGTTACATTTTCGCCTTCGTTCCGGATGATAAGCAGGAGCTTGGTATGCGTTTTCAGGAGTCCGATCCCGTAAATGATAAAGCAGCCTGCTTTTTGCAGTCTCTGTGCTTCCCTGATATTATTCTCTTCGTCGAACCGGGCCTTTACCTCAAAAAGAACGGCTACGTGCTTGCCGTTTTCGGCCGCTTTCAACAGGGCGTTGGTAACCCTCGATTTTTTGGCCAGCCGGTATATCGTGAGCTTGATTGAAAGTACCTTGGGATCTTCAGCCGCCTGTTCCAGCAATTGGAGGACAGGCTCAAAATTGTTGTAAGGATGATGCAGCAGGATGTCTTTTTCTTGAATGACCTCGAAGATGCTGCTGGATCGCTCCCTGCCTATTCCGAGCGGCGGAACCGGCGGATGCGTAGGCGGAATCAGGTCTTTGAATTCCGGGAATTTAACGATTTGCCACAGGCCGGTATAATCAATCAGCCCGCGATTGAAGAAAATATTGTTTTCGTCGATTTCCCATCGTTTTCTCAATAGCTTCAGCAGCTGATGACCGGCGTTTTCTTCTACTTCTACCCGCACTACCCGTCCGAGCCGCCGGTTTTTTATTTTCTGCTTCAGTTCATCTACCAGGTCGGCCTCGATATCGTCGCTGTCTTCCAGGGAGAAGTCTTCGTTGCGCATCACCCGGAAAATCGTTGTGCTGCAAATATCTACGTTGCGGTAGAGCTTCTTGATATGCGTGCGGACGATGCTTTCGATCGGTACGAAAAGCACCTCTTCCGGCCGGTCAACCACGAAGAAGCGCGGCAGGTTGGCCGGGAGCTGCACGAACGACAGCTTTTCTTCTTCCTGCTCATTTCCTTTGTGCTCTTTGGTAGTCACGGCTAATATCAGCACCTTGGCGAGTAGCACCGGGAACGCATGCGTATAATCATACAGCATGGGGGTGAGCATGGGGTAAATGGTGCGGTCGAAAAAGCTGGTGGCTTTTTCCCTTTCTTCGCTGACCAGTTCTTCAATCTGGACGATCCTGAACTTGTGCGCTTCAAACAAAGGCAAAAGTTCATTGATATAGCAGTTGTTCTGTTCTTCCACAAACTGCTGTGCCGTTGTCATCAGCAATTTCTTGAACGGAATTTCCCGCAGTCCCGAATAGTCAATTCTTTGTTTGCCGTAGTCCAGGTAGTTGTAAAGGTTCCCGACGCGGATGGTGAAAAATTCGTCGAGGTTAGAGCTGGTAATGGCGAGGAATTTCAACCGGTCAAACAGGTTCCGCTTCGGGTTTTTTGCCTGGTCCAGTACCCGTTCGTTAAACCTGAGCCAGCTCAGGTCCCTGCTGATCAGATCGCTCTGCTCAACAGTTTGGGCAACTTTCTCCGGATTTTTCCTGAACGGGCTCTCTTCCTCCTCTCCCGCTGAAGGGTTGAGAAAGGAGAACAGGTTCGAAAAAGAAGGTTTCCTTTTGTCGTTTGGGAAAAAACCGGTGGTATCTGAAGGCATATTGTCGAACGATGAAGATGAATTTGCGTAATGTTTTGCGATTTTTCAGGCCATTGATCAAAATTACAAATATGGCGGGTTCGTTGGGAATTAAATTGAAAACAAGTGTTATGGAATTGTTAACGCGGAGCCATAAACCCGTTTTTTTAATTCTGAAAGGTGCCGGTAGGAGAGTTCCACGGCACGCCGCTGTCACGGTCCGCTTTCATTTCCCCCCTTTTTATACCCGTCATAAAACGCAGGGACAACCCGAAGTTCCAGCCCGTGCCGTTTGACCGGATATAACCCGTATCCAGTATCTTTTTGTTGTCGGCATAGGTAAGCTCTGTAGTAATGGCGGTACCATAGCCCCAATGCCTGCGTACAAAAAATGCGAGATCAGCCGATTCGGCTACTTTAAAGGTGTACTCCACCGAGGCTTCCAATCCGTAGGTCCAGTTATTGGACAAAGTAGTTTTGCTGCTGATATAAGTGGTGTCGGTATTGCCGCGTTGGTCGTAGCGGTAAATGATATAAGCCTTTTTTTCGCGTTCTCCTCCGGTGTTGGGGACCGCCCAGGCGCCCGCCCCGATCCATAACCCCGGCCGCCTAAGCCCTGTCTTCTGGAATTCGATCAGGAATTTCGTTCTTAAAAAGAAGGCGTTCCCCTCATTTTTGAATTTAAACCCGCCTTTGTTAGTCGTATTCAGGTAGGCCACGTTGTGGATCGCGCTCCGGGCGTATCCGCCCTCGACAGCAAGTTGTTCGCGGAATATCCAGCCTACCTGGCCGCTAAAAGAAAAATCAATAGTGCTGGCGGCGTTGGATTTGAAAAGATACTGATAGTTGTTTTCAAGTGCGCTTTCATCGGAACGTCCAAAAAGATCGGCGCCGATGTACCACCGGCTTTTTACTTTGGTAAGGTCTTTTTGTTTCAGGGCTTCTCTCCGCAGGATCGTTTTCCGGATGGTCGGCGTTGTGGTATCCGGTCGTTGGCGGTAGTAATCCTCCTGCTCGACAGGGGTTTCCTGTCCGGCTGCCTGCAGGAAGGCAAGCGTCAAAAAAACAAAAACAAGGGAGAAGTGCTTCATAGTTACCTGTTATGATTTCAACCAGAATTTACCGCCCGACGTTTCAGTCTGTTGCAAAAGACAAAAAAACGGATGGTCATTTTGTTGAAGACCACCCGTTTTTCCATATCGTTGCAACGCCTGTTAAATATCTATGCGCGCATATTTTGCATTTTTTTCGATGAATTCCCTGCGGGGGGCTACTTCGTCGCCCATGAGCATGGAGAACAGGTGGTCGGCTTCGGCTGCGGATTCTATGGTTACCTGCTTCAGGCTGCGCTGGTCAGGGTCCATGGTAGTGTGCCAAAGCTGCTCCGCATTCATCTCGCCCAAACCTTTGTAGCGCTGCACGTTGACGGATTCGTCTTTACCGCCGCCAATCTCCCTTATTGCGGTCTCGCGCTGCGCTTCAGTCCAGCAGTAACGCTCTTCTTTCCCTTTTTTTACGAGGTAAAGCGGCGGCTGGGCAATATAGATGTAGCCGTTTTCTATCAGGACCTTCATGTAGCGGAAGAAGAACGTCAGAATGAGGGTCCGGATGTGGCTACCGTCAACGTCAGCATCGGTCATGATGATGATTTTGTGGTAACGGAGCTTGTCGATGTTCAACGCCCTCTCATCGCCTTCACGACCGATCTGAACACCCATCGCGGTGAACATGTTCTTGATTTCGTCGTTCTCGTAAATTTTGTATTCCTGTGCTTTCTCTACGTTGAGGATTTTACCCCGCAACGGTAAAATGGCCTGGAATAAACGGTTACGGCCCTGTTTTGCGGTACCGCCCGCCGAATCTCCCTCCACCAGGTACAGTTCGCACACTTCAGGGTCTGTTTCCGAGCAGTCGGCGAGCTTGCCGGGCAGGCCAGTGCCGGTCAGGATATTTTTCCTTTGAACCATTTCCCGCGCTTTCCGGGCGGCGATACGCGCCTTGGCGGCCAACACGACCTTGTCAATGATCATGCGGGCCTCTTTCGGATGCTCTTCCAGGAAAGTTTCCAGCATATCGGAAACCACCTGGCTTACCGCCCCAGCCACGTCGCTGTTTCCCAGTTTGGTTTTGGTTTGCCCTTCAAACTGGGGTTCGGCAACTTTAACCGAAATAACAGCTGTCAATCCTTCGCGGAAATCGTCGCCGCTGATTTCTATTTTTTCCTTGGCAAGAATCCCGGATTTGTCCGCGTAGTTTTTCAGGGTGCGGGTAAGCGCCATACGGAAGCCGGACACGTGCGTACCGCCTTCAATCGTATTGATATTGTTCACATAGGAAAACACGTTTTCCGTATACGAGGTATTGTAAACCATGGCCACTTCCACGGGAACCGACGATTTGGCGTTCTCCATGTAAATAGGATCGGGAATGAGCGCCGGCCGGGTAGCGTCCAGGTAGGTCACGAATTCAACGAGCCCTCCCTGGGAGAAAAACTCTTCATAACGGGGTTGACCTGCGTCGTCCAGCTCCCGCATGTCGGTAAGTGTAAGCCTGATTCCCCGATTCAGGAACGACAATTCCCTCAGACGGGTGGCTACCGTATCATACTTGTATTCGGTAACCGTGAAAATAGTTTCATCGGGCCTGAAATGAATAGTTGTTCCGGTAGCGTCGGATTCGCCTATGATCCGGACGGGGTAAAGCGGCTTTCCCTGAGAGTATTCCTGCTCGAAAATCTGCCCTTCACGGTGAACTTCGGCTCTGAATTCAATAGAAAGCGCGTTAACGCAGGATACCCCCACGCCGTGCAACCCGCCTGATACCTTGTAAGTGTCTTTATCAAACTTTCCTCCCGCGTGCAGCACCGTCATCACCACCTCCAGCGCCGAGCGCTTTTCCTTCGGGTGCATCCCGGTCGGGATACCCCGGCCGTTGTCTCTTACCGTAATGGAATTGTCTGTTTCGATGGTAACGAAAATCGAATCGCAATAACCGGCTAGCGCCTCGTCGATCGAGTTGTCGACTACTTCCCAAATAAGGTGGTGAAGCCCCTTTGAACCAGTGTCGCCTATATACATCGAGGGTCTCTTACGTACCGCTTCCAGCCCCTCTAATACCTGAATATTTTCTGCTGAATAGTTACTGGGTGTCAATATTGTCTCGTTTGCCATATAAATGGAGTACTTTCGCTATTCTGATATGGTTGTAGAATATAAAGTGTAAAGATACGGAATTTTCCCGTCTTTTCCGAGCAATTTTCGGGAGTATCCGGAAGGTCGCCGGTGTCTCTTTTTAAACCGGTTACCGGGCGCCGGACGGATCAGGAAGCCTGGTTATTTGAACCCAGGTAACGGGAGTAAATTTTAAGAACTTCGGCGGGCGCTTTGATAAAATCGGTCCATTTAAGCCGCGACTCACCTACCTCGCACCATTCGTTCAGCGGAACTTCTATAATTTTGCGTGCATATTCAGGCTCACCGATCAGCTTTTTGGCCCTCAGGAACAGCTCCAGGTCAAAAAGCCAGCGCGAAACAAAGGGTGTAGCAAACAATTGCCCGGCAAAACCGGATGTGAAGAGCTTCAAACCACACTGGGTGTCGTAGTTATGGACCCGCAGGAGTTGGGAGTAATAGGTGGCGAATATCCGGCTGATGTAATGCCGCATGGGCGTCCGCCGGATGTTTCTCCCCGCCATTTTGACCCTTGACCCGGCTACAATGAGATGTTTGTCTTCCAGGATCAGCGCATTCAAAGGCAGCACTTCCTCGAGCGGGGCCGAAAGATCGGCGTCGATATAACCCAGGTAATCGTAGTTCTCATTCTCCAGTACCATGCCGACGCCGGCCCTGATGGCTTCCGCCTTGCCGCGATTTTCGCTTAAGCCGCGCGCAAAAATACGCCCGGGGGCACTTTCCGATAGCTGATCGATAATCCGTTGCGTACCGTCGCTGCTGCCGTCATTGACAAACCAGATATCAATGTTTTCTGTTTCAGCTAAAAATTGAAGAAAGGCCTGACCTTTCAAGCGCTGTTCTTCGTTATAGCAAGGGACAATTAGCGCAGTCCTTTTGGGCATCAGCATTCAATCTGTGTAGAGTTGGCCAAATATACAATCATTCTTTCAGAAGCTAACCCGGTCTTCCCGGTTGGCATACAGATAGTCCCGGGAACGGCACCACTTGCTGCGTCATTCACGGCGAACCTCAAGGTGCTGGTCGGACCATAGCAGCCGGTTGTTTGTGAATAAACCGAGCTGGTACCGGCCGGGCGGCAGGT
This sequence comes from Ravibacter arvi, assembly GCF_039540405.1. NCBI lineage: Bacteria > Pseudomonadati > Bacteroidota > Cytophagia > Cytophagales > Spirosomataceae > Ravibacter > Ravibacter arvi. Next base: position 8,380 of record NZ_BAABEY010000014.1, read on the forward strand.
TGTTCAGAATAACATTTCCTTCAAATTTCTCGCCCAAAAGCGCGCCGGAGCCAAGCATTGAGCGGTAGGCTGCCCTTTCTACATAGGCCGGTACCCAATAGGGTTTTTCTCCGTCAAGTCGAAGAACAATGAAAAAAGAGCTTCCTGGCGAGTAAACACCGGTAATACGGGCACTACGCACACTTACCGACCGGTTGGCATCTTCAAGTCGCATCGAGTCGCTGGCGACCGCCAGCTGCGGCCCTCCATAGCGTTCCTGCGTGGCTATTTTGTCCGAAATCTTGTCGGTCATCTGAATAACCCCGCTTTTCACGGCGTTGGCATATGGTTCACGTATGTTGTCGTTGAAAGAAGGGAAGTATTGCAAAAACACACCGTGAGCCAGGTAATTAGCCTCGTCAGCCACCAACTGGTCGCGCAAAAACCGGACTTTCGGAGTGAAATTCAGATAGCTCACCAGGCACAGCAGGACAGCGGCAGGCGTCGCGATCAACGGTATAAGTTTTCTTCCTTGCGGGCCTGTCAGCCTGAGAATGTCGTCCGGAGGGTCATCCTGAACGGAGCGCAGCGAAGCTGAAGGATCTCCAGTGGTTAGAAAAATGTCCTTTGAAAGGGGTTGTGTGCCGGGAGCGGGAGATCCCTCCGCTACGGTCGGGATGACCTTCCGGCGGAGTGGTCCCCCCGTTAGAGCGCCTATCCCTGTTGTTGTCAAGGATAGCAGGCACAGATAAATAACGGCACAAACAAAAGAAGTATAGTGAAGGTAGCGCGGAGCCGCAATGCTCTCAACGCCCGTCCAGCTGCGGGTAGCCACAACCAGGCTCCCGGTAATCACCAGGAAGGCTGTAATCCCCCATACCATCCGGTCGAACATCAGTGCGTTGACGGGGGCATGAAACGATTTCTTCAGGCTGATTACCGAGCGGCCAATCAAAAAACCTATGCCTGCGAGGCCTACCGCGGCCGCCAATGTATAATTGCGGGCGATGATGAGCGTGATGCCACCAAAAAATACGCCAAATGACCTAACCAGGTTAGCCGGGTCGGAGAGGCTTTTCGAGATGCTGGCATTCTGCCCGGCCCTGAAATCGATAAAATAGAAGGCAGCCACGAGGACCATGACTATGATTAGCCGGATAGCGCTTTTCCAATCTTTATCGAGTGCTGCAAATATAATGGCGATGGGGAAAGCGAAGATTCCGTTGCCGTGGGTAAAAGTGGCAACTACCGCCACGATAATTGCCGGATTATACCGCCTGCGCGCGCACAGGTAGGCGAGCAGGGTGAAAAGGAAAACTACATCCGATTGCTGCAGGATACTGATGGCCCAGTTGACGTTTTCGTAGTACTGCGGGTGCAGCAGCAGCCACGGAACCGGTAGAAAGTACCACCTGTTAAGGTTCAGGGAGGCGAATGCCTTCCAAAGCAGGAAAATAGTGCTGCACCATAGAATATTGGCGATCAGGATGAGTGTTTTCCAGTTGATATGTCCCTCGGCGAAATAGTCCAGGAGCGTCAGCAGCCGCGGAATAATAATGCGGTGCTCCTGGTGCTGTTGGTACAGCAGCCGGATTTTTTCCGTAAGGTCATCGGCTTCTTTTCCCCATTGTACCGATTTTAACAGGTGAAAGTCATCTGCATAAAACAGGGTACCCGAGAAATGCCAGGCATATGCCAGGTAAAATACTACCGGCGAAAGCGCAGCAACCGCGAAAAGCAAAGTGTGTTTGGTCGTACCGCCCATCAGTCCTCCGGGAAGGGGATATAAATAAACCCAGCGAAGTCGTTGTTAATGGCGAAGACACAACAATACTCTTCTGAATCGCGATAGTTTTCTTTAAAATATTCGATAGAATCTTCACCAATCAGGCCTCTTTCCACAAACTCCTCCAGGAAAGAAGCCTTGTAGGTCCATTCATTTTCCAGTTCTCCTGCGCCAAAGAGCAGCGTGCCGATTTCTGTCGGCGTTTTGGAGACAATGAACAAGGGATAGGCGGAAAACCCTCTCTTTTTGATCTGGTAGGCAGCCTCTTTCAGATGGTCGGCTACCTTGACAAAATCCTGCGAAATAAGCCCCAACAGTTTCCTGTTCAAATCGGGTGAGTTCGCATCATCCAAAAGGTAATTTTCGTTACTGTGATGAATCATAGTCGGTTTGTCTTTTCGCCGTTTATCAAAGCCTGGCCATCATTAAAAGCGAAAGGTCTTTGTAAGGCATATTAAATTTCTGGGCAATGTGTGCGTTGGTAAGCGAGCCTTTGTAGGTGTACACTCCTTTCATGACCCACCGGCTGGTGTAGAGCATTTCTTCCATGCCGCCTATAGTGCCCACTTCGAGCAAAAAGGGCAGGAAAACATTGCTCAGCGCAATGCTGGCCGTCCGGGCGACTCTTGACGCGATATTCGGAACGCAGTAATGGATGATGTCGTGCTTCAGAAAGACCGGGTTGTCGTGGCTGGTCATCCGCGATGTCTCAAAACAGCCGCCCTGGTCGATACTTACATCAATTACGATGGAGTTGGGGTTCATGCCGGCTACCATTTCTTCCGTAACGACGCATGGGCTCTGGCCATTTTCGCCGCGCATCGCGCCGATGACCACGTCGGCACGGCTGATCGCCTCCTTCAGGGTATCGGAATCGATAATGGAAGTGTAGACGCTCTGGCCCACTGCGTATTTCAGTCTTTGCAAGCGGTAAATATGCCGGTCGAATACCTTGATATCGACACCCAGACCTATGGCGGTACGCGCGGCATATTCGGCTACAGTGCCGGCGCCCAGGATCACTACTTTCGTCGGCGGGATGCCGGTAATGCCGCCCAGTACCAGGCCTTTGCCGTTGCCGGGGCTGCTCAGGTATTCGGCAGCGATCAGCATGGCAGTGCTTCCTGCGATTTCGCTCATGGTACGGACAATGGGTAACCCGCCCGCACGGTCTTCTATGAATTCGTAGCCGATACCGGTGATTTTCTTTTGATTCAGCTTCTCGAAATAGGATTTTTCGTGGGCGGGCAAATTGAGCGCGGAAATTACCGTAGCGCCCGGCTTTACCCACTCGAACTCGTCGGCTACGAGGGGTTCAACTTTCAGGATGAGATCGGTTTGAAAAACATCGCGCGGATTGTCTACAATCCTGGCCCCTGCCTGGCTGTACTCGTGGTCGGTAAAATGCGCTCCTGCGCCGGCGCCTTTTTCTACCCAGACCCGGTGCCCGTTCCGCGCCAGAATGGCTACACTCTCCGGTGTAAGCGCAACCCGGTTTTCCTGCAGCGACACTTCTTTCGGTACGCCGATCAAAAGTGAGCGGCCATTCTGTACCAATGGGTCGAGCGATTCCTGAGGATAAAGCGCGGTTTGCTTGGCAAGTTCACTAAAGCCTGTGGGTGAGATGGATGGGGTTGCCATTTGATTACGTGATAGTAGAACGCTCTATTTTGGCAGGCAGCAACGTGATAACCCTTTTGCCGAGGTGATCCAGGTGCAGCCGCAATCGGAAAACATCGTCAGGCCAGATGGGATCGGCAACGCCCGGCCATTCGATAAAACAAAAATGACCGGAATCCAGGTATTCCTCTATCCCGATTTCATAGGCTTCGCGGGCGCTTTTCAAACGGTACAGGTCAAAATGATACACCGTCTCGCCTTGCAGGGCGGCATATTCATTGACCAGCGAGAACGTCGGGCTCTGGACCGCTTCCTGCACGCCCAACCGGTCGCAGAGGTGTTTAATCAGTGTGGTTTTGCCAGCCCCGAGGCCGCCTTCAAATAGCCAGATTTTTCGGCCTTCACTGGCCTCAAAAAGCGTTCCCGCAAGCTCATCAAGCTTGTCGATTGGCTCCATGGATATGTCCTGACCGGCTGTTAGCATAACTGCAAAAGTACTTCTTTTTTTGAAGTGGTGCATAACGATCCGGCAGGGCAACCGATCGGAATGAAAAGACTGCGGGCGATATGCACGCATAATGTACGGATTTGGCTAATTTTGAAGACTATCTCGTAACGACTGAACCGGGTACTACACAAAGCGGCCGCTAAAATGGGAATTCAATATACGTTGGAAATCATCGGAACATTTGCCTTTGCTATTTCCGGCGCTTTAACTGTGAAAGACAGAGAATACGGAGATTGGTTTGCAGCGTGTTTTACCGCTTTTTTGTCGTCAATAGGCGGTGGTACGCTGCGTGATGTATTGCTGGGGAGTTACCCGTTGGCCTGGATCAAAGACATCAATCTTATTTATGCCATCATGGCCGGGATTGGCGCAACATTTTTGTCTTACCGCTACCTGATTCGCCTGAAGCGGACGCTCTTTTTGTTTGATACCTGCGGTATTGCCCTTTTTACAATTGTAGGAACCGAAAAAGCGCTGGGTATGGGGGTACGCCCGGAAATTGCGGCGTTAATGGGGGTTTTTACAGCCGTAATGGGAGGTGTTATCCGTGACGTGATGACCAATGAAATGCCTATTATCTACCGAAAAGAGGTATATGCCACGGCATGTTTTGCGGGAGCAGTGCTCTACCTGGTACTCGATTATGCAGGCGCCGGAAGAAACTTTTCTTTTCTGGCGGCCGCCATCCTGATTATTGCGATCCGGGTCGCCGCAGTCCGGTACCGATGGGCCGTGCCGGGTTTTTTCCGTTAATTGATTAATCAAGCCAGGTTGAAATGGGGCCGCTTCTCACGATTATCACCATAACGTACAATGCCGGCAGGTTACTGCAGAATACGCTGGAGAGCGTCGAAAAAGCGGCTTCGAAGGCGCCCGGTCTGGTGTTTGAGCACCTTATCGTGGATGGCGCCTCCGCTGACCATACGCTGGAAATAGCCGAAAGCTTTACAGGCCGGCTTCCCCTCCGGATCCGTTCCGAACCGGACAAAGGCCTCTATGATGCCATGAACAAGGGGCTGCAACAGGCATCCGGAAGTTATGTCTGGTTTTTGAATGCCGGAGACGAGGTCGGTGACGACCAGGTGTTCGCAAAACTGGGCCCGGCGCTCCGTTCCGACGCAGATATTTACTACAGCGACGCCGTGTTCTTTACTTCTGACGGGACCATATTGGGGCTGCGGAGCCAGGTTACCCCGCATGAGCTGCCTTCCGAAATCTCGTGGCGCGACATGGCAATGGGAATGAAGATCTGCCACCAGGCATTTATTGTTAAACGTTCGCTGGCGCCGGTATTCGAAACTGACAACCTCAGCGCCGATCTCGACTGGGAAATTGTTGCCATGAAAAACGCAGGAAGTATCCGTTTCCTCGACTTTGCACTATGCAGGTACCTCTTGGGCGGGGTGTCTACGCAAAAACACCGTAAATCGCTGACGGACCGATGGCGGGTCCTGCAACGCCATTTCGGTTTTTTTACCACCGTGCTGAATCATATCCGGATGACGATAAGGGGAGGAGCTTTCCTGCTTAGAAAAGGGAAATACTGGTAACGTCGTCACGTTATATTTATATTTCCCAGGCCGATTTTAAAGGCAGTTGATTAGGGAAAAAGAAGCAGCCGGTGGTTTTTTGTATGGTCATTTCCTGTTTCTGTAAAACTTTTAGCTGAAATTCGTTTTTCTGGTATTATCTTAAACCCGAATTAATTTAAACCTTTGCGGAAACGGAGTTCTTTGCCGCCTGTCCTGTATGCAAGGGGTCAACCGACCGCAACACTTTTCAGGCAGAATACGTAACAGGAAAAGAAAGCCGATTTCTGATTTCCGAAAGCCGATTTCCGTAACCGTGAACCACATGGCCCTTATACAGGAATGAATAGATACTTTACGCTTTTCCTTGGGGTACTTTCCCTGCTTCTTTTCTTTTCTTCCGGGCTGATGGCGCAAGTACGGCCTATAGCCGGAAAGGTTACGCTGGCAACCGACGGCAGTGCCGTGCCGGGGGTTACGGTAGTTGTGAAAGGCTCAACTGCCGGGACAACGACCGATGCAAACGGGAATTATACATTGAATGTTCCCCGCGGACAGCAGGTCATTGTCTATACTTTCGTGGGTTTGGAACCACAGGAGATTACTGTCGGTTCCGGCCGCTCTACCGTCAACGTGGTAATGGAAGAAAGTAAAACCGAGCTTTCGCAGGTAATTGTGACCGGTTACAGCGAGCTTCAGCGACGGGACGTGATCGGCTCGATCGCCTCGGTAAAGAATGACCGGTTCAAAGATCTTCCCATTACAGGCTTCGACCAGGCCCTGCAGGGTCAGGCGGCGGGAGTTCAGGTGAGCCAGTCGTCAGGCACGCCGGGCGGGGGGATTGCCATCCGGATCCGGGGGAACACTTCAATCTCGGCCTCCAACCGGCCGCTTTTTATTGTTGACGGCACCCCCGTATTTGACGGAAGCGTCACCTCGCGCGATTTCGGCGGACAGAATGATAATTCGCTTGCCGTGGTAAATCCCAATGACATCGCGTCGATCGAAGTGTTGAAAGACGCTTCCGCGAAAGCGATTTATGGCTCCAGGGGAGCCAATGGTGTTGTTATCATCACCACAAAAAGGGGTAGAAATAACAAAACGTCGGTGACGGCTGACATACAACGGGGAGTTGTGCAATTGATCGGGAAGCCGAAATTGCTGAATTCAACTCAATTGGTCGAGCTTCAGCGCGATGCCGCTACCGCCGCCGGCCAGAACCCGGATGAACTCGGGTTGATCCCCGGGGTAACCGACCTGGTTAATACGGACTGGGTGTCGGAGATACTCCGGCGCGGAATTTTGCAGCAGTACCAGCTGACGGCTTCCGGCGGAACCGAAAAAACAAGGTTTTATTTCAGCGGGGGCGTCAGGGATGAAGAAGGCGTGCAGCTCAACAACCGGTTTACCCGCTATACCGGAGCGCTGAACCTTGACCACATGGTCAACCACCGACTGAAATTTGCAGCCAATGTGAATGTTTCCATGACCCAGAATGACCGCATCAAAGGTGACAACTTCCTGGATGGCGTATATTCAGGCGCAATAAAAAGCCTTCCGTATTACAGCCCGTACGACGAAATGGGGCGGCTCTATGTGCCCAATGACCCCAATTACCCTGATTTTCCCAATTTTAACCCGGTGGGACAGGCCCTGCTGCCGCGCTTTCGTACTTATGGCCTTAAGATGATTGCCGGGGTGAGCATGGATGCCAATCTTACCAAAGAGCTTGTTTTCCGTTCCAAGGTAAGTATGGACTACAACAATGGCGAGGAGGATCAGTATGAGCCGTCGACTACGGCTATCGGGGGGGCATTGCCTTCGGCCGGTGGGAAAGGATACGGGGTGTACAGCACCTCCACGCAATACACACTGGTGAACTCCAACGTTTTCAGCTATAGTAAAAGCATTGATGACCGGCACAGCCTGAATGCGCTGCTGGGCAATGAAATTATCCATACTCAGGCACGCTCGTCGTCAGTATCCGGCCGGATGTTCCCCAGCAACCAGTTCACCTATATTAATTCTGCCGGGGTGGTAGACCAGGGCGGATCCTTTTATGCGCAGTCCGGGTTGGTCTCCTTTTTCGGCGAAGTCAAATACGACTTCAAGGACAAATACCTCGTGGGAGCTACGTTAAGAACCGACGGATCGTCGCGCTTCGGGCAGAATCGCCGGTTTGGGTATTTCCCGTCGGTGTCTGCCGCCTGGCGGTTGTCGGAAGAGGCATTCCTGGACAAAGTCAAGTTCCTGGATGATCTGAAGCTGCGCGCCAGCTACGGGTTCACCGGAAATGAGCGTATCGGGAATTTCCAATACCTCGGGACCTGGGCGGCTGCGGTTTATAACGGCAATACCGGAGTAGGGCCTAACCGTTTGCCCAACAACAACCTGCAATGGGAACGAACCAATGAAATTAACCTGGGCCTGGACGCGTCGATGTTTGAAAACCGGCTGCGTCTCGTAGCGGAGGTATACCGCAACCTGACCGACAAGCTTCTTTATTCGGAACCCATCCCCCTCACAACCGGCTACGGAAGCATCCAGGGGAATATCGGAACGGTAGTCAACAAGGGGATTGAATTTTCAGTCTCCAGCGATAATCTTACCGGCGAGCTGAAGTGGTCGACCGATTTTAACATTACGCGCAACCTGAATAACGTCAAAATGCTGGCGAAGGGCGACACGCTCTACCGTGGTTATACGGCGTCAGGTGTCGGGGCCACCAATGCCATCCTGGCCGGACAGCCATTAGGGACTTTCTGGGGACTCAAATTCCTCGGTGTGGACCCCGCCACTGGAAACGCCTTGTATGAGGATATCAACGGAGACGGAAAGATTTCATCCGAAGACGGCCAGGTGATCGGGAATGCCCAGCCGGATTTTTATGGCGGGTTGACCAACCGCATCTCCTATAAAGGGTTTGATCTAAGTATCCTGCTCCATTTTATGTACGGCAATAAGGTACTTAACCTGACCAAGCAGTCTTTGCTGAATGCAGGCGAAGATATTGAAACCAACCAGGAGATCGCCGCGCTAAGGCGCTGGCGGAAAGAGGGCGATGTGACCGATGTTCCCCGGTATGAGCTCGGGAATACCTACAACAACTACCAGAGCAGCCGTTTCGTGGAGGATGCTTCTTTTCTTCGGCTGAAAAACGTGGTTGTCGGCTACACGTTGCCCGCCAGGTGGGTGCAACGTGTGTGGCTGCAGAATGCCAGGGTATTTGTAACCGGGACCAACCTCTGGACACTGAAGCGCTACTCCGGGGTTGATCCGGAGGTTTCAACGCTGGACGGCAGTACATCCGCCCAGGGAATAGACTTGTATACGTTGCCGCAGGTAAAAACCATACAAGGGGGGATCACTTTGAGTTTTTGAAAATTATGTTGAACAGGAAAGTCAGCTTTTTATACAAAGTCCTGTCGTTTACGGCGGTGCTGGTTTCTTTCGGAAGTTGCCGGGAAATCCTGGAGCCTCCACCGGTAGACCTGTTAGTGGATGACCTGGTGTTGCGCGGTCCTGACGATATGGACCCGGTTCGGATCGGGTTGTACAATGCGGTGCGCAGTTTTGGGTCGGCCACTATTTTTGCCGGCGACTTTACCCCGGATTATATACAAAACAACGGCACTTTTACGGATTACAACGAACTGGGTACCAAGCAGATTACCGCCGCCAATACCCTCGCGTCAACGCTTTGGGGAAATATTTATTCGACGATTTATATCGCCAATTTCATCGATGAGAATATCGGCAAGGTATCGCGGGTATCACAGGACGAAAAGGATGCTTTGGTTGCACAGGCCAATTTCTGCAGGGCCTATGCCTATTTTATCGCGGCCTACAGTTTCGGAGATGTCCCCAAGGTAACCACTACCGATGTGCAGACCAACCGTGCCATAGCGCGTGCACCGCAGAGTGAAATTCTGGCCCTTGTCAGGGAACAGTACGAGGCGGCGCTCGAAAAATTGCCCGAGCGCTGGGACGCCGACAATGCAACACTGAACAAACAGTTTGCTACCAAAAACGCGGCGCGGGCCGGCCTGGCCCGGTATTACCTGTACCAGGGGGAGTGGGCGAATGCCGAAAAAATGGCCACGGATGTGATCAACAACAAGTTGCAGGCGCTTGATTCCAGTTATGTAGCCGTGATCAGCACCGAATTTGACGCGGAATCTATCTTTGAGGTGGCTTACGGGAATACTTCAAGTGACGATCCGGGCACTTCCTCAACCGGCCTCAACAACATCCTGGTAGGGCGCAGGGAAGTAATTCCGTCTAACAGCTACGTGGCGCAGCTTATTAATGTCCATGCGGGTACGCGTACCGCTACCATCAGTTTTAGCAGCGCCAACCAGCAGGGCCGGGACAACGGCTGGACCGTTACCAAATACGGTACGCCCGATCAGGGAAATAACAATATTACAATTTTCAGACTCGCAGAAATGTACCTGATCAGGGCCGAAGCCAGGGCGCAGCAGGGAAAAATTTCGGGCAGCAGCGGCGCCCTGGCAGACGTTAACGTGCTCAGGAAGCGGGCGAAAGCGCCCCTTGCCAGCTTTACCAACCAGGCGCTGGCGTTGAGCACAATCGAGACGGAGCGACTGTACGAGCTTTCATTTGAGGGACACAGGTGGTACGACTTGAAACGAACCGGCCGCCTTAACGCAGTTATGACCGCATTTTCCCAAAACTGGAATGAAAAATATAAGGTCTGGCCCATTCCGGTTACGGAAATGCAAACCAACCGAAACCTGAAACAAAACGATGGTTACTAGAGCTTTGAGGTATGAGGCCTGAGGTGTGGGCCGCAAATTTGGCAGACTCAAGGCTTGGAGCTCACTCCTCAAACCTGTTAAACACATGAAAAGTTATTTTTCCTATTTGGTCCTGGCGCTGTGTATGGCCCTGGTTGCCTGCGAAGAAAAGCAGGTCATTTATTCCGGGCCGGACTACGTGCGCTTTACCGACACGACATTGGTCTATAAAGAGAGCATCGGGCAAACCGTTGCGGTAAAGGTGCACCTGGTAGGCAAGCCGAATGATTCGCCGGTTACGGTCACTTATTCGGTAACCGGTACCGCCGTCGCCGGGCGGGACTACCAGATCGAAGGGACAAAAGGGGTAGTTACCATACCCGCCGGACAACATTTTGGAACGATCGATTTCAAATTGCTGAATAACGCAAATAACATTCTGCGTTCCTCCGAGATCCTGCTCACCCTGAATTCGGCAAGCCAGGGGGAGCAGCGGGTGCAGATCGGTACCGGGAAAAATTTTTCACTGGGTAATTCACTCCGGCTTACTATCGAAGATGATTGCCTTTTTGGCGGTTTTTACAATGCCAAAAGGGTCGGAAGTAACATTTTGGTGAAAGATGTCGCCATTACGAGCACCAATTGTACCGAATACCTGCTGGCTAACTGGAATGTAGGATTAATGAGCTTCAACGCCGATAAGCTGAGCCTGCGCTTTGTGGACAACGGCGACAATTCGCTTTCGGTTCCCAACCAGTATAACCTCACACTGGGAGATACCGTGCTGGGAAAAGGAGCCTGGGATCCCAGGACCAGGCAGATTGTCCTGAACCTGGTTATAAAAACTACAGGAAATTCTGGTGCAGATACGCTTATTACCATCCCCCAGTTGACTTATGTACCTCGATAGTTTCTTTCATCGACTAAGGATCGCGGTTCTTTGGGCCGCCGCCGGTTTTCTTTTTCACGGTTGTGTGGAAAAATGGGAGCCCAAGCCGCTTACGGTTACACAGCTTATCGCGGGGAAGGAGCAGAAGAAATGGAAATTTTCGTCCATTGAAGTGATTGATGAAGGTACGGTAGAAGGCCCTATTTCCGCCGGCGAGATTTATCTCCCCTGCGAGCGGGACAACGAATATATATTCAAAAACAACGAAGAAAAGACTTTTGAATTCACCAGCGGCAGTGTGAAATGTACCAACACGGAACCCGAAGTGTTACTGGAGCACAACTGGAGCTATACAACAGTCAACAGCACATTGGAATTTCCCCTTCCGTTGGCGCTGTTCGGCGGGGTTTACATTCTGCCCTGTAACGTAAAGAAGCTTACTGAAACCGAAATGGTATTGGAAATATACTTTTCGAAGGTTTTTGTAGAAGAGATAGATGCAAGTTACCGGATAACACTTAGATCGGACACTAGCCAATGAAACGACTGCTGTATGTATTGATTTTTGTATTTGCCGCCTTGAAGGGTGTGGGGCAACGCGTGGAAGAGCAGTGCGCAACCATGGCGATGGATAGCGTTTTACGGCTCAGGCATCCCGAGTTGGGCTCGCTTGAAGAGTTCGAGCTCTTTATGAAGCGAAAGATACGGGAGCGGGGTGAGCTGGCGCTTACGGGCCGCGTGATGGATGAAGTGATCAGGATTCCGGTGGTGGTTCATGTCGTGCACAACGGTGAAAACGTAGGAGCGGGTACCAATATCAGCGCTGCGCAGGTGGCATCCCAGATAGAAACCCTCAATGAAGACTTCAGAAAACGGGCCGGTACGCCGGGTTTTAATACCCATTCAAGGGGAGCCGACGTAGAGATTGAATTTGCTTTGGCCGTGCTGAATCCGCAGGGACAGATCATGGCCGAGCCGGGGATAGACCGTGTAGCAGGTGGGCGTTCTACCTGGACCCGCGACCAGATAGAAAACCTGAAAACTTATACCATATGGGACCCCACGCTCTATTATAATGTATGGGTGCTGGACATCGCAGCAACCGGGAGCACCCAGCTGCTGGGCTACGCACAATTCCCGGTGCAGTCAGGGCTTCAGGGGCTTTCAGAAGGCGGAGGAAGTACAACCGACGGCGTAGTAGTGCACGTGAGGTCGTTTGGTAACACCAAAAAAGGCAATTTTTCGAATCTCTTTCCGAACAACAACCAGGGCCGGACACTAACCCATGAAACAGGGCACTGGCTCGGTCTCCGGCATATCTGGGGAGATACAAATTGCGGAAGCGACTATTGTGACGACACCCCCACCCAGGCTTCGGCAAGCAGCGGCTGCCAGGTGGGGAGGCAGAGCTGCGGTAGCACCAATATGGTAGAAAACTATATGGACTACTCGCAGGACGCCTGTATGAATATTTTTACAATAGACCAGAAAGCCCGTATCCGCGCGGTCATCGCCAACAGCCCGAGACGAAGGGAGCTGGCTACGTCAAACGTACTTGGAAATACCCAGGGCGGTGTACCGGTAGCGCGGTTTATTTCTGACCGGCAGCAGGTGATGCTGGCCGGGGAGGTACAGTTTACGGATCGTTCGTTAAACAACCCCGCGTCCTGGGCATGGAAATTTGACGGCGGCTCCCCGGCAACCTCTACCGAGCGGAATCCGAAAGTTACCTACGCCAAAGCAGGTACCTACGCCGTGGAGCTTACGGTTACCAACTCGAAAGGGACGAATGTACTGCGTTCGCCCGGTTTCATCGAGGTGCTGAATGCCGGTCAGTGCGCGACTGTAACGAATTTTAAGGGGCCGCAGAATTTGCTCCGCGAACCGGGCGGAGGGTACGTAGCCGGACAGAATGCGGCTAAGATAACTGCGGTTTCGGAGTTTTTTGAAAATCCGCTGGGATATACCACCGTCAGCGGCGCTAAACTGAAATTCGGGAAAGTTTTTATGAAAGACGGGGCGGCTTCGGAAGGCGTAGTGAATGTTACGGTCTGGAATGCCCGCGGATTTCAGGGTGGCCCCGGATCGGTACTGGAGTATAAGTCGGTCCCCTTGCGGGAAATAGCATTGGACGTAGCGGCGAACAAGGCCACTATGGTTACTTTCAACCGGGAGGTACCCGTAGGCGGCCGGCCGTTTCATGTGGGTATGGAGCTGGTTTACGAAGGCGATACCGTAGCTTTATTTACCACGCGCGACGGTGAAGTACTCACCGGAACCTCCTGGCGGCAGAAAAGTAATGGTGACTGGGATCTCAATTTGCAGGCCAACGGTTTAAACATAGCCCACCACATCGAGGCGGTATTCGGTATGAAGCCCTCCGTCCAGATTTCAGGCTCCGATCTTTTTGTGAACCCGGGTGAGGCGGTAACGCTGCAGGCCAGCGGCGCCGGTATTTACCAGTGGGCCGCAAATGAGAACATGAATACCGGCATCGGTCCGATGGTTGTGGTAAGACCGACAAAAACTCAGACGTATGAAGTTACGGGCTCCGGAACCGATGTTTGCGTGGATTCGGCTTCCATTACGATTTATGTTCGGGAAGGAAAAATTACCGGTAATGAGCCCCTGACGGATGTGTTTGAAAAGAGTGTGAAGATCCATCCGAACCCGTCCTCCGGTAAGGTAACGGTTTCCATGAACAACGCATCAAGGGGAAAGGGCAGTGTCGGGGTTTTTGCCGTGAGCGGCGTCAGGATGAAAAGCCTGGAGATCGAAAAGAGTACGGATGAGCTGACTGTCCCGCTGGACCTGTCAAACTTTTCGGCAGGGTTGTATATAATTGAAATCCGCGTAGGGGCTGATCGGGCCGTACGACGAATTCTGAAACATTGACCGGATAAAGGCGCCGGCGGTCAAACGATTTTGTCGGCCAGCGCCTTCATTTTTTGCAGGCCGGTTTTAGCTACCTGTAAAGCATCCTGGGCGTAGTAAGTTTTATTGAACAGCTCCAGTGACAATACGACGGTTTCCCCCGGTTTTTTTATCGCTTCCAGCACCTTGGTGATCGGCGCAATGCCGTCGCCCGTAAACACGCGGTCGGCATCCACAATTTTGGCCCGCTCTGGAGATGCCGGGTAGTCGTTCATGTGGAATATTTCGATCAAAGGTTTTCCTACAAAAGAAAGGAGCTCATGCCCAGAGCCTCCCTTGTAGAGGTGGTAAACATCGAGCAACAGGCGCGCATCCGGGTCGCCGGAGGCTATTGCTACGTACATCACGTCGCTCAGCGTGGATAGATTCCTGGAAAAACCCCAGAGTTCCAGCTGAGGGTGAACGCCTGTTTTTTTGCCCATTTCCAACAGGCGGGCGTAACGTTCTGCCGCCGCTTTCAGGTCCAGCTCACCTTCTGTTGCACCTATGGGCGGGCATGCCACCCTTCTGCAGCCGACCTCCCTGAGGAGATCCATTTCCTCCTGCATTTGACTCATGCTGGCCTTGCGTTTGGCGTCGTCGTTAACCACCCATTGGGCAAAGCCGATCGCGTTTTCCACGGTGAGCCCCAGGTCGGCGATCATCCGTGCGGTTTGCTGCGCCGTATTTCCGGCTTTGAGGTAAGTCTGAAGGCTGCTGATCCAGATTTCAACAGCGGAAAACCCGGCCTTGGCTGCTATTTCGAGCTCTTTCCGAAAACCCAGCTTCTGGCCCGCAATCGTGCTCATGTTAAGGGAGTAGCGAAACAGTGGCTTTTTAGACTGATCTTTCATATCGGTACGGATAATGGAGCTGCTTCCTAATCCCGCTGCAAGAGCGGTGATTGCGTTTCGACGGTTCATTCTTTTGGAAAGCTTAGTTCTAAAGGTAGTAAAGCAATGAGAGGAAAGAAACTAATCGTGTGGATGGGACAGCGGGAAACCAGGATATTAAAAAAAAACCGAACGCACTGCATCCGGCCTTTTCGTTCTGACACCAATTACAGGGTTGTTAAGCCCCATTTGTTATCTTAAAGCGCTTAGGGAATCCTCCAGGAAATTTCCTGCCCACATACGCCGGTTTTTATCATATTTTATCTGCCCGTCAGGGAATTCGATAAACTCCTCTTCGGAATTTGCCGTTTCGTAGGGCGAAAGATCTTCATGGTTCAAAAAGCTGTCGAACAGCTTTTTTGTTCTCCTGGCGAGCGTTTCCTCATCCATTTTCCAGGTGCGGTACACCTCCTCGTAGGCGTGTATTTTCCCGTTTTTATCACGTTTCAGCCGTCCTGCTGTGGCTACCCTCTTCACCTGGAAGCTGGGCGCCATCCGGCTGACTTCAAAATAAATGTAACCGTCGGCAGAGGGGTAGTATTTGTCCAGCCGGAAAAGCCCGGTCTGCTTTTGATAATGTTGGTCAAAGACCGGTTCAAATTTTGTTGAGTGATTCCCTTTCTTCGGCAGGGGCGCTATATACCTGATAATGCTTGCTTTAAATTCATTTTGTTCCGATGCCGAAAGATGAGCTGACGGCTGATAGTTGTTGTCGGTGCAGGCAGCCAGAGAAAAGAGCCAGCACAGGAGCAACAGATTTCTGAAGTTCATGTCTTATGTCAATGGTGTCAGTTGGTGCCGGTTTCACACACCGCCCGCCCCGAGGGCAGACGATGTGTGGTCCGGTCTTATGAAATCTTAATATTCGATCTTGATCGGATCGAAGTTGGTCCATCCTTTGGTCCAGTCGGTAGCACCGAAAGCTCCGCGGAACTTCACAGTTTTGTCGAATTGATTCGCACGGTTTTCTTCACTGAAACGAGCATAGTCAAATTTTGCTCCGGCTGCCAGCGTACCGGTTGTCAGAGAAAAATCAGGGTGAGCCGGGTAGTCGGTATTCAGGCGTTTGCCGAAGAACTGATCGGTTTTAAGCCCCAATGCCTGGTAAGCAGCAGCAGTCTGGAAATCGGTGGAAGCCTCGACCACATTGTCGTTGTCTTTCAGGTACTTCGCTATTTCTTCGGCAGTTACGTTTGATCCGGAAGCGATTGTGGCCGTTTTTGCGTAGTAAACGTTGTTGGCGAACTGACCGGTACCCGCTTTGTAGTTCGGGAAAACCGAGCTCTGGTTGAGACGGATAGCAGTCGGGAAACCTACTACTACCGAATTGTAAAGCGAGGCTGCTACGTTTCTTCTCAGGTCGGTACCGTATTTGAAGTTGCCGGAGAAAGAATTCCCGTCAAGTGAAGGCCCGAGAATCGTAAAGTTCGAAACCGTAACCGTTGTCTTGGCGCGCTCAAGGTTGTTCTGGCCGTCTGTATCCCACTCAAAGCCGTTGGAGTCCGACTGGTCGGCGTAGCTCGGATAGCTGATGCCGAGACCGAACTGCAGGTTCCCGGAGAAGCCGTTGTCTATGTCAAAGCAGTCGTCCCACGTGCCGAAAACCACCAGGTATTTTCCATTTACGCTGCCACCGAACCATTCGATTCCGTCGTCACCGCCATAGCTTACCTGTATGTTCTCGAATTTTGTGCCGCGGCCTACACCGCCCAGTGTAATCCCGTTGGTTTCGTTGTTGGGCGTCAGCTCAATCCCTGCGAATTCAACGCGCACAAACTGCAGCTCGCCTGATGAATCGTTGTCGTCGTTACCGCCGTAAGTTACGTTGCTGGAGAGACCTTCTATAGTAGGAGATTCGATGTTGACTTTTGCGTTTCCAAGAAGTATCAATCCACCCCAGTCGCCACGATCGCGATCACCGACTGCCTGGTTGGAAGTAAACACGATAGGCTTATCGCTTGTACCTTTTGCGACGATTTTTCCGCCGCGGTCAACTACGAGCGTGCCTTTGGATTTTTTCTCGCCGGCAATGACCGTGCCCGGTTGAATGGTCAGCGTCTGACCGGTCCGTACGTAAACAATTCCTTCGAGCAAGTATTTCTTGTCAGCGCTGAGTGTCTGCGACGAAAGGTCTCCTTTCAGTACAACATAAGAACTGCCGGGTTCCGGAGTAGGTTCCGGATCGTCCTTTTTACAGCCGGAGAAAAATACCAAGCCAGCTAACATCCAGGCACTCAATAGATTCGTCTTCATAAGAAGTGGTCTTGATTAACTAAATGAATTATGTTTATTTGATGGTATACGTAAGAGAGATATTGACAAGCGATCCCCGCCGGTAATTGAAAATCGGGTGATCACGGCCGCTTTCAATTTTGGCGTTGCGGTCGGTGTCCTGGTAAAATTTGTATCGCATGTTCAGCAAATCCTGGATCCCTGCTTTCAGGCTCAGGTTGTTGCGGAAATTTTTGGAGACGGTGAGGTCGACTGAATGCCGGGGCAATTCGTAGATCGTCGGGAACATGCTGCTTCCTACAGCAAAGATTCTTTTCCCGAATATGTTGTAGGACGCACCGATTTGCCAGCCGGTGTCTTCATCAAGGTAGTTGACAATTGCATTTACAATGTAGGGTGATTGTCCCTGAAGCGCCCTTTTTTGCTCCTGGCCCGCACTCGCATTTTTTCCGTAGTCAACCCTCGAATAGATCAGCGACGCATTGAGGTTTGCACTCAGCCTGTTCAGAAATGCGCTTCCGGTTATTCCTTCCAGGGATTTTCTTACTTCGAGCTCTGCTCCGTAGTTGTAGGCTTTACCAGCGTTTTGGTAAGAGAACCCGGGAGATTCTGACCTGATCAGGATCAGGGTTTCGATAGGGTTGGTAAAGTGTTTGTAAAATCCTCCCAGGCTGATGACTTCGCCTTCCCGCGGGTAGAATTCATACCTCAGGTCAAAATTGTCAATGCTGGCAACTTTCAGGTTGGGATTCCCGATGCGCTCCGAATCAAATTCGTAGTCGTAGAAAAGGAACGGCGCAATTTCACGGAACTCCGGCCGGTTGAGCGTGCGGTTGTAGGCAAACCGTACCTTGTGGCTTTTATTGAGCTCATAGTCGGCATTGAGGAAGCCGAGCGGGGAAAATTTCGTATTGTCCACATTGACCGGGCTTCCGGTTTCGCTGGATGATTTTAGCTGCAATGCGTTGTATTCGCCACGCACACCAGCCGAGAGATTGAGCGCATTGAGGGGCAATGTGATGCCGGCATAGGCTGCGCCCATGAAGTTGGAGGCGGTATAGCTGTCGCTCGCGCGGGTACCTTCCTCAATCCGGAACCCATTCTGGTCGGTAACATTCGCGTTTGAGAAAATCTGGTTCAACGGGAGGTTTACCAATTTTTCCTGTTGCTCAACGGGAACAGTCCCCGGAATAAGGTAGCTGAAGTAGCGGGTGCTGAAATCGCGTGAACGGTAATCAACCAGGTAGCCGGCTTTCAGCTTAATTGCTTTTGCTTCGGTTCCGCCGATTTTTTTCTCGTAGTTCAGGCCGTGGCTTCCGCCGATCTCGCTTAGTTTTCCGAAATAGCGGCCGGTATCATAAAGATTGGAGCTGGGCGGCGTCACCATGCGGTACTCGTTGCCGTCTACCTCCATACCTGCCGGGGCATTCCTGATGGTACGGAACCGGCGCAGATCGGGCTGGTTTTCGGCGAGGTAGTTCAGGCCCAATACCCAGTTAATACTGCTGGAACCGGCCGGGAAAAGGTGCGTACCTTCGAGCTGACCGCTATAGATAGACCTGCTGCGGTATTCGTAAAGGTAATTCTTACGTGGAAGACCGGCCTGCTGAATAAAATCTTCTCCTGCCCTGATGATGGTGAGGTTTTCGCCGATCTGGTTGAACAGGTTTTTGAAAGCTATTTTGTTATAGGCGTTCAGGTTGAGGTTCCAGTTGCTCAGAATGCCTAATTTGTTCTCTTTCTCATAGTAGCTGTCGATGTAGGCAAACCGTTTTTCCACCGGGACCGAGAGGTCGCTTTGTTCCAGGTAGCGGTAAAACTCTCTTTGAGAAGTCTGGAAGGACTGCGACAGGTTAACAGAAGTAAGCGTGCTCAGGCGGGCACTGCCGAGCTGCCAGAAACGGCCAAATGAAAGTCCTACGCCAAGGTCGGGACTCGCGTTGGTTTGGTTGGCAACGAAGTTGTTCCGGAGCGAATGCGCCGCCTGCGTTCTGACAGGCGAGCTGTTCGGCAGATCGCGGAGGTTGGTGGAGGGGAATGCAGACGGCAGTTTGCGGAAGCCGTTGTCAAAGCCCAGGAAATCTGTTTTTGACCCTTTCGATTGAAGGAAGGGGTGCATGGTGGTTCCCGCGCGGTATCCGCCGGAAACGGTTACCGAGAGGAAGTTGTCTTCGGCGGCATTATTGGTAAATACCTTGATCAGTCCGCCTGCAAAGTCACCCGGGTTTTCCGCGGCTCCTGATTTGTAAACCAGCATCCTGTCCAGGACGCTGCTCGGGATCAGGTCGAAAGAAAACGTGCGCCGGTCGATTTCGGTGCTCGGCGCGATGGCATTGTTCAGCATTACCTGGTTGTAACGCTCCGGAATTCCCCGGACCATCACAAAACGGCCGTCAACTACCGTTACTCCCGGGATCCGGCTCATGACCTGGGCGGCATCCCGGTCCTGGGAGATTTTTATTTGTTGCTGCGATACCCCGCTGACTACCTGTGCGGCGTTGCGGATTTCGGAAACAACGGCATTCTGGGTGTTGGTGGTACGGGCTGCCCTTACCACAACGGCCTCCATCATTTCAACGGTTTCCTTCAGCTTGATTTCAAGTGTAACCGCCTGGTCGCTCTGAACCTTTACGTCGAGGACCTTTTGAGACTGGTAGCCTACCGACGAAACGATCAGCGTATAATTACCCGGCAAAACATTTGCCAATTGAAAACCGCCCTCCAGATCGGTGGCGATACCGTGACTCGTTCCTTCGATTAAAACACTCGCGCCGATGACGCCCTCGGACGAACCTTCGTCAAGGACTTTTCCTCTGATGGCACTGTATTGGGCAGAAACAGCGCCTGCGGACAGCAGAATTGCCAGGAGTAAAAATAATGGGAATCTCATGTTTTGGTGTCAGTATTATTATTGCTGACACAAAACTAGAGTTCGAATATTACCTGTTTGTTAAGTGAAAATTACGTTTGTATGCGTAAAAGACCCCAGTGTTACCGGAGTATGTTCAGGCTGATTTCTCGAGGGCGCGCGGGTTTTTCCGGAATAGTCCCTCCAGGACTTCCACCGCATATTCTACCTCTTCGGTGGTAGAATATTTGCCAAAAGAGAAGCGCACGCTCGGCCTTTCCGAAGTGGCTTGTATTGCCTGCAGCACGTGCGAGCCAATGTCTGTTCCGCTGGCGCAGGCGCTGCCGCCGGAGGCGCATATACCGGCAATGTCCAGGTTGAACAGCAGCATATCGCTTATTTCCGACATAGGTAGCGAAACGTTCAACACAGTGTACAGGCTTCTGTCGGGGTCGGCCGACCGCCCGTTGAAAAGCACGCCTTCTATCCGTTCTTCCAGCATGGATTTCATGTGCATTTTCAGGGAGCGTATGGCATGTTCATGGGTGGCCATATCGCGATAGGCGATTTCAAGCGCTTTGGCAAGCCCGACAATACCGTAAACGTTTTCCGTTCCCCCGCGCATGTTGCGCTCCTGGGCCCCGCCGTGGATAAAGGGCTGGATCCTGGTACCCGCTTTCTGGTAAAAGAAGCCGATTCCCTTGGGGCCGTGAAATTTATGGGCGGCGCCTACCATGAAATTGACGTCCAGGTTTTGAACATTGTGCCGGAAGTGGCCCATGGTCTGAACGGTGTCGGAATGGAAGAGGGCACCATGTGCAGCGCAAAGACTGCCGATAGCCTGGATATCGTTCAGATTCCCGATTTCGTTGTTGCCGTGCATGAGTGAAACCAGGGTACGATCATTACCGGCCAGAAGGGCTTCCAGCTCATCTTGCGAAATGTCTCCGGATTCGTTTACCGTCAGGTAAGAAAGACGGATTTTGCCGTTATTTCGGAGGTTTTCGAGGGTGTGGAGCACCGCATGGTGTTCCAGTGGCGAGGTGATTACGTGCCTGAGATTATAGGACTCGATGGCGCCGCAGAGAATGGTGTTATTGGATTCCGTTCCGCCCGAGGTAAAGAAAATTTCTGCGGGTGAGGCGCCGAGCAGCTCGGCTACTGTTTTTCTCGCGCGTTCTACGAGCGATCGGGCCTGCCGGCCACTGGCGTGTATGGAAGACGGGTTTCCGTAAACATCACGCAATACGGGCAGCATCGCCTCCAGCACTTCAGGGTCGAGTGGAGTCGTCGCTGCATTGTCCAGGTAAGCTTTCATGATGAAGTTATTCTTTTGGGGCGGACAAAATTTCTTTTATGTCCATAATTAGTTTGTTGGCAAGATTATTAGCTGTTGATATTAAGTCAGATTCGGAATAAATGCGGATGATCGGCTCGGTATTGGATTTGCGGAGGTGCACCCAATCTTTGTCAAAGTCAATCCTGACGCCGTCGACAGTATTGACCGGCTGTTTGGCGTACTTTCGCACGATGGCCGCGAGCACCAGGTCTACGTCGATATCAGGCGTAAGCTCTATTTTATTTTTGGAAATATAGTAGTTAGGATAAGTACTGCGGAGCGCGTTGACCGACTTGCCGAACCTGGCAAGGTGGGTAAGAAACAGCGCGATTCCGGCCAGCGCATCCCGCCCGTAATGAAGCGCAGGATAGATGACGCCGCCATTTCCTTCGCCGCCGATTACGGCATGATGGGCCTTCATGGCTTCCACCACATTTACTTCGCCAACCGCAGAAGCATGATAGGTATGTCCGGCCTTTTGGGTGATATCGCGAAGCGCGCCGGTTGACGACAGGTTGGATACCGTGTTGCCGGGCGTATGTTTCAGTACGTAGTCGGCTACGGCCACGAGGGTGTATTCTTCTCCGAAAGGTGTGCCATCTTCACCGATAAGCGCCAGTCGGTCCACATCAGGGTCTACTACAATCCCGAGATGGAAATTCCCCTGTTCTATGGTTTTCGAAATTTCATGCAGATGTTCCGGAAGCGGTTCCGGGTTGTGGGCGAAATAGCCGGTAGGCTCGCAATTGATTTTAGTGATGTTTTCAGGTGCGACCCCAAGCGCTTCGAGCAGTTTAGGCACGGCTATCCCTCCGGTAGAATTGACGGCATCTACGGCTATTCTGAAATCGGCCCCGCGGATGGCCTCCGCGTCTACCAGTTCAAGAGCCAGTATTGCTTCAATATGCTGATCAAGGAAAGTATCATCGAGGCGGTAAGTGCCGATTTTCTTTACGTCGGCAAAAACGAAGTTTTCCTGGTCGGCAAATTCAAGTACTTGTTCGCCGGCTTCGGCCGACAAGAACTCTCCACGGCTATTGAGCAATTTCAGCGCGTTCCATTGAATAGGGTTATGACTGGCGGTCAGGATGATCCCTCCGGCCGCTTCGAAATGAGTGACGGCCATTTCCACGGTAGGTGTCGTGGAAAGCCCGAGATCTATAACGTTGATCCCAAGCCCCTGAAGCGTACCGGCCACTATGCTGGTCAACATGGAACCCGAAAGGCGGGCGTCACGCCCGATCACGACAGTAGGCGCTTCGGAGGTTCCTTTCAACACCCACATCCCGTAGGCGGCGGTATATTTAACGATATCTACTGGGGTCAAAGCATTGCCCGGAGGGCCACCTATGGTACCTCTGATTCCGGATATTGACTTAATTAAAGACACTTTTAGAAAATTAGTATTTAAAAATGGTACGGAATAACGTTGTTAGTTCTGTAGCGGCGCTTCATTGATCGCCTCAAGTTTTTCAAATGCAGGGATCATCCAGTCTACCGGCAATTTCTGAACGGCGTTCTTTAATAACGCGCCCCATTGTTTGCCAATATAATCAACGTCCTCTTTTTCAAACCGATGCTCTACCATTTGATAAGTGTTTTTCTTGTAGAGAACGGTATCGATCGGGTAATCCACATCGTTGCAGGAAACCCGGGTCGAGTCAAACGAAAGCAGCCCGATTTTCAGCGCTTCGCTCATCGGCGTGTCATAGACCAGGCTGCGGTAAAGAAGCGGCTTCCCATAGCCGGAGTTCCCGATAATAATAAAGGGTGAGCCCTGGCCCACTTCAACCCAATTGCCTTCCGGGTACAGGAGGAAAAGCTTGTGCTCATCGTCTTTTTCCAGCTGGCCGCCGATGATGGCGTGAAGGTTGAAGCTGAGCCCCGATTGCTGAAGCGACCGGAGATCTTCCTCGGCCACGCGGCGCACCTGGCGCCCCAGCGCGTTGACTGCCTTGTACATTTTATCAAAGGTAGCGTCGCTCTCTTCGATCGCTTCCCTGAAATAGGCAATGGCCTTGTCGCGCACTGAACGCAGTCCCGATGTCATGATAAACATAGAGTGGTGTTCCAGCTGGTGGACAGACAGTTTCTTGTTTGAAGAAACTTCCGTGCCCGAGGTCAGCCGGGTATCTGCAATAGCCACAAGCCCCGATTCGAGCTTAATGCCAAGACAATAGGTCATACACAAGTGAGTTAACAAGGCAGCACTCAGTGTGCGAATTTAGTAAATTCTTTGGTGTGCCAGTTATGCCTGCCGCGATTGTGCCTGGTCTCCGGGTAGCTGTTCCGCCGCAGGTTTAAGGTCAAAATAGGTGTTAAAGATCGCATTGTCAACTTCGTTGTTCCGGGTTTGGAACCAGTCTAAATAGTGATGGAGGTTATTTTTGAAGATTTCCTCCTGGGTCGAATGTTCGACATCGCTGCGTAGTTGGGTGAGCAGGTTTTCCGCGGTGTTGGCGGCGTCGGGAACAGGCCGGTTGCCGCCCACGGCATAGAGCGAGTTTTCGGCCTGTAACAGCGAATACACGATGGTTCTCGGAAAGAGCCTGTCCAGGATCAGGAAAGTGGCTATGTTGGCGCGGTTCAGCGCTTTGTGGGTCTGACGGAACATGGTATAGGCGCCCACTGACTTCAGTACGGCCGTGCTTACAATGAGTTCGAGCAGGTAGTTGGTCTGTTCTTGTCCGTGGATCAGTGTAAAGTACTTGGCGTCCAGGAACCTGGAGCTTTTATCGGCGCGTTCAAGAAACCTGCCGATCTGCCCGAAGTGCCAGGCCTCGTTACGGGTAAAGGTGGCGTCTGCGATACCCTGGAAGAGGAGGCAGCCGTTCCTGATGTCATCGAAAAAAAGCCTCGCATTGCCGGTCACATCCGGCGACGGTAGTTTGGCAAATTCAATCAGCCTCAGATGCAGGGAATTGACGCTTTCCCACATCTCATTGTTGATGGTCTCCCGGATGGTACGGGCGTTTTCCCTGGCAGCCTGCAGGCAACTGGCGATCGAGTTGGGGTTTTGCTTGTCGAAGGTCAGGAAGTATACGACGTTATCGCGTGTCGGATGGTCGTAATACCGGTAAAACAAACTGTGATCGGCGGTGGCTACCAGCAGCGGGTCCCAGCGCTCCTCCACGTCGGGAGGGAGGTCCAGCCGCATATTCAGGTTGACCGAAATAAAACGCGCATAGTTCTCCGCCCGCTCCATGTAGCGGTTTGTCCAGTAAATTGAATTTGCTACTCGGCTTAACATGGCGCAAAATAGTGATTTTTTGGGTGTGGGGTGTGAGGGGTGAGGGATGAGGTGTGAAGGGTGAGAGGTGAGGGATGGAAATCGGAAATCGGGCCTGGCTCACACCTCACCCCTCACACCTCACACCTGATTTCAACTAGTACAAAACAAAAGTAGGGGCCCAAGCCCCTACTTTTGTTTTGTACTAGTTGAAATTATACCTTATTCCGATTTGCATGGTCCAGGTGGTTCCGAACGAGCGGTAGTCCTGGTACATTTGGGTAGGCAGCACTGTTTGGCCGTCTATGTTGGCGGTATTCATTTTGAAAGTCGGGTTCTCGCCGCGGGTCACTACCGACAAAGGCGTTGACGCGTTGTTGACCAGCTGCTTCATTACTCCCCATTTGGAATTGAGGAAATTACCGAAGTTCATGATATCGAAACTCAGCTGAAGCGAGTTTTTGCTCTTGCCAATATTGGTCATGAGGTCTTGTAGCAAGCGGAAATCGAACCGATGGTACCAGGGCATAAGCGCTCCGTTACGGTCTGCTATTTTGCCGCGGTTTTTATCCAGGTAGTCTGAGTTCTTCATCAGTTGGTTGAAGGCCGTAATCTGGTCCTGAACGCTGAAGTTGCCGTTGGCTACGAAATTGATTTCGGAAGCATCCTGTGGGATATACATCAGGTCATTTCCTATCTGATCGCCGTTGACATCGCCCGCATAAACAAAGGAGTACCTGCCTTGCGCGATATTACCGATACGTCCTTGTACGGTCCCGTTATAGAAGAGCGAGAGCGTGGTCGCAAGGTGTTTGAGGTACTCTTTCCTGATGGAGAAGCTTCCGACGATGCGGTGCGGAAGGGCTTCCAGCCCTGAGGCCAGGAAGAGGTCGTTCGGGTTGTTGCGCTGCGGCGTGGCGCCCCAGGCGGAAGAAGCATTGGAACCGGAATTATCGGTAGTGGTGAGCGCTTTGGTGTAGCTGTAAAACAATGATCCGAAGATCCCGTTCCTTGGGGCCATATTGACACCGGCGCTCAGGTTAAATGAATTCCCCAGCGTTGTATTGGCCAATACCATCCCCGAATTGCCGCCGATTTTGGAATTGTAGGTGTAGGCGTCGGTGTTGGCATAGTATTCCCGGCCGTCATACATTTTTGCTGCGCTTGATTTGCGGTTCGGGCCGAACTGGTAAACGGCCTGGAGATCCTTGGTATACAAGGCGTCTGCAACCAACGTGAAGGGCGAGCTGCCGAGTTTCTTGTCAACACCAATGCTGACGCGGAGAATTTGCGGCATCTTGAAATTGTTGTCCACCATTGCCAGCGTGCCGGGAATACCGCCCGCGGAGTTTTTGATAAACACATTCTGAGCACCTGCCGGCGCATTTTTGAACCAATGCAGCTTGTCGGGGTTGAAACGGATATCGTTGATCCAGCCGGCTACCTCACCGTAACCGCCGGGTTCAATCTGGTTTTGAATCATCCCGGTGTTGGTAGGCATGTTGGTGAGCCAGACAAACGGTACGCGACCGGCAAAAATTCCGCCGCCCCCGCGAAGCAGCAGGGAACGGTCACCAAGAACATCGTAGCGGAACCCAACCCTCGGCGATAGCATCACGCGGGTTTGCGGCCACTCGCCGGTACGGTATTGCTTGACGGCGCCGTTTGTCCCGAGCAATTCCAGGGCATCTACATTCTGGTTGGCTACCAGGTCATTGACGAACATGGGAACTTCGGCACGGAGACCAAGCGTAAGGCTCAGTTTGTCGGTTACATTAAAATTGTCCTGGACATACAGAGCGGGAAGTGCGTAGTTTACTTTGGCCCAGGGTTCCTGTCCCTCGTAAGGGTAGGTCAATGCGAACTGGATAGGCGCGACTTCTTCCGGTGTACCCGTCGTCAGAAAGTCGGCGACCGTTGCGTAACGATAATAGGAAGTACCGTTGCGCATGTAGTTGTTGGCGAATTTCTGCAATTCAAAGCTGGCACCGATCAACAGGTTGTGCTTGCCGAGCGAAATGCTGGTATTGTTGAAGAAGCTGTAGTTGTCATTCAGGACCTTGTTGTTATAGGTAAACAATTCATATCCTGCTGAAATATAGTTGAAATAAGACCCCTTCTCGACCGAGCCGATGCCGTCGCCGATGTCAATGAAAGGAAATTCTTCACTCGGCGAGGTCCTACCGCTTTCGATCTTGCTATAGGTAGCCAGGAACTGGTTGGAGATACGGTTTCCGAACGAGCTGTTCAACTCGGCGGCAAATGACCTTACCTTGCTGGCATTGTTATACATGGTTTTGGAAAATGCCATGGAGTTTTCGCTTACGCGGCTGAAAGTCCCTTCCGGGCTGCGCGGCCGCGCCCCGGAAGCTGCATTCACGAGGTAGGGCCTTTCGTTTTCGGTATTGTTGAACCGGACAGCGAGTTTGTGGTTCTTGCTGATATTCCAGTCAATGCGGGCGAGGATTGATTTCGTCGACGATTTGCCGTTGGCATAACCTTCGTATGAGCCCGGGTCGTAGCCCCACTGTTTGATCAGGTGGTTCCGGACTGCTTCGATGTCGCTTCTCATGACCCGCGTGATATTCGCTGCCGGGTCGGAAATGCCGTCTTCAGAGGCTTTCCAAAGGTTGACAGAGCCGGCTTCAGGACCGGCCGCGTTGATTTGCTCGGCGTTGACGAAGAAAAAGAGCTTGTTTTTGATCAGTGGCCCGCCCAGTCTGAAGCCATAGGTTTTGGTAGAGCTTTCCTGGAGATTGCTGATGGTTTCTCCGTTTATCTTCCTGCCGATAAGGCCTTCGCTTCTGAAAAAGTGGTAGGCGGAGCCGACAAACTGGTTGGTACCGCTGCGGGTGACGGCATTGATCCCGGCTCCCGTGAAACCGCCCTGGCGTACGTCAAATGGTGCGATATTTACCTGGATTTCCTCAATGGCGTCAATGGAGAGACCACCGCCCCCCGGAAGCGGGTCGTCATTCAGGCCGAACCCGTTGTTGAAATTCGCACCGTCAATCTGTACGTTGTTGTAGCGGCCGTCCCGGCCACCGAATGAATTGCCGTTGGACTGCGGTGTGAGGCGCGTGAAATCGGTAATGCTCCTGGAAATGGTCGGCAGCGCCTGTATCTGGTTTTTGCCGATATTGGTAGTGGCGCCGGTTTTATCGGCGTCAACCCCTGCTGCGGCGGTAACAACGATTTCGGAAAGCGCGGTTTGGCCCGACTCCATCACAGCGTGAAGTACATAGGCTTCGCCCAGCTTCAGAACAATGTCTGTGTATACTTTCGGACTGTATCCTACAAAACTGACGGTGACTTTGTAGGGACCGCCTACCCGCATGTTATTGAGTGAAAAGCTGCCGTCGTTGGTTACTGTTGTTCCGTACTGTGTGCCGGACGGTTCATGAACCGCCAGAACGGTGGCGCCGATGAGCGCCTCTTTGTCATCGCGGACAGACCCTGTCAGTGACGATGTGGTTACTTGCGCATAAAGATCCGGATTAACGAAGCAAAGCCCGAAAATCAAAAGCGAAAGCAACTTCACCCTTGTGAGTAAAATTTTGCTGTTCATTTGAGAAACATTTTGGTTTGACTATTGTGAAGTGGGGTGTTGGTTGTTTTGGACAAAAGTAAGAAATGGCGCGGGGTCTTTCCAAGACAGTTGTCTCAGCAAAGTTATACGAAGAAGTGCGTATGGGCTTCATATTATTGGAAATATGCAAACAATTGGTCATTTTTACAAGAAAAAGACGTAGAATTATCTTTTTGTTAAATTTCTGTCGCCTGCATATGCGGCTATAAACCCGGTCATTAAGAATGTCGCTTTATTTTCGGAAAATAGAGGGTGGCCCCATCCCGGTTCTGATACTACATGGTGTCTTCGGTTCGTCCGACAACTGGCTTACGGTCAGCAAGCAAATCGCAAATGAAAAATATACGGTTTATCTAGTAGACCAGAGAAATCACGGAAGGTCACCACATTTCGATAAATTGGATTATCCGTCGATGGCCGGTGACCTGCGCGAGTTCGTCCGGGAGCACCGCCTGGAAAATCCCGTTTTGATCGGGCACTCGATGGGTGGAAAAACAGTAATGGAATATGCCGCCGAATGGGGGGATGAAATCCGGAGGCTGGTAGTGGTTGATATTGGCCCAAAGGCCTATCCCGTCCACCACACCAGGCTGCTGGAAGGCCTCAGTGCCATCCCGCTCGCCGATTTGCAGTCGCGGCAGCAGGCCGACGATATTCTTTCCGCTTTCGAGCCTTCCCTGTTTGTGCGGCAATTCCTGTTGAAAAATCTTTTCAAAGCGGAAGACGGTTCGTTTGCCTGGCGTCTGAACCTGCCGGTTGTAAAAAGGGATATGCCGCTGGTAGGCGACGAAATTAAGGTGAAGGCGCCCTTGCGTTTCCCCGCTTTGTTTATTCGCGGCGCCAAGTCGGATTATATTCTTGATACCGATTGGGAGGCCATAGTCGCCATGTTCCCGGAGGCGCGTCTTGTGACCATCCCCGGAGCGGGTCATTGGGTGCAGGCAGAGCAACCCGCCCTGTTTCTGGAAGCGCTGAACGGATTTCTCAATGAGCCGTAAGTCAGGGGCAGCGAGTGGCCTGGCCCGGTGGCGGCGAGCTTGCCGGCGGTCAGCCGCTACTGCAGCTGGCGAAGGTACATCGGGATAACGTTTTCGAGACCGTAGTACAAGGCATCGCTGATGAGGGCGTGCCCGATAGAGACTTCATCGAGCCACGGGATGTTATTTTTGAGAAAGGCGAGGTTGTCCAGGTCCAGGTCGTGCCCCGCATTGAGGCCCAGCCCGGTGTCTCTGGCGGTTTTTGCGGCTTCCACAAACGGAGCGACGGCCTTTCCGCGGTCGGCATGGTAGCCGGCGGCATAGGGTTCCGTGTAAAGCTCGACCCGGTCGGCTCCGGCCAGCTTCGCCCCTTCTACCATCCCGGGATCGGGATTGACAAAAACAGATACCCGGATACCGGCGCTCCTGAAGCTTTCAATCCACCTGGAAAGCCGGTCCCTGTTGCCGACAGTATCCCAGCCGGCGTTGGAAGTGATGGCGCCCAGGGCATCAGGAACCAGGGTGACCTGTTCGGGGCGCACGTCGAGTACCAGTTTTACAAACTTTTCTTCTGAAGGGTTACCCTCTATGTTGAACTCTGTGGATACCACTTCTTTCAGTTCGTAAACATCACGGTACCTGATGTGGCGTTCATCGGGCCGCGGGTGAACGGTAATTCCTTGTGCGCCAAATCTTTCGCAGTCTTGTGCTACTTTGATGAGGTCGGGGTTGTTACCTCCGCGCGCATTGCGGAGCGTTGCAATTTTGTTTATGTTTACACTTAGTCTCGTCATAAAAATAGCAGCAACAGACCCTTCATGATCTGAAAGAAATTAATGGAGCATTTTGTACCTTTGCGTCCTTAACCACAAAGGTAACGGGTTGTTTGACCCACCGTACAACATTGCTTTAATTTTATCCAATATGTCACTGAAGAGCCAAGTCGAGTCAGGTATTAAAGACGCCATGCGTGCCAAAGATCAGGATACGCTCCGGGCGCTGCGGGCCATCAAGTCACTCATTTTGCTTGAAGAAACCAAGGGCGGGCAAACCGGGGAGCTTTCCGCCGAGGACGAACTGAAGCTATTGACCAAAGCCGCCAAACAAAGAAGAGAATCCATGGAGGTCTTTGTAGCGCAGGGGCGGAACGACCTGGCGGAAAAGGAAGAGGCCGAGCTGGTAGTGGTGGAGCGTTTTCTGCCGAAACAATTGACGGAAGACGAAGTGAAGGAAAAACTGAAGGAAATTATAGCGAGGGTGGGAGCCTCTTCCCCGGCGGAGATAGGCAAAGTAATGGGCGTGGCAACGAAAGAGTTGGCAGGACAGGCAGAAGGTAAGGTTATTTCTGCGCTTGCGAAGTCGCTTTTGGCTTAAAAATGGATTGAGTACGATGAAGCTCCTGGATATCCTGATCGCTGTTCCGTTGCTTTGGGGCGCGGTAAGCGGCTATAAAAAGGGGCTTCTGATCGAAGTTATCGGTATTGCCGCGTTTGTGACCGCCATTGTATTGGGATTCAAGTTCCTGGGACTGGGAATGGAAATACTGGAACCCTATACTTCGGAACAACTGGTCAGGCGGGCGCTTCCGTTTCTTGGTTTTGCCGTTATTTTTTTCCCGACTATTTTTTTGATTAACCAGTTTGGGTACTGGATGCGGCGGACGATCAAAATGACCCTTCTGGGCACGATGGATAGCCTTTCTGGCGCAGTAGTAGGCGTGTTTACCTGGGTTTTCGGAGTGAGCGTTTTTTTCTGGCTGCTGACCTCGGTTGGGGTTAAGATTCCGGTCCACCGTACCGAGGATACGTATCTCTACCCGCTGATGGTGCCGGTGGCGCCGGTGGTAGTCGCGAAGGCCGTGGAACTCCTGCCGGCAAGCCACCGTTTAATAATGGAATGGAAAAAGCAATACCTGGACGACCCGGCCGGCGGTTTCTCCTGATCAGGCGCCCGGCAAATTGTTTTCCGAATTGTATATGATAGCAGCAAAACGCGACATAAGAAAGCTCCAGGCAGAGCAGCTGAAAACCTGGCTCACCGATAACGGGGAGCAGGGCTTCCGGGCGAAGCAGGTAGAGGAGTGGCTCTGGAAGAAGTCTGCCCGCAGTTTTTCCGAAATGACCAATCTTTCGGTCAAGACGAGAAACCTGCTGGAGGAACATTATGCCATTTATGCCGTTGAAACGGCAAGCACGCAGAAAAGCAACGACGGTACGGTTAAGTCGGCCTTCCGGCTGGCAGACGGGAACCTGGTGGAAGGAGTGCTGATCCCTGCGTCCAACCGGATGACCGCCTGCGTAAGCAGCCAGGTGGGGTGCTCGCTTTCCTGCAAATTTTGTGCAACCGGGTATATGGAACGGATGCGCAACCTCGACCCGGCGGAAATTTATGACCAGGTGGTGGAAATCTCCAGGCAGGCGGAAGCTAATTTCCAGGCGCCGTTGAGCAATATTGTTTACATGGGAATGGGCGAGCCCTTGCTGAATTACGCCAACGTCATGAAGTCGATTGACCTGGTGACTTCACCGAACGGGCTGGGAATGTCGCCGAAGCGGATCACGGTCTCGACTGCCGGCATTGCCAAAATGATCAAAAAGCTGGCGGATGACGAAGTCCGCTTTCGCCTGGCTTTGTCGCTGCATGCGGCAAACGACGAAAAGCGTAGCCGGATTATGCCCATCAATGAAACCAATACACTCGAGAACCTTGCGGAAGCGCTGTGTTATTTCCATGAAAAAACCGGTAACCGGATTACGCTCGAGTATATTATTTTCGACAAGTTCAATGATACGATCGCGGATGCAAGGGAGCTGCTGGAATTTACGCGGAAAGTGCCCGCACGCGTCAATATCATAGAGTATAACCCGATCAAAGAGGCGGATTTCCTGAATGCCAAAGAGGATCGCATATCGGCTTTCGCCAATTACCTGGAAACCAGGGGCGTGGTGGTGAATGTACGGCGCAGCCGCGGAAAGGATATAGACGCCGCCTGCGGACAGTTGGCCAATAAGTCGTAGCTCCGCCGTTAAACGCGGGATATGAACTTCTTAACAATTTGGTAACATAGCAGACCCCGACAATATGTACCTTTGCCGCAAAATATCGACACGCCGATGCTCTTTGGTCTAGAAACTGATATCTTCATTCTCCTCGCGTTTTGTCTTCTCGCAGCCTGCGCCTTCGAATTTGTAAACGGCTTCCATGATACCGCGAACGCAGTTGCGACAGTTATTTATACGAATTCGCTAAAGCCCAATGTCGCGGTGGTCTGGTCGGGTATCTGCAACTTCCTCGGCGTTCTTTTCGGGGGAATTGCCGTTGCCATGGGGATTGTCAACCTCCTTCCCGTAGAATTGCTCATTGACCAGAATGTGTACCATAGTGTCGCCATGGTATTTGCGCTGCTTTTCAGCGCAATTATCTGGAACCTGGGAACCTGGTATTTCGGGCTTCCCAGCTCGAGTTCCCACACCCTGATCGGGTCTATTCTCGGGGTTGGGCTGGCATTTACGTTTATGCCCGAGAACACCCGCGGTGTGGGCGTTAACTGGACCAAAGCTACCGAAGTATTTTCTTCTCTCCTGATATCACCGCTGTTCGGGTTTTCGATGGCCATCATCATTATGTTTCTCCTGCGTCGTTTTTTAAGCCGAGCTTTGAGAAAGGTAGTGTTCAGTGAGCCGAAGAAAAACCAGCCGCCGCCCGCATGGATACGCGGTATCCTGATTGTTACCTGTACGCTGGTCAGTTTTTTCCATGGTTCCAACGATGGACAGAAAGGGGTAGGGTTGGTAATGCTTATCCTGATCGGGATTGTGCCCGCGCGGTTTGCACTGGATAACTCCAAAGATCCGCAGCATCTGAATGCCAACCTGACCTCTATAGAAAGGATCATAAGCCAACTGGATACCAATCATTTATCAATAGACGACCGGGTGATCTTCAACGAGGCGAGACATGAAATTGCATCGCTCCGCAGCCAGATCGATCATCCCCTGGAGGGACATCATTTGCCGGAAGGCGAGCGTTTGAAAGCCCGCCGGTCACTGATGCTGATTTCGCGCGATCTGACCAAGATTGTAGACGGCGGAAGCACAAACCTCACAAAGGGCCAGATTGCTACGCTTAAAAAAGAGATGAATAATACCGACGGTATCCGCCGGTACACAGACTATGCCCCCGATTGGGTCATTCTCATGATATCGCTTTCGCTCGGTCTCGGCACCATGGTGGGTTGGAAGCGGATTGTGGTGACAATCGGCGAAAAGATCGGGAAACAGCACCTTACCTATGCACAGGGGGCTTCCGCCGAGATCGTAGCTGCCGGGACCATCGCGGCCTCGTCGGGCCTTGGTTTACCGGTAAGTACTACCCACGTGCTTTCTTCGGGAATTGCCGGAACGATGGTAGCCAATAAAGGAATTAAAAACCTTCAGGCCGACACCGTCCGGAATATTCTCCTGGCCTGGCTGTTGACGTTGCCTGTGTCCATGACACTCTCCGCCACGCTGTATATGTTGTTCCGCTGGATTTTCTAAGAAACCGGAATGGTACGGGGGCGACTAAAGATTCGCCCCGTAGTCATAGCCCGGCGGAAGCATCTCCGCGGTAATGTTTCTGAATGCATTGACCTGGTTGAGCGGAAGCGGCTTGATGAAATGTTCCTTTTTGACATAGTCGCGCCACCTCAAAATGTTGTCTTTGGCTTCCTCCGCACTTTTGGGATTGTTTTTCCTGATCCGGTCTACCAGTGCCCGTGTTCTTTTCAAAAGAAAGAATGAATTGAATTCCATTCCTACTTCACGTTCGTATTCATCCAGGATAAAGTCCAGGTTGACGCCCTTTTTCTTGTAAACATCGGCATCGGCAAGCTTGCTGAAAGACCGCGCCCAAACCGGTTCGAGGGCTTCATAAACCGCCTGGTCGCCCAAGCCGAGTTTCCAGTTACATTCGGCTACAATCAGGTGCATTTCCGCCAGCCGGAGCACAATGGCATTGGCATTGCCTGCTTCCTGCTTGCCCATCTCCGTTCGGGAGCGGTCAAAGAATTTTTTGAGGCTGTAGTAGCGGCTCCGGTGTTTCAACGGCCCGCCGTAGTGTTCGGAAGCCGGGTCGGTCATGTCGAATACCTCGTTCATCCCATCCAGGTAGTAGGCTTTCGGGTCTTTGGAGGCAACCCAGTCGTCGTGCTGTTTATCTTCTGCCGGGGTGATGGCCCGCAACGGCATATAGCACACGGTGTCGCCCATATTCTTCGGCGCGGCCTTGTCGTCGTCGATGCGCAGGTAAACCGTTTCGAAGTTGGCGAGTTTTCGTTTGTCGAGGTCGGAGTACATTGTAATCCAGTGGAAATTGGGCATGACATGGCGGTATTCCCGGCCGTAGTACATGGAGTGAGCAGGCATGACGTAGTTAAAAAGCGCTCCGGCATCGTTCATGCGCGAAACCACCAGCGATTTGGTCGAGGCCGTAACGCCGCCGCCGGCCGCCGCCTGCATTTTGAGCGTTTCGCTGGTTCTCCCGACTCCAACCCTGTGGAAATATTGCGGCGTGGTGTTGAACATTTTTTCGGAGGTCCACTGAACGCTCCAGATCACTTCGTTGCTCAGTTTGTTGAACGCGTCAAATACCCGCGCGTATTCAGGCTCAAGGGTATAACCGTGTTTCGATATGACGTCTTGCGCAAGTGTCTTCGCCTCTTCATAGACCTGGTTGAGCGATGAATACCCCAGTTTGCCGTGCAGGTTGAATTCGGGTTCCGAAGCATAGTCCTGGTGCGCATATCCGGCCACTGCCAGCAGGAACCGGGACTTGAAAGCCTTTGCGGCACCCTGCGTAAGCCGCCCGAATTCGGTGACCTCGCCCTTCACAGGCAGCTTCTCAATCGCGTAGTTAATGTCCCGGAAAATCTGCTGGTAGAAAAATTCAACGGATTTCTGGTTGATTTCGAGCATCGAGCTTTCAAATGCAGTGTATACCTTTTTCTGGTAATGGCCGTATTTTCCCCAAAGTTCCACCTGGATCTGGTAGTAGTGGGCGCGCATTCCGCGGATCTCGGCCAGGTAGATTTCTTTTTTCCTGTCGGTGGGCTGGTCGCCGATGAACTGTTCGAGACGGTTCATAATCATGATCCCTTTGTGCAGATCGCGGAACAATTCGTTCAGTGGACCATACGAAACATCGGAGGATTCGGCGTATGAGTTGTTTTGTGACGATGCATTTTCTGCAATGTCGCTATAGAAGTTGACCCGGAACATGTTCCATTGATACAGGAGCCGCGTATTGGCGTAGATTGCCGTCACGCCTTCATAAAGCCCTTGTTCCGTCAGGTAATAATCTTCTGTCATCTGGCTCCGGGAGTCTTCCTCCAGGAAATCGCTGCATCCGCCGAGCAGCGCCAGTAAACCCAGTGATATGAATATTTTTTTCATGTGAATAAGAGTTTTGAGCGGTGAGGTGTGAGGTGTGAGTTTTGAGGTGTGAGGTGTGAGGGGGGCGTAGCATGGGCCGCTAAACCCTCATAGCTCACCCCTCATACCTCATCCCTCATCCCTCACACCTACAGATTAAGATTTAAGCCCAGGACATAGGATGCCGGAATGGTATACATGGTATTGGGCTGCTCGGGGTTGACCGCAGACGGCGCTTTCTGGAACAGGTAGAAGGCGTTGCTCGCCTGGAGGTAAATACGCGCGCGGTTCATTTGGTGGCCGAACAGGCTGACCGTAGGGTTAAAGCCTACAGAAATGTTCTGAATCTTGATAAAGTCACCCCTGAATATGCTCAGGGTGCTGGAAAAGCGATGCGACTGCGCGGTATGCGCCCTGGGCCAGT
Organism: Ravibacter arvi; assembly: GCF_039540405.1. Classification (NCBI taxonomy): domain Bacteria; kingdom Pseudomonadati; phylum Bacteroidota; class Cytophagia; order Cytophagales; family Spirosomataceae; genus Ravibacter; species Ravibacter arvi. Next base: position 44,305 of record NZ_BAABEY010000014.1, read on the forward strand.
CGTTGGTGGGGTTAAGGGGAGTCCACCAGTTGACGGCGTCGATGATGTATTTGTCGGCGTTCCATTCCGCAGTGTAGTTCGAAGCCGTGATATAGTGCCCGAACTGCCCGACCAGGTTGACGCCCAGGTCAAACTGCCGGTAACGCAGAGAGCTCTGGATTGATGCTAGGACCTTGGGTTCAACCTGGCCAAGAATAAACCTGTCTTCGTCGGTAAAAGCGAAGTCGCCGTCACGGTCTACAATCTTGATTTCACCCGGCTGCATGTTGTACTTTTTGGCTTCTTCCTGCTCGGCAACCTGCCAGATGCCGGTTTTCTTATGGTCCCACACCACTTTCACCGGGTGGCCGATGAACCATTTATTGGCGCGGTCGTCCTGGCCTTCGGTCAGCCTCGTAATTTCGCTTTTGTTATAGGAAGCCATCCCGGTAACCGACCAGTCGAGGTCTTTTTTATTGATGAGGTTCCCGGTCAAGGTCAGTTCAATTCCTTTGTTGAGCGTTTCGCCTATATTCTGCCAGATATTGCTGAACCCGGTTCCTTCAGGAAGTACCCGTTGGGTAAGGAGCCCTTCATTGCGGGTCTGGTACAGTTCGAGGGAACCGGAAACCCGGTTGTTGGCCAGGCCGAAATCAATACCGGCGTTCCAGGTTTTAGATACTTCCCAGCCCAGGCTTTTGTTGGCGATTCCGGCCGGCTGCCAGGAAAATACGCCCTGACTGCCCCAGTTATAGGTTGATTGGGAGAGCGTGGTGAGGGTCTGGTAGGGCCTGATGGCCTGGTTGCCCACTTCTCCGTAGCTTGCCCTTACTTTCAGCGTGGTGACCAGGCTTTGGTCTTTCAGGAAATTTTCCTCGCTTATTACCCATGCGGCTGAAAACGACGGGAAGGTGCGCCACCGGTTCTGAGGAGCAAGCCGCGAAGAGCCGTCGGCCCGGACTGCAAAATTCAGCAGGTACCGCCCCATGTATTCGTATTGGCCCCGGAACATGTACGACAGGAGAGTTGATTTGCTGTACGCCGACCTGATATCGCGGTTGACAATCCCGGTCTGGAGAAAATGGTACCCCATGTACTTGGCCGGTATATTCTGGGAGGAGGCGCCGACCATCGTGGAATCGCTTTTGATGGCTTCTACCACCCCCGTAAGGTTGACCTGGTGTACGTTTTTAAAGTTTTTGTCAATGTTCAGAATCCCGTTCCAGGTATAGTTGCTATTGGAGGCGTTTTCGTAGCTGGCGTAATTCAACCCGAGATTCTGGTAGCTCGTCCGTGAGTCACGGTAAAGCCCGTTGGTTTGGTTGTAAACATCGTACTTGAAATTTGTAGTCAGTTTCATCCAGCTAAAGGGCTTGATGTCGGCCTTCAGAAGGATATCAGCCATCTGGCCTTTCCGGTCGTCGAGGAGATTGCCGTCCTGGTAATTCCAGAGGGCATTTACATACTTTTCTTTTCCGACGGCATCTTTGAGGCCGTTGGCCGGGTCTTCATCTATATAAGGTGTTTCAAACGGGGTCATCCGGCGCATGTTGTCCCACATGTTGTCGGGCCAGCCCGTATTCATTCGCGTGCTTAGCCGCGTAATGGTCCCGATGTTGAGCCATTTGGTGAGATGGAGCTCGGCGTTTGCATTCAATACATGACGCTTGTAGTTAACGGTCTTGTAGTACGAGTTGTCATTTTGAAAATTGTAGGAGAGACGGTAGTTCAGTTTGTCCGTCCGGTTCCCGATACTGACATTATATCCCTGGGTAACCGAGCCGCGATTGAAAAGCGCCTTTTGCCAATCGTAGTTGATGCCTTTGTCGTAGTAGTTCGAAGCCCAGGTGCTGTTGAACATTTCGAGGCCCCTCCTGGTATCGATGGTCGAGTTTTGCCAGGCTTCGGTGTTGACGGCGCCGTGTGTCTGGTACCGCATGACGTCGCGTATCAGCTCCGCATATTTCTCCGCCGACTGCATCGGGATAAAATTGTAGCGATTCACCCCGGCATAACCGCCCACTTCTATACTCATGCGGTTAGCTCCTTTTGCCGCCGATTTGGTGGTGACCAGCACCACCCCGTTTGCCGCCCTGGAACCGTAAATGGCCGTTGCCGCCGCGTCTTTCAGAACTTCCATTGATTCCACGTCGGTGCTGACCAGGTTGTCCCAGTTTCCGGGCATGCCGTCAATGATCAATAGCGGAGAGTTGCTGGCGGAAAGTGACCGGCTGCCCCTGATGCGGATTGACGGCGCCTCGCCGGGCTGCCTGGAAGGACCGACCAGTACGCCTGACGCCTGGCCTTGCATGGCGTTCAGTACATTCACTGCCGGGAAAGTCGCGATCTGCTTGCTTTCGATGGTGGAGATCGAACCGGTCAGGCTGCTCCTTTTCATGGTTCCGTAGCCGACCACTACCACTTCTTCCAGGGCTTTCTGGTCGGTTTTCATCCGGATAGACAATTGGGTCTGGTTCCCCACCGGTACTTCCTCCGTAAGGTAACCGACAAACGAAATAATCAGTACCGCATCCTGTTCGGAAAGGTCTATGCTGAATTTTCCGGCGACGTCGCTGATGGTCCCCTTTTGGGTGCCTTTGACGAGAATGTTTACGCCGGGAAGGCCTTCTCCCTTTTCATCCGTGATGGTTCCCGAGATCGTTCGGGCGATATGCGCCCGGACCGGTGCTCCAACGGGTTGCAAGCCCTTTCGGGCAACATTTGCCGGCGCGCCGTGCGCAAAGGCGCCTAAAGGAGCAGCCAGGAGAAATGCCGAAACCGTTAAGGTTCCGAAGTTTTTCTTTTGGTTGGAAAATAGCAGCATTCTTAAGCAGTTTGCGTGAAAAAAATAAACTACTGGTACTAACAGCTAAGATGGTGGTGAAAACGCGTAGCGTCGCAGCGCCTGGCCAGGTGGTTGTATAGTTAAAATAGGAATGGTTGTCCGGTAGTCAACAATATCACTGACGAGGGTATCCGCAATTATCCCTGAATGGAATTGCGGAATTATTAAAAAAAATAGTAAAATAATTTAATTAGAAGATGAGCGACCGGCGCCGATCGGGCCGGATTTCGGAAAGGCGGCTCATCCGGAGAGGAGGTATTGCTCCAGGGAAAATGGAGTGTCAAAGAATCGAGGTGGGAGGGAGAGCCGGTCAGGTTGTAAATGACCGGCCGGCAAGAGAAGCTTTCAATCAGGAATAGCCGGGCAGCCTGTACGAGAGCAAAGGCATGTTGACCCGGAGCAAAAGTTTCTGAGAAATGCTCGGATCGACCAGCAGCTCTTCGATAAAGCCGCGTTCTCTTGAAGACACCACCAGGATATCGGCGCCCAGTTTGTGGGCTTCCGCTTCAATTTCGGGAACAATAGCGCTGCGGCCGATATTGATGGCGTGGAAATCCCGGTCGGTGAAGCCGAATTTTGATTTCAGCGGCCCGATAAATTGCTCGTCGGGTTGTATGTCCGGCTGTATATCGGAATTCAGTTTCAAAAAATCCAGTTTTGCGCCAACTGCGCGGCAGAAGTTAAAAACCTTTGTGATGGCCTCGTCTTCTTCTATCTCGAACCGGGTTGCGAAGACCATCTTTTCGATTTTATCCAGCTCTGCGTCCGGCGGAATGGTCAGCACAGGCGTACCCTCCAGCTCTTTGACAATACTCGTGGCGGTGCTGCCGAAAAGTTTATCGAGGAAACCGCCTTTACCGGTTCTGCCTATGATGACGAGATCGGCGCCTACCTCTGCAGCCTGTTCTGCTACGGCGTCGGCGACAGGACCGTTGCTCCAGATTGCCGACGCATCGAAGCCGCTGGCCAGAAGTTCTTGCAGCGTTTCGTCGAGGCTGTTTTTAAGCGACTGCTCAATGTCCGTGTAAACATCCATATTGATCGGGATGTTTATTTCGGTCGGCACAAACGGGATGTAGGAATGGAGCAGGTGAATTTTGGCCCCGGTGCGGCGCGCAATCGCTTTGGCGGCGCGAAGGGCGAACTTCGCATTCCGGGAAAAATCAACGGGCACAAGTAAGTTTTTCATTACGGAAAAGTGGTTTGGAAAAAGGGGCAGTCCGGCCGCCCTGAAGGTAAAGTTACATTTTTTTTAAACCTTTTTCCAGGGGCGGGGTCTACCGGAACGCGTAGGGAGCTTTAAAAAAAATCGGTTTTTAGTTGCATATACGCGGAGTATTTCATTATTTTTGAATCCCGGTACAATAAATATGATGTCCGGAAACACCACATTATTTCCTTCAACAATAAACCAGCAGACAATATCGACACACGGCTCTACGTTAACTAAATCGAGATAGATCAAATGGAGAAGATCCAAGTTAGCGACAGTGAACTAGTTTCTCTGTATATCCGTGGTAACGAAAAAGCCTTCGAAAAGCTGGTAAATCGCCATAAATCAAGGGTTTACACCACCATTTATCTGATTGTTAAGGATCAATATATTGCTGAAGACCTCACCCAGGATTCATTTATAAAGGCAATCGATACGATCAAGTCAGGCAGGTACAATGAGGAAGGTAAATTCTTGCCGTGGATCATCAGGATAGCACACAACCTAGCAATTGATTATTTCAGGCGCGACAAGCGGTATCCGAATGTAGTGTTCGAAGACGGGAGCAGTGTATTTAACACCCTGGATTTTTCCGAAGATTCAGTGGAGTCATTGCAGATCCGCCAGGAGACTCATGAACAGTTGAGAGAGATGATTCAACGTCTACCTGATGTCCAGAAGCAAGTCCTGATCATGCGTCATTATAATGACATGAGCTTCCAGGAAATTGCAGATGCGACCGGGGTGAGTATCAACACGGCATTGGGGAGAATGCGTTACGCGCTGATTAATTTACGCAAGCAATTCAGCCAACGTACCCCATATTATGATAAAAACCTTTACTTATGATGACGTTGTCCGCTATGTTTATTCTGAGACAACCCTTGAAGAAAACGAACAAATTGCCGTTGCGCTAACGTGTGACGATGACCTGATGTCCTTCTACCTGGATACATTAGAGCTTCGAACGCAGCTGAACCGGATTTCCTATCAGCCGTCGCAGAGTTTTAACCAGCGTATTATGGCTTATTCCGCACTGCTGCCGGGGGGAATGAACCCCGTTTCCACGGTGTAATCAAACACATCCTGTTTTTCAATATCTTTGCCCCGGTTTCAAAAGGACCGGGGTATTTTAATTGGCGGCAATAACCCCGCCACCCCAATCCCATTTCCGAGTTTCTGATTTCTGATTTCCGAATTCCGATTTCCAAGTTTCCGATTTCCTTATTTTTACTTTCTTTACAACTCAATTACCCATTACTAAATAACATCTGTTTTGAAAAAAGCTTACGTTTTCCCAGGCCAGGGTTCCCAATTTCCGGGGATGGGCGCTGAATTGTATCAATCGTCGTCGAAGGCGAAGGAACTGTTTGACGAAGCCAACGGCATTTTAGGATTTGAGATTACAAAAATAATGTTTGAGGGGACCGACGAGGAACTAAGGCAAACCCGGGTCACCCAACCTGCCATCTTCCTGCATTCGGTTATCCGGGCGCGTGTTACCGAAGATTTTGCCCCCGATATGGTGGCGGGACATTCGCTCGGTGAGTTTTCGGCGCTGGTAGCGGCAGGAGCTTTGTCTTTCGTGAGTGGCCTGCGCCTGGTGGCGCAGCGGGCCGCAGCTATGCAGCGGGCCTGCGAGCTTACCGATTCTACCATGGCGGCAATTCTCGGACTGCCTGATGAAGTTATTATCGAGGTTTGTGCGGGTATCACCGACGAGGTCGTTGTGCCTGCCAATTTCAATTGTCCCGGACAGGTAGTTATTTCCGGCTCAATCAGAGGCGTGGAAAAGGCGTGCGAGCTGCTCAAAGCCGCCGGCGCGAAGCGGGCGCTTATTCTTCCCGTAAGCGGCGCCTTTCACTCTCCGCTCATGGAACCCGCACGCGAAGAGCTCAAAGCGGCTATTGAGGGTACCTCCTTTACGGCGCCAAGATGTGCTGTTTACCAGAATGTAACGGCCGCTCCGGCTACCGATGTGGCGGTTATCAAGGAAAACCTGATTGACCAGCTGACGGGAGCAGTAAAATGGACGCAATCGGTCAACCGGATGGTTGAAGACGGCGCCACCGATTTTATCGAGTGCGGGCCGGGAAAGGTTCTCCAGGGACTTGTCAAAAAGATCAATAATGGTGTAACTGTTTCCGGACTTTGATTTAACCTATTGACCTGGATGCTGCTCGCGGTAGATATCGGAAATACAGATGTGGTCTTTGGGGTATTCCAAAGCGAGCGACCTGTGAGCGTATGGCGAACGCCTACGCTTTCCAGGCAGCCTGCCTACCACTACGAAACTTATCTGAAGTTCCAGATGCTGGAATCGGGGATTTCCGCTTCCGGGTTCGATAAAATTGTGGTCAGCAGCGTAGTGCCGGTTCTTACCCCCGCGATCCTGGATCTCCTGAAAAACCTGACCGGGGTCTCTCCGATCCTGGTGGGGGCCGACAGCAATACGGGGCTTTCACTGGAAATCGATCATCCCTATCAGTTGGGGAGCGATCTGATTGCCAATGCCGTCGCCGCGCATGCCCGGTTCCGCCAGAATTGCATTGTCGTCGATTTCGGGACCGCGCTAACCTTTACGGCGGTAACCGCCGATGGCCGCGTGCTGGGCGTCGCCATAGTACCGGGTTTGAAAACAGCTGTCAAAGCTTTGTTTGCCAATACTGCGCAGCTTCCGGAGGTGCCGCTCACTTTCCCGGAAACTGCCATTGGTAAAAACACAACACATTCTATCCAGGCGGGTATTCTGATGGGCTACGAGGGTCTGGTTCGCAGTCTTCTGGCGCGTTTTCGCGAGGAGATGGGCGCCCCCTGCGTTGCCATCGCCACCGGCGGGCTTTCTTCTATCATCGGCCCGCTTCAACCGGAGTTTGCCGCCATTGACCAGGGGCTGACGCTGGACGGCCTCCGGATCATCGGCGGGTATCCGCAGCCCTGAACTTCCCTGTCTCTCCCCTGCTTTTTCCTACGGTTTCGATGAAAGCCGCACCGGTTGTCGGTAACGTTACCGTAGATTATCTTCGGACGTTCATTAAATGCAGCGGTAATTTTCAATAGGTTTGGTTTTGGATTATTTGAGTATTTATTAATACTAATGGCGCGTTGGCCCGGGGTGTACGCCCTCGCCAGGGTTCCCTCTTATTGAATTAGACTCGAAATTTTCAACTAAACCCTTATGCTCCATTCTACACGTATAGCCGCCGTGGCTATGATATGTTTTTGTATCTGCCCGGCTGCAAAAGAAGCACATGCGGCACGCACAGCGCGGGCGCCCCTTCACCGGGCAGCCTGGGCCGATCCGATCGATTATGGCGGTCCTGTTGCGAAAATCACCATTACCGGCGAGGTTACCGACCAGAAGGGGGAGACCCTTCCCGGAGTCAGTATCTATGTCGCCGAAGGAGTAGGTGCATCCACCGATCTCGATGGCCGGTTCACCATCCAGGGCGTCGATGAAGACGCGGTACTGACGGTTTCTAGCGTAGGATTTATCACCCAGCGTATTCCCCTGAACGGTCAGAAGACCCTCCGGATTGTTATGGTAGCCGATCTGAAGGAGCTGGAAGAAGTAGTAGTGGTGGGATACGGCACCCAGAAGAAGCAGAGTGTGGTAGGCGCCATAGCCCAGGTGAACAACGAAACCCTCATAAAGTCGGGGTATAATAACGTAACTTCTTCGCTTACCGGCAAAATGTCCGGCGTAACCGTGCTTCAGCAGAGCGGCGAACCGGGGGCCAATGCCGCTAACATTACCATAAGGGGTATTTCGAGCTGGAACAAGTCGAACCCACTGGTATTGGTCGATGGCGTGGAGCGTGATTTCTCCAATATGGACCCCAATGAAATTCAAACGATCTCTGTGCTGAAAGATGCTTCGGCTACCGCGGTTTTTGGAGCGAGGGGGGCAAATGGCGTAATTATCGTCACCACCCGGCGGGGTCTGGTCGGGAAGCCGCAGTTTGATGTTACAGCTTCTGTCGGGATGAACAAAGCCACGGGTATTCCCAAGCACATTGACTCCTATACAACCATGTCCATGTTAAATGTGGCACGGATGAATGAGCAGCAGTTTACCCAGATGCTCGCTCCGGAGGTGCTTGAAGAGTACCGGAACCCGTCTTCTCCGCTGAAAGCGCTTCAATACCCCAACGTCAACTGGTTCAAGGAAATTGCAAATCCGTTTGCGATGATTGCCAATGCGAATATCAATATCAGGGGCGGTACGAATTTTGTAAAATACTTCACTTCGTTCGGTTACCAGAAAGAAGGAAGCTTTTTTAAGGGCTACCACAACGGCAAGCACGACACGCGGTACAAAAATGACCGTTTCAATTATCGTGCGAACCTCGATTTTACCGTTACGCCCAAGACGCAGTTTTCTCTTAACCTGGGCGGCGACGTGAACATCAAGAACGAGCCGATCACCCCGACGGCGGTTTGGGAGACGCTTTATACGACTGGCCCGGCCCGTTTCCCGGCCTATTTCCCGGACTGGGTTCTGCAGCAGGTGCCGGACCGCGACTACCCCGGCGCTTCCGGGTCACGCCTGGTGCTGCCTTTCGGGGAGCGATTCGGAAATCCTTATACCAATTTCAACGACGGTACTTTCCGGAAATACCTGGGGTCCAAGGTGTTTTCGGACCTGATTCTCAATCAAAAACTGGACTTTATTACGCAGGGACTTTCAGTGAAGGGACAGGTTTCGCTGAGCACCTACTATCGTACCCTGGCGCTGACTACCGACTACCGGTTTCCTAAATACCGGCTGATCTACGACCGCATAGGGGTAGACGGCGCGAATCCCTGGGAAAGGGAAGGGGAGGGGCCGGAGGCCTTTTTCCCGCTGCCGGTCAACATTACAACAGGTGGCCTGCAGAGCGATTATTACACCGATCTGTACTATGAAGCGTCGCTTAACTACGCACGGGAGTTTGCCGGAAAGCATAGTGTAACCGGTTTGCTTTTGTGGAACAGGCAACAAAAAAACAAAGGCACCGAGTTTCCTTATTACAATGAGGGCTTTGTTGGACGGGCTACCTACGACTTCGGGAACCGGTTCCTGGCGGAGGTCAACATTGGCTATACCGGGTCGGAACGTTTTGCTCCTTCGAACCGCTACGGCTTTTTCCCTTCCGGGGCAATCGGCTGGGTAATTTCAAATGAGCGCTTCATGAAAAAGCTGCCCTGGGTAAGCAACCTGAAAATCAGGTATTCCGATGGATTGGTCGGAAGTGACTACGCCGAAAACCGGTGGCTGTATATCAGCAACTATACCAAAGCCGGAGGGACGATCAGCGAAGACCTCGGCGCGAATACCAACGTGCAGTGGGAGCAGGCAAGGAAACGTGACCTTGGGCTCGAAATTGGTGTGTTCCAGAATAAACTGACTTTCGGAATTGATTTCTATGATGAGTTCAGGGACAAAATGCTGTTGTCCCCCCGAAGCGTAACCGTGCTGGTCGGGAACTCGTTTAAGGAGCTCAATATCGGGAGTATCAAGAAGCACGGGATTGACTTCGAAGCCGAATTCAATGAAACCACGAAAGGAGGTCTGAACTATTTCATCCATGCTAATGTCGGGATCAACGAGAACCGGATTATTTTCAAAGACGACCTGCCGTATGCACCCGAGCATGTGAAAGACGCCGGCAAGCCCATGGGCGCCATGATGTCCGGGGTTCTGCTCGCCAATTCCGGTTATTTTACCTCTGTTGACGACCTTCATACCAAGTCGGCGCCCATTGCCCTCACCCAGTTGTCGATGGGAGACTACCAGTTCCTGGACTACAACGGTGACGGGAAAATTACCGCATTGGACAAATACCCGATCAGGGGGCTTGAATATCCGCCGGTCATCTGGGGGCTTTCAAGTGGTTTTAACTACAGGGGCTTTGACCTGAAAATACTGCTACAGGGTAACGTAGGGAAGTATGTGAACTTCAACCAGAACTTCGAAAACGAGTTTTTGCTGGGCAGCTACAGCGTTCACAAGGCACAGCTCGACTACTGGACGCCCGAGAATCCGAATGCGATGCATTCCACGCTGCATTATTTTGACGGCGGCGGCGGTATCCCGCAGCTGGCCTGGGGCGGTGGCGCGTCGCTGGAAGGCTACAATGCCGGTATCGAGAACCGTTTCTGGCGGAACGCCGATTTCGTCCGGCTGAAAGATGTTTATCTCGGGTATACTTTCAAGCCCGAATTCATCCGAAGAGTATTGGGTATCTCGAGCCTGAACGTCTATGCGACAGCCAACAACCTCCTCACATTTACCAAGCTGATTGAGGGGGATCCGGAAAGGACCACAGAGATCACCGGCCCGAGCAAGAAGTATACGTTTGGTTACTACCCCATCATGGTGACCGGGAGGGTAGGATTAAAAGTGTCATTTTAAACAGCAGCCGAACATGAAAAAAATTTCAATTTCTGCACTCCTGACCAGCATTCTCTGGATCTCAACCTCCTGCTCCGACTACCTGGACAAGGTCCCGAAGTCGGATTTGAACGAAGCTGCGGTTTTTACCCAATATGAAAACGTAAGGAGCTTCTTTGATGTGGTGTATACCGCTAACGGCGTTTTCAAAGCCAGTATCCTGGGAACCAGCAGCTTCGGAAGCCTCCACCTGGACAATATGTGTGATTTCGCCGACGGCGGCCGGGTTATGTGGAATTCCTATCACAAATGGGGACCGCTGGGCGATAACGTAGGCCCGCACTTTTACAACGGAATCCTCGTGCCGTTTTTCAAATACATTCGGATCAGCAACATGGTGCTGAAAAATGTCAGCCGTATCCAGGATGCGCGCAGTGAGGATGACCTCAATGACCTGATCGGACAAGCTCATTTTATCCGTGCTTTTTGCCATTTCGAGCTTTTCAGGTATTGGGGCGCGATGCCTTATATCGTCAAGGTTATCGGTGGGGACGATGCCTGGGACATTCCGAGGCTGTCCAAGAATGCGACACTGCGAAGCGTTGCAGCCGATATGGACACCGCTTTCACTTATCTGGAAAAAGCAAAAAAAATCAGGCGTGACGGCAGGCCGGGAGAATCGGGCCACCTTAACCATCCCGACCAGGAACGCCCGAACGGTGTGACGGCAAAGGCTATGAAAGCCCGCGCGCTGCTATATGCCGCCAGCCCGCTGAACAACGAGAACGGGCAAAAGGACTGGCAGGATGCGGCAGTGGCCAATTGGGAGGCGATTAAGATCGCGAAAGAATATGGCTACGAGCTTCTGACGGCCGATCGCTACACTGAAAATTATGTGGGCGCCAAGTATAGCAACGAACAGCTATGGGCGAATCATTATGGAGCGATTGCCCGGACCAATGGCCTGAACAAGCAGTTGACCAACGCTGTATTTACCAACTCGCCTACGAACGATTCCGGGCTTTGTCCTTCTCAGGGTGCGGTCGATATGTTTGAAACCAGGTGGGGAGACCCGCTGAATACCGAAGCCGACCGGGCTGCCGCCACCGCGTTGGGGCATTACAAGGAGCAGGATCCGTTTGTTAACCGTGACCCGCGGTTTTACCTGAACATCATTTACAACGGCGCGCCTATTCCCGGCTACGGCACCGCGAAAATTTACACGGAAAACATCAACGGGGTATCGCAAGGGTCGGAGCTGATCCCGAATTCAGGTTACCAGGGAATCACCCGAACCGGTTACTACATGCGCAAGTACTGGGGCGGACAGAGCATCAAAAACCCCATCAGTCCGCTGTACACCAGCCCTATGATCCGTTTGGGAGAACTGTACCTGAATTATGCCGAAGCTGCAAATGAGGCTTACGGGCCCAATGCCCCGGCGCCCGGCGCTGAAATGTCGGCGGTTGATGTCATCAATATGATGCGGGCGCGCTGGTCGTCGGGTGAGCTGGCCCCGGTCCAGTCCAGGTTTACTACCGGCGCCGAGGTGTTCAGGCCACGGGTAAAGAACGAGCGAAATGTGGAGCTGGCCTTTGAAGGTCATTACTACCACGACATCAGGAGGTGGAAGGATGCACCGATTACGATGTCGGCGACGCAGATGGGCATAATCCCTGAAAAAGTAGCTGTAAGCGCAGAGTACCCGACCGGTTTCAAATACGTCAGGCGGCCACTCTCCGATGACAGGCAGTCGCGCTGGTTTGACGCAAAATACTATTTGCCGTTTATGTCCACCGACTATTTCAAGTTTAAGGCTTTTGAGCCCGGCCAGGTTTGGTGACCCCCTAAAGCAACAGAACTAAATGGAAAAAATATATTCGTATCTGAAATGCCTTTTTACACTGGCTGTGCTCTTCGCGTGCCAGGAGCGTAGTTTTTCCCAGAATGTCCCAGCCGTTGCGGGGGCGAACCAGCGTGTGCCGGCGCCCGATACTACTGAACGGGAACTTGTACCGCTTCCTTTTGGAAACATGACGACCAAACGGTATCAATCTACCGGGAGCGCGTTTACGATCACCGGTGAGCAGCTGGAAAGGTACCCCACAGCAGACCTTAGAAATGCTTTGAAAAGCCTGATCCCGGGGCTGAATGTCCAGGAAATACACGGTGCACCGGGTCATACGGCAGAAGAGGAGCAGGGCCGCTACGGGATTGCCGAGAAGGTAGAAATAACCGGCCGCGGGCTGCGCGTACGGTATCTCATTGACGATGTGCCGGTCGATATTACCGAGATGATGCTGGACCCGCGTGAAATTGAAACCGTTACGTTTATCAAGGACATTACACAAAAGGCAATGTTCGGGCCGTATGCCGCCAATGGAGTGGTGCTGATCAGGACGAAGCGCGGCAGGGAGGAAGGCCATAAGATCCGGGCCAACCTGGAAAGCGGCGTAAATTTCGTAGGACGGATGCCCGGTTTTGTCCCGGCAGATACCTACGCCGAGATGAACAACCAGGCGCGGCAGAACAGCGGTATGGCGCCGCTTTACACGCCCGCGGACATTGAGGCTTACCGGAACGGGAACCCCTATGACCTCTACCATCCGAATGTCAATTTCAAGGAAATGATGTTCAGGAACTCGCGGTCTTTCAACCGGGTAAACGTGTCGGCGTCGGGAGGGAATTCCACCGTCAGGTATTTTTCCTATCTGGGCTATACCGGCGAGGGAGACCTTTATAAGCTGGGTGGAAAGGCTGATTTCAACCGTTTGAATGTTCGTTCCAACCTGGATATCAGGATTAATGACCGCCTGAAAGTGGACCTGAACGTGGTGGCGGGGATAAGCCTCAGGCGCTCGCCTAATTTCGGGTATGCTACTTCTGAAGGCAGCGGCAACACGCGCCTGGTTGAAATGGACCTGGCATTGCCAATGGTGAATACAGTGCCGGCGCTCGCTTTCCCGGTGTATGCCAAACAAGGTTCGGAGCTTACCGCCCCGGTTTACGGTGTATCCCAGTTGTTCACCTACAACCCGATCGGTAACCTGGTTAGCAATGGTCAATACACTGAAACCAGCCGAAATGCGGCCGCCAAACTCAATGTTCAGTATGATCTGTCGGGCCTGGCGCCGGGCCTGCGTTCCGAAACCAGCCTCAGTTTTGACCTCGTGAACCTGATCCGGATGGGGAGCGCCGAGCAATATGCAGCCTATACCGTCCGCCCGTTTAAAACCAGTACCGGGGCGGATACGGTCGCGCTGGCGGTGTATCAAAATGCTATCAACGATCCGCAAAGACGGAATCTTCACGACTATTATTACCAGCGTTTCATGGTTTATGAAAAGCTGGATTATGCCAAAACGTTTGGGCGGCATGACGTGTATGCCTCCGGGACCTACCTGCTTTTCCGGGTAGCCAAAGACGGGGTACTGGAGCCTCAGCGGTTCCAGAGCGGGGTATTTACCGGACGCTATACGTTTGATAAAAAATATACTGTTTCCGGAGTGCTTAACCTGACGGGCACCTATAGCTTCAGCAAGGAAAACCGTAATGGGGCGTTCCCTTCGATAGGTCTCGGATGGGTCGTAACCGAAGAGAATTTCTTCAAAAACCAGCGGTTGTTTGACTACCTGAAAGTGAGAGGCGAAGCAGGGATTCTTGGCTTTGAAAGCAACTACGCACCCTTCCATTACCGCGACCGCTGGACGACAAGCACTGGTACCGCATTTGGTCCCGGGCCAACCGGAAGATGGTTCGGAAGCACAACCGACGCCTCTCCCTATGTCACAGTCCCGGCACGTATCGGGAACCCGAACCTGACCTGGGAAAAACGGAAGGAAGTGAACCTGGGCGTGGAGGGAACGTTGCTGGACGGAAGACTGGGTTTTGAGATCAATTACTATAACAACCTTCGCCACGGGCAAATTACGCAGCTCCCTAATTCTCAACCTTTCATTGTGGGGGTTTCAACCAGCCTGCCCAGATACAACCACAACCAGACCCGGTATTTCGGGGTTGAATCTGCCTGGAAATTCAGCGGCGGGAAAAACGATTTTTCCTACACCATCGGCGCTAACTTTACTTTGCCGGGATCCAAAATTATTGAATCCGGTGACCCGGAATATCGCAATGCCTACCAATTCCGAAAGGGGAACCCGGTTGACGCCTACTGGGGGCACCGGTATCTCGGCAAGTTTACAAGCAACTCGGAAGCCAGCCAGGTCCCGCAGCTATATGATCAGCAGCTTGAAGCCGGGGATCTGAAATATGCCGACCTGAATAACGACGGGGTGGTTGACGAACAGGATATGACGGCCATAGGGCACCTGACACCGCGCCTGGTTTATGGCATACACGCAGACCTGAAGTACCGGAATTTCGGCCTTTATATTTTGGGGGGCGGCTGCGCGTTTTATGACATTCCCATGACCAATTCTTATTTCTGGAATGGCTGGGGCGACAACAATTACTCCAATTTTGTGAGAGATAATGTCGGTGGCGCCTATCCCAGGCTGACCTACGAGCGGGTAAACAATAATTTCGTCGCGTCTGATTTCTGGCTGATGAACGGCAATTACTTCAAGATCCAGAACGTGGAGCTGTCTTACGACTTTTCCGACGCCCAGGTAACGCGGATCGGGCTAGGCGGGCTGATGCTATTTGTGCGCGGCGCCAACCTGCTCACCATCTCTGGTGTGAAAGACGTGGACCCGGAATCGGTCAATTCCGGGTTGACGATGTACCCGCTGAACAAAACGCTGACTGCCGGACTGAAGTTAAGTTTCTAAAAGATTCCGAAATGAAAATATTAAAACCAGCCTATTGGCTCTTAGCCCTTCCCGTTTTCTTTTTTTCCTGCAAGGAGTTCCTCGAGCCTTATCCCAATAACGACCGCTCATCGGAAGATATCTGGAATTACCAGGAAAGCGTCCAGGGGTTGGTAGGAAGGGCCTATGATTTTATGTCGCGGGATTACGACACCTATGAAGGTTTTTACCTGGACGGAGCAACCGACGATGCGATCATCACCAATCCTACCCACCCGATGCGCAGGCTTGCTGCGGGGACCATTACTACGGGACAGGATCCTTTTCTTTACTTCTGGGACCGCAGCTACCAGGCAATTTTCCTGGTCAATCTTTTCCTGAAGGACGACCGCGGGTACAAGACTCGTTTCCTGATTGACAGCAAGAAGAATGATGTTTTGCGCCGGCGCCTCAAAGGAGAAGCCCTCGCTTTGCGGGCGTGGTATCAATGGGACCTCCTGAAAAAGTTTGGCGGCAAAAGCAGCGACGGCAGGCTGCTCGGTTTCCCTATTGTGACCCAGCCGCTGGATATCGCCGAAAAGACCAACTATGCGCGCAATACCTACGAGGAATGCGTAAAACAGATCATTGCCGACTGCGATTCGGCCTACCAGTACCTTTTGCTTGCCAACCGGGATTTCCTGGTAAAAGACCAGACCGACCTCCTTTACCTCGGCGGGCGGAACTGGGGCAGAATGGACGGGATCACCACCGTTGCCTTGAAAGCAGACGTATATCTCACGTGGGCCAGTCCCCGGTTTAACCCGCAGAACGACATTGCCAGGTGGGATTCTGCGGCGGTCAACGCCAAGCGCGTGATGGACTTTAAGCTCAGGATCGACGGCGGTGTGTCGGGCGGATTTAACCCGACGGCGGCTATCGACTGGTCGAATCCCAATTCGCCGGAAATCATCGTGGCCGGAAGGCTCATAGCAGCCGACGAGTCCGTTGAACGCCAGTTTTATCCCGGCGGTTTCCAGGGTTCGGGTGTGATGGGGGCCACGCAGGAGCTGGTTGATGAATTTCCGATGGCGAACGGTTTCCCGATTGACCATCCCAAGAGCGGGTTCAATCCCGAAAAGCCTTATGACGGCAGGGATCCGCGTTTTTACCATGCCATTTTCCATAACAATGCTACAGCGCGCCGGAACCATACGGGCGCTGTCATGTACACCTTTGAAAACTGGGAGAATGGCGGCAAAGACGCAGCAGGGGTAAACCTGACCAACAGCCTGAGCAATTACCACATCAAGAAATATATTTTTATGGGGTATAACCGCCTGGATGCCAGTGTGAACAGGCAGCCCCGTTCCGTGTTTTATTACCGCTGGACACACATGGCGCTGGCGTTTGCCGAAGCGGCGAACCAGGTGGTAGGGCCTTTGGATGAAGGGAGATACGGGATGTCGGCGGCTACCGCCCTGCAGTACCTGAGGGCGCGAAACTCGCAGGATGGCCGGCCGGGTATTTCGCCGCGTGTGCCCGCTGCGCCGGATCCGTACCTGGCAGAGACCGCGCAGAAAGGTAAGGAAGCATTTGACAAGCTGGCCCGTGCGGAACGCAGGATCGAGACCTGCTTCGAGGGGAAAAGGTTTTTTGATCTCAGGAGATGGTCGACCGACCTGACACCGCTGAATCCCACCATCCACGGCGTGCAGGTGACCAGGCAGAACGATACGACATTTGTTTACAAGAAGGTTCCGTTGGAACGACATTCATTCTCGTCGGCCTATTTGCCTATTCCCTACAGTGAAATGCTGAGGATGAGCAACCTGGCTCAGAATGAAGGTTGGAATGGCTGGAACTAAAAATAACTGACTATTATGAAAAATTGGGTGAAGTGCCTTTTGATGATCGCCGTTCCCGGCCTTGGCGGCTGCTATGACGATTATATCCAGGATTACGAGTACACGACCATTTATATGCCGTATCAGCACGACGTAAGGACTTTTGTGGTAGGCGAGGGGATGCGTATCAGGGTGGGAGCGGAATTAGGCGGGGTACGCGAAAACAAAGAAGCCAGGAATGCGAATTTCAAGATAGCGCCGGAACTGATTAACCGGGAGAATCTTCTTCTGATGCAGGCGAGTAGTTTTCCCTATATCAAGAATTCGATGCTGGCTGTGGATACTTTGCGCCTGATGCCTGCTAATTTCTACAGTCTCAGCAATGACAACACCATAGAAATCCTGCCGGGGAACCATACCGGGACCATTGAAATCAAGGCCGACTCGGCGGCATTCCTGGCCAATACCGGTACCTTGAAGCCGGCGTTTGCGATCCCGCTGGAGTTGACCAGCGTAGATGCAGACCGTGTGCTTGACGACAAAAAGACGGCAGTGATTGCGTTGAAATACGAAAATATGCTTTTTGGCAATTACCTGCATGGTGGTGTAACGACCGTAAAAGATCCTTCCGGCCAGGTGGTCTCAACGGCGGTTTACCGGACGAGCGTATCGCAGAATGCCAACGAAGTATGGTCGCTGGTGACCGAGTCGCCCCTGTCGCTCTCGGTAGCCCGCTACAGCAATGTGGCTTCTACCAAACCGGAACTATTGCTGACGCAGGAGGGGAACCGCATTCGCGTAGGAAGCGCTACGGGGGCAACCTTTCAGTATGAAGGCGACGGCGAAAGTACTTTTAATGGCGTCCGCAAGCTGCAGGATCGCCGGATATTTCTGAAATACAAGTTTCTGGACGCGGATGGAAATACCCATTTCGCAACCGATACGCTTACTTTCAGAAACCGCATTCGCGACGGCGTGAATGAGTGGCAGGGGAACGGGCAGTAGCATCAAAATCCGAAAGCAAAAGAAAAGCCTGGCATCCGTGAAGGAGCCAGGCTTTTTTTTGTCCGGGCGGGCCCGGTATTATTTTACTTCTTCAAAATTGACGTCGGTTACTTCGCCGTCGTTGTCAGGCGGAGTTCCGGGGTTGCCACCGGCGTTCTGGCTGTTCTGAGCGCCTTCAGCATTCTGAGTGGCTGCGTACAGCTCCTGGGAAGCGGCTTCCCAGGCAGCGTTCAGCTTCGCGAGACCAGCGTCGATCCCGGCCAGGTCTTTTGCCTGGTGGGCAGCTTTCAGCTCTGTCAAAGCGCTTTCAATGTTGGACTTATTGCCTTCAGAAAGCTTGTCCCCATATTCTTTCAACTGTTTTTCGGTTGAGAAGATGGTCGTGTCGGCAGCATTTACTTTCTCGATTTTCTCTTTCTCGAGCTTATCAGCTTCCTCGTTGGCTTTCGCTTCGTCGCGCATGCGTTTGATTTCATCTTCGGTCAAACCGCTGGAAGCTTCAATCCTGATTTTTTGTTCCTTGCCGGTACCTTTGTCTTTCGCAGAAACGTGCAAAATACCGTTTGCGTCGACGTCAAAGGTCACTTCGATCTGGGGAACCCCTCTCGGAGCGCTCGGGATACCATCCAGGTGGAATTTGCCAAGGGTCCTGTTATTGGAAGCCGTCGGTCTTTCTCCCTGTAGGATATGGATTTCCACGGAAGGCTGGTTGTCGGCCGCCGTAGAGAAAGTCTCTGTCTTTTTGCTGGGGATAGTAGTGTTGGACTCGATCAGTTTGGTAAACACACCGCCCATGGTTTCGATACCCAAAGACAGCGGAATTACGTCGAGAAGCAGCACATCTTTCACCTCACCGGTGAAAACCCCGCCCTGGATGGCCGCGCCCAAAGCTACTGCCTCATCAGGGTTAACGCTTTTGGAAGGTTTCTTACCGAAGAATTTTTCCACTTCTTCCTGAACCTTCGGGATCCTTGTAGAACCTCCTACCAGGATAACGTCGTCGATCTGGCTGGCCGAAAAACCGGAGTTTTTCAAAGCTTTTTTTACCGGCTCCATCATGCGCTGGAAAAGGCTGTCTGCCAATTGCTCAAATTTGGCGCGTGAGATGGTCCTTACCAGGTGTTTCGGAATGCCGTTCACCGGGAAGATATAAGGCAGGTTGATTTCGGTCTGTGAAGAGCTGGAAAGCTCGACTTTCGCTTTTTCAGCAGCTTCTTTCAGACGCTGGAGTGCCATCGGGTCATGACGCAGGTCTACGCCCTCGTCTTTTTTGAATTCGTCGGCAAGCCAGTCGATGATCACCTGGTCAAAGTCGTCCCCGCCAAGGTGCGTATCACCATCTGTAGATTTTACTTCAAATACACCGTCGCCCAATTCGAGGATGGAGATATCGAAGGTACCGCCCCCAAGGTCAAATACCGCTACTTTGACATCTTTATGAAGCTTGTCAAGACCGTAAGCCAGCGCTGCGGCCGTCGGCTCGTTGATGATCCTTTTTACTTCGAGACCGGCAATCTGGCCGGCTTCTTTGGTAGCCTGGCGTTCTGCGTCATTGAAGTAAGCCGGAACTGTAATTACCGCCTCTTTTACTTCCTGTCCCAGGTAGTCTTCCGCGGTTTGTTTCATTTTTTGAAGAATGAAAGCAGAGATTTCCTGTGGGGTATATTGACGGTCACCGATTTTTACCCGAACGGTATTGTTCGGGCCTTTCTCGACCTGGTATGCCGCGGTTTTGATTTCGTTACCTACTTCGTCAAACCGTTTTCCCATGAAACGTTTGATCGAGCTTATCGTATTCTGTGGGTTGGTAATCGCCTGGCGTTTTGCCGGTGCCCCAACTTTTCTTTCACCATTTCCATTGTCCATAAAAGCGACCACAGAAGGGGTGGTACGCGCTCCCTCGCTATTAGGTATAACGATAGGCTCATTTCCTTCAATGACCGCGACGCAAGAATTGGTGGTTCCTAAGTCAATGCCGATGATTTTTCCCATTGTGCTGTTATGATTCGTTTTATATTGATCGTTGTTAATCATTAGTGATATGGTCGTTTTAACTAAAAAGCCCATACCAGCGTGCTGGATAAAGAATTGTCCTGCCAGATTGTCAGAAGGGCCGTGACCGCGACAGCTTTCCACCGCCGGCGGGCATACATACTGTCGCAGATCCTGACAAAAAGAAAGGACGGGCGGTTTGTTTTTGGCGCAACGACGGAGGACTATCGCGGCGCTTCACTCAAAATGTAGCGGACGAAGGCAAACCATTTGCGTGTACCGAGGTACGAAAGGTTGCTTTGATTGTGATACGCTTCGCGTTCGAACGAGATATTAAAGTAGGCTTTCAGGTGGCTGCCGTAGAGAGCGAGCCTGACCAGGTATTCCAGGAAATAGAGGAGATAGAAGGGCAGAACGCCGAGTTCGAGCTGCTGGCGAAGGTGAATCTGCTCGTGGTTGACGAGTACTTTGCCCGGGTTGCTGGTCTTGACGAGGATAAACGGAAAGAGCGCCATCCCTTCCACATGCAGCCTCGGCGTCATGAGTATATACCCTTTAAAAGCCATTCCGGTTTCTGATGAATATCCGGTAAATGTAATGTTTTTTGAAAATAATCGGCTTAATTTTGTTGTTTAGCCATATTCGGAAATCTTGATACCCAAATAGTATAATTGAATGAAAAGCAAATCAGGTATTGTAACGGTGGTGGTGCTGGCGGCGTTTGCGGCTATAGTGCTCTATTTTACTTTTGGAGGAGAGGGCAGCGACCCGGTAACGGAGCCGCAGGCGGAAGCGCCGGCCGCGCAGCAGGTGAGTTCGGAACCCTACCTGACAGGTTTGACCGATCTCACCGGAAAGCCGGTTGATATGGAAAAAGACAAAGTTATTTTTCTCAACGTGTGGGCAACCTGGTGCGGCCCCTGTGTGATGGAAATGCCCGGGATTCAGAAGCTTTACGAGCGGTACAAATCGAACGATAAGGTGCGGTTCTATATCGTTTCCGATGAAGACGCTGAAACGATCAATCCTTTCGTAGCGCGCAAAGACTACCAGCTGCCCTTCTATATTTACCAGAACATGTATCCGCCCGTCCTGGACGGAAACGCCATTCCACGGAGCTATATCATTCACAAAGGGCGTGTTCTTACGCAGATGATCGGTGCGGCAGATTGGGATACTCCCGAAACTTACGCGGTTATTGACAAGGCGCTTCAGGATTCCTGAGTGTCTTCCGAGGGGCGTCGACGCCTTTTTTTCTGCACCACGAAAGTGGTATAAAGGGTAATCAGAAAGAGCACTATCCCGGCCGCAAGGCCGAGGTAAACCTCCTTGTCGGTGCTCACACGTGCCGCATTGCCCGTCAGGACCATGCCGGCCCATTCGCCGGGCGGCGTTTGCGGGTGCTTTTGCAGCCATTCCGCTTTGGTTTGCCGCAAAGCCATGTCAAGCGGGCGGCCCTCCAGCACATGCTGGTAGAATGCTTCCAGCCGGGCGAGACTGAGGTCACGGTTTCCTTTCCAGAGCGTGGTGATTACCGAGGCGACTCCAAACGCAGTCAGCTCACGGCTGATGCCGAAGGCCGCGTCCGGTTGCGGGTATTCTCCGTTTTGTTCGGGCGCTTCCGGTAAAACAAGGAGCTGCGTCCTGAATTTAGTATCCCGGAGGGCCGATAGCGGGAGCGCGGAGTCGGAGAAGGCAATGGTGGGTTCCGGTCCTTCAAAGCCGTACCGGGCAAACAATTGCACCACTTTAAAGCCGGGCGCCTCTTTTAAAAATTTGTCGGCGGTAGCCCCCGAACCGGTATACACGGTGGGAAGGAAGAATTTGCTTCCCAGGGCCTTGAGCGTCTCCGAAACGTTCACTACACGCTTGTTGCCGTTGTTATAACTGAATAGTTCCGGGCTCATGCCCAGGAAATTCCGGTGAAACGGAAAGGGGCCTTTGGGCCGAGACGCAACATATAGTTGTGCAGCCGAGTAGGTATAACTGAAGGCGTGCGTCCGGACCAGGAAGTCCGGGCTGGTTTCTGACCGGCTCAGAGCTTCCAAAGGGAGCAATGCGCCGGCTGGTGAAACGATCAGCCTGTTTAAGGGTGAAATGGCAAAGGGCGCCACCATCAGCCGGTAAAGGGCCCCGGATACCTTCAGAAACCGGCCGGAAGCCATGGTGCCGGGTCGAGCCAGCAGGTCGGCGTATTCTGATGCCAATTTCTGGAAATGAGCCGTAGAAAACTTTCGGAGGCTTAGCGTATGGCCGGTTACCAGGAGCCCGAATGAATTTTTGGGGCCTTCGAAATACGCCAGGTAGGCTCCTGTCGGCCCGAGGGGGGCGATGACTTCTTTCCGCAGCACCGCCAGATCCGGGATATCGCTGTCGTTGAGCTGTGCGGCATAATAGGGTGATTCCAGTACCAGCTCCCTGGCCAGGCGGCTACGCGTGTCGATCAGCTGCCGAAGCTTTTTGCTGAATGCCTGGTGATCTTCATATTGGTCCGCGGTCTGAACCAGGGTACGGTATTGTTTGATTTCCTGGTTGAGCTGCCTGTAATGCGACGGGACTATACCGCCCTCACCAGAAAGTTTTTCCGGCAGGCCGAGCTTGTCTTTCAGTAAAAGCGCCCTGTACTTCTCTATAAAATGCAGGGCCTGATCGTTGCGCTTGCCCAGATAACAGGTTTCCAGCGCATTCTGGTAGTGCTCACGGGTGGTTTGTTCCCAGGCCAGGCTGATCAGGCGGCTTTCGTTGTGCCAGGCGATGAGACTTGCGAGGCTGTCGGCAAGCAAGTAGGTTTGTAGCGCCTTGTCAGTAAGGTCGCTTCTCAGCCCGGGTTTTTCGGCGGTGGTCCGGATCGAATCCAGCCAGACATTCGCTTTGCCCACCACTGCGGAATAGAGCTGTAATTTTTCTGCGATAGTCCTGGTCTGGATGAGACCAGGGTTGTCGGTCACGTTTTTCGGGCAAAATTCCGTCACGAGACTTTCAATAGCAATCTGGTAAAAATGGAGTGCCTGCTGACGGTTTCCGGCCGCAGAACAGGCGTCGGCGAGCAGCTGGGCGGCTTCGGCTTTTCGGGTATAGAGCACACTGGTTTCCAATGCTTTCCGGAAATAAAACCGGGCTTTGGTGTAGTCGGGCTCAGGTTGGGAAAGCATGAGCCTGCCCAGTTTGCAGTAGGTATTGGCGGGCAGGTCGGAATTGACAGGCTGGTTTCCGATGAAAGCGATGGACATCAGGTAGCTGTCTTTTGCTTCCGGAATGCGGTTTTGCTGTTTCAGCAGCTCTGCTATTTCGTTCAGAAGCCGGCTCCTGGTTTCGGGGGCCGGCAGGGTCAGGCAAAGCCGGTGCGCCTTGTCGGCTGCCAGGGTAGAATTGTTGGGGTCATTCAGGGCAAAATAAGCACGGGCCTGGAGCAGGTAAAGTTTTACCAGCACCGGGACATCGCCGGCGTTGTGTGCAACAATTTCGCCGGTACCTGTTTCTGTCAGGCATTCCGAAAAACGCCGGGCTTCGTATTCGATTTCCCCGAGGAGGTAGTAGGCGTTTACTGCCTCAGGGGGCATTTTCTCTGTTTTTTGCGCCAGCACGAGGCAGTTGTTCAGGGCGATACGGGCTGCGTCGGGCTTCCCGCGCATTTTCTCGGCCGAAGCCAGGCTGAGGTAATTCCTTATATTGTGGGGCACCGCGCTTTTATTGCCCGGCAACCGGTTGATCCGGATGGCCTCCAGCAGGTACGCTCTGGCGGAATCCGGGCTGTGGAGCTTCAGATAGGTTTCGCCGATCACGCGGTTGGCCCTGGCATGGAGGGAGTCGTTCCGGAAACCGCAATCGGTCAGCTGGCTTTTGACACCCTGGAGATAGGGGAGGAGCCGTGCGTCCGACACGGGAAACATATTTCGGTCCAGCATGTCCCAGAATACCTTTTTGGGCAAACATTGAGCGGACAGAAGTGCGGGTAGAAATACGAGAAAAAGTGTGGCGACTTTTATAGTCATCTGCAAGTTTGCTGATTCGTCCTCAAAATAGGTAAATTTGTGCCATGTCAATTAAAATCGCCGCTATTTTCGATATGGATGGTGTCATTTGTCACACCAATCCGTACCATTCCGAAGCGTTCAGAATCTTCTTTTCGAGGAGAGGCTTCATTCCTACCGATGCAGAGTTTGCCGAGCATATGTTTGGAAAAAGCAACAGCTATATCCTTTCGCATTTTCTGAAGCGTACCATCAAAGGTGACGAGCTGAAAGCGCTTGAAGAAGAAAAGGAAGGGCTTTTCAGGGAGATTTACCGCGATAAAGTGACGCCTCTGCCGGGTCTTATCGATTTCTTCTATGACCTGAAAGCATGCGGATTCAAGCTGGGAGTTGCTACTTCGGCGCCGTTTGCCAACCTGGACATGATCCTCAAAGCGCTTGGCATCACCGGCCTGTTCGAGTCCATGCTGGCAAGCGAAGACGTAATTTACCACAAGCCTGATCCGGAAGTATACCTTAAATCCGCTTCCAACCTGGGGGTAAGCCCCGATTGCTGCGTTGTTTTTGAAGATTCGTTTTCGGGGATAACGGCGGCCACCGGCACAGGGGCAAAAGTGGTCGGCATTCTCACTTCGCATCAGCCGGCAGAATTGCCGCCCTGCCAGCTTTACGTGCCGGACTACACCACGCTAAACGGCGAAAAAATACTGGATTTGCTGAGCTGACCGGGGTTTTCCCTGACCTGCCTTTCCAGGTCAGGTTTTGAGTTTCTTTTTCTTGGCTGCCGGGAAAAGTATATTGTTCAGAATAAGCCGGTAACCTGCCGAATTCGGATGCAGGTTAAGGTCGGTTGGTTCTTCACCCACTTTGTGCTGGTAATCCTCCGGGTCGTGCCCGCCGTAGAAGGTAAAAAAGCCGCGTCCAAAGGTGCTGTGAATGTACCGGGCTTCTGAAACCGCCTTGTTTTCGGCAAGAATTACCACCTCAGGTTTGATATAGCGGCTTTTAAAGGCGGTAGTCTGGCCGAGGAACCCTTTGATCAGCGTGGTATGGTTCTGGGTGAGCATGGTCGGAATGGGGTCCCATTTGGCCGAAAACTGGAACAGGGTAAAGAAGTCATTGTTTTCGTGAAGGCCTCTTTCTTCGGGCTGGTTGTCAATATTGGAGAATTCTATCTCGTAAGCCGGGATAACGACCTGGAAATCGGTAAAGGCGAGGGTGGATTTGTAGTTGAGCTTCTGGTTGGCCGATTGGTCGGCGGGGTCGCCGTCGTACACGCTTTCCACGATATCGAGGCCTTCGGCGGCCAGGGAGACATCGAAGGTGTCGGTGGCGTTGCACATCGCAAACATATAGCCGCCTCCGGAAACAAATTCCGCTATTTTTTTAACCACGGCGAGCTTTAGCTGCGAGACCTTTGAAAAACCATGCTTGGCGGCGATCTCTTCGGCCACCCTTTTCTGCTCCCGGTACCAGGGGAAGTCCTTGAAGTGTATGAATTTCCCGAACTGGCCGGTAAAATCTTCATGGTGGAGGTGCAGCCAGTCGTATTCGGGGAGCTTGTCTTCCAGTACCTCGTCGTCGAAAATTTTGTCGTACGGGATTTCGGCGTAGGTCATCACCAGGGTGACGGCGTCGTCCCAGGGTTGCTTGGTTTTGGGCGTGTAGACGGCTATCCGGGGTGGTTTCTGCAGTTTTACTGCGTCCATATTGACATCGGGTGCGGTTACTTCGCCCAGGATACCGGCGGCATCGGCTTCGGAGATCACTTCGAACGAAACTCCTCTCACGGTCATTTCACGGGCGAAGGCCTGCTGGAAAGGCACCATAAAGCTGCCGCCGCGATAGTTGAGCAGCCAATCGATTTCCACGCCGTAGTCTTTAAGGATCCAGTAGGCTATCCCGTAAGACTTCAGGTGATTGCTTTGCTTCTCGTCCATCGGGATCAGCAGCCGATTGGCAAACAGCGGCTGGGAAAATGACAAAAAAATGATAAACGGAATAATAAGACGGATCATCGGTTTGACTCTTTCGCGCTTCATTTGCAGTTTTACGCTCATAAATCCGAAGCTGGGTTATGGATGCCTTATGTGTCGCCCTTAAATAAGGACCGGAGGTTTAAAATGAACGTTGAAAGTAGGGAATTTATTGGTGGCGAAGGCGGTTCGCCCAAAAAATATCAGAAGGTATGAACCATATAGAAAACGTTCGGGAGGGGATCAGGTCCATTCAGGGCAATGTGTTGAGGACCGTACTGACGGCTATGATCATTGCGATCGGTATTACCTCGCTGGTGGGGATACTGACGGCGGTGGACGGGATCCAGAAATCGGTAAATGCTACTTTTGCCGAGTTGGGGTCCAATACTTTTACCATTGTCAATAATTTTGATCCATGGTCGCGGAACCGGGGGCGCAGTGCCAAGATTAACCCGCCGATTACCTACCGGCAGGCCACGCTGTTTGCCGCTAAGTTCAAGGAGAAATACGATGCAAAAGTGTCGGTGTTTGCCAATGTCAGCGGTGCGGTAGAGGTGAAATTTGCGTCGAAGAAGACCAATCCGAACATCAATGTGATTGGGGTGGACGAAGATTACCTGCCGATCAACGGGTATAAAATCGGCGCCGGGAGGAATGTGAACAAGTCGGATCTCGAAAATTCCATGAACGTGGCGGTGCTCGGCCAGGAGCTGGCCCGCAACCTGTTCGGCGATGCGGATCCGGTCGGCTCGTATATTTCATTCCTGGGGGGGCGGTTCCAGGTAGTGGGCATGCTGGATAAGAAAGGCGAGCTGGGCGGCGGAACCGGGCCGGACCGGGTTTTGCTGGTGCCGCTTACCACGGGTCGCGCGCTGGCCCCTAACCGTGCGCTGACCTACACGATTACGGCGTCGCCGCCCGATGTATTCGAGGGCGAGACGATCCTGGCGGAAGCCGCCGGGCTGATGCGCAATATCCGGAACGACCAGATCGGCCAGGATGACTCTTTCCTGATCGAGCGTGCCGATGCCCTGGCAAAGAACTTTGAAGAAATTACGGGTTACCTCCGGATAGGGGGATTCGTTATTGGGCTCATTACCCTGTTGGGAGCTTCCATTGCCTTGATGAACATCATGATGGTTTCGGTAACGGAGCGAACGCGCGAGATCGGGATACGGAAGTCGTTGGGAGCTACCCCGCGCGTGATCCGCTTTCAATTCCTGAGCGAGGCCGTCATTATCTGTTTGCTGGGCGGTCTCGGCGGACTTCTCCTCGGGTTGGTGATCGGGAACCTGTTGTCGACGGTAGTCAGCCAGGGGACATCGGGCTTTGTATTCCCGTGGCTCTGGATGATACTGGGTATGGTGGTCTGCGTGATTGTCGGGATATTGTCGGGGGTGTACCCGGCGATCAAGGCTTCGAAGCTGGATCCGATAGAGGCGCTGCGGTATGAGTGAGTTGGGGAGGTGTGAGGATAGCGGTTTTTTTAATCGTGATATGAGTTTTAATCAAAAGTGGCTGTTTTGATTAATTTTTTAATCATCAGCAATTGCACAGAATGTTTTTCTCACTACTTTTGCAGTCCCAATGCGCAAGCATTCAGGAGCCCAGGTGGCGGAATCGGTAGACGCGCTGGTCTCAAACACCTGTGGCCGCAAGGCCGTGCCGGTTCGACTCCGGCCCTGGGTACTGAAATCCCCTGTAAATCGTTGATTTGCAGGGGATTTGCTTTTGGTGGGTGGCTAAAAGGGTGGCCCCATATTTTTCGTTGTTTACTCATGTCAGGCATAGGTAGCCCCGACCGGACTGCGGGTGTCCGCGTTTTTGTCGTATAGCACGGTGCAGCTACTTGGCCGCGAAGAATTGCCTATTTACTGAATGTAGACAGGTAGGATCTTTCAAAGCAGCACAAAGCTGGTCCGCTAACCAAAACTTTATAAAAGAGCTTGCTCTCCCGCCCTTGGCTTACGACTTTGAAAATCGTTGTCGTGTAGGATAAATGTGTTGTTTCTCTTTGGATTTGGAGATTTCGTCGTTCAGTCTGTTGTTAGCACTATGGAGAAGCTCAACCTAGAGGTCCATAATGCCTAATAGGTTGTTCATGGCGTTGAAATTTTCCAGTTGCGTGTAGGCGATGGGTTCCGAGACTGATCTAATGTATGTTCTACTAATTTTTAAAATTTTATTTTTCTAAACTATAATTTAGAAAATGTTGACTAAAGTATCTATAGATTGGATTCTATGCAAATATTTGTTTAGCTTTTCTAAACTGTATATAAATAACTCTAAATTTAGGTCTTGAAAATCGAAAATCGATGATGACGGAACTTGGAGTATATTTGGCAAAAAAATCTGCGAGTAAAGCGGAGATTGCCAAGAAAACCGGTATTAGTAAATCTAGGATCAGCGAACTAACGCTTAATCCCTCTACCCAGCTAAGGGTAAGGGAACTTTATTTGATAGCCCTGGCAATTGATGCGAATCCCGGTGAAGTTTTAAAAGAAGTTTGCAAAGACCTAAAACTGGCGCAAAAGTAAAATATGGAATACAGAAACTGCCTCATACTGACTCAATATCGTGAAGGAGGTCAATACAATGATTTCATAGGCAAGTTCTATCATTTTCCCACAAGCGATAAAGAAAATTACTTAAAGCAATTTGAATCACTACCTGCTGAAGTTGTTTACTACGAACCTGATGAAAATGGGAGAGGAGAGTTCTACGGTTATGGACATATAACAAAACCTCCTTTTGAAGACAAACGCGAACCCGGCTATTATTTTGTCGAAATCTTAGATTATAAGCCTTTTGCTAGACCAGTACCTTTCAAGAACGAGAAAGGAGAAATATTGGAAAAACTTTATAACTCCGAATACTACAATTATAATAACGCAGTCCGACGCATTGTACCGGACTTCCTTGATGCCCTTTGCTTAGATGGAAGAATCCAATTATACTTTAAAGCGGATGCACACCTTATAAAGGTGCTCGGAGAGCAACTCATCGGATCGGAAAAGGTGGGTATTCTTGAACTTGTTAAAAATGGCATTGATGCCGGGGCAAGTTATTGTAGAGTTAGGATAGAAAAAGTAGAAGGCATTAAATCTGTGGGGCCCGAGGAGTATGAATTTTCAGAGTTTGAAGGTCCTATTATTGTAATCGAAGACAACGGTGCCGGAATGAATCGTGAAGTTATTGAAAAGGGTTGGCTTCGACCTGCTTCCACAATAAAAACAAACATCAAAGAGAAGCTAAAAGAAGAGAGAAGAAAAGCGGAAGCATCGGGGAAATTAGGGACTTACAACGCTCTGATTGACCAGCTAAAAAAAGAACATAGGGGTAGAATTCCATTGGGAGAAAAAGGTGTCGGTCGTTTTGCTACACACCGACTCGGTCGGAACCTTCTTATTAAGAGTAAGCCCGCATCTTCCCAGTTTGAATATGTTCTAAAGATCAATTGGGATGCGTTCGACAAAGTTTCCGATACAATAGTTGATTTGGATTCGATTGGTGTTGAACTCACGCGTCAGCCACCTAGTCGCGACTACGGCGAAACCAACTCCGGTACGCAAATAATCATTTATGGTGGCAGAGAAGGGTTTGAGTGGGATGAAAAGAAAATTCGCGATATTAATAAGTCCATTCTACGCCTAAATTCCCCTAACCCGAACCCCGTAAGGATAAAAACCTCTTTTCGGGCTTTTGTAGAATGCCCGCAGCTACCCGATTTGGAGGACAAAGAAATATACGCGAGTTTCACGCCTAATTTCAGCCTGGAAGCACTTGTTAACGGAGAGGGTGTTATTGAGGATTACACGTTAAAGTTCTCTCCTCCCAAATCGGTGCCGCTTTCGGAGGAGACGTGGACGGACAGGAATTACGACCTAAAAGTCTCGTCTCCCTATTGGCGCAATGAGAACGGAGAAATTAGGAACCCTGCATGCGGTGGGTTCTACATCCACCTCGATGCCTGGTACAGAAAGTCACCTTGGATTGACGGGCCGGAGACTCGAGAGATGATTTCTTATTTAGACGAATACGGAGGTATATCGATTTACCGAGACGATATTATAATTTTCCCAGCAGAATCCGGTACTAAAAATGATTGGTTGAATCTGTCCAAACGTCATATAAAGCAGGGATTTCGAATCTCATACTATAATATCATTGGAAACATTGAAATAGAACAATCCGAGAATATCGACCTTGTGGATAAGACCAATCGCGAGGGAATGATAGAAAATTTGGCATATAATGATCTTGCTAAACTTGCTGAAACCATCATTCAGAACATTCTTGAGACACGCTATATTGCTAAGCGTGATGAGCATACCGATCTTACCAAAGGGTTAATTAGAGATCCTAAAACCTTAAGTTCCATTGCCAAGCAGAATTCTGTTATTTTGGATGGAATACAAAAAAATTATCCCATTGAGGAAGACCCTTGGAGAATCCTTCACGAACTAGGGGAAACAGTTGATGAAAGGAGGGGGGGATTAGTTAATATAGACTCTTCTATCAAGAATTTGAAAAAGAGCATTGATTTAATCGAAGATGTTCAGGAGCGAATGGCAGAACATGCTGGATTTGGCATAGCTGCTGCTGTATCTATCCATGAAATAACTAAAATTACTGCTAACTTCTATAATGGAATCAGTCAGTTGATTAAGTCAGGTCAGGCAGATAAAGTTCAACTCGAAGACCTGAAAAATGCTTCGGATTCGCTTAAGTCCGAACTCAAGAGACTAAGTCCGTTGAGAGCAATCCGTAATGAAAATCGTAGAGAGTTTACGATTGCCCAATCGATCAAGTATGCTCATGGTGTATTCAATAGAAAGATGAAACAGGAAAGTATTGAGTTCGAATTCGATTCACAAGAAGACTTTTCGCTCTATGCGAGATATTCCACACTAAATCAAGTTTTAGGGAATCTTTTTGATAATAGTATTTATTGGATTTTGGCTTCGGGAAAGAAGCCTAGAAAAATAAAAATTCAACTTAATAACCGTCACCGGACGTTGATTTTTTCTGACTCAGGAACAGGAGTTGACCGTGCAATTAAACCATATATCTTTCAACCCGGGTACAGTATGAAAATTCCTCCAAGTGGCTTGGGGCTGTATATATGTAAGGCATATATGCATTCTATGGGAGGTGATATTCATGAAACAACGGATAGAGAGCGGTTGAGTGGTCTTGAAGGAGCACAGTTTACTATTGAGTTTAGTGGAGTCCCCAAATCAAAAGAACAAGCACAATGAAAAGAAAGATATGCGTCATTGATGATTCTCTGCCTACATCAGACTACCCTGACTTCATCGATGAAACACAACTTCTCCACCAGTCGATTTTGAAATACTTGTGTCATCAACATGAAAGTTGGCCGGAGGAACCTCTTAGAGGGCTTCTGCTTGAAATATTCAAAAATCACAATAACTGGACAATTAGCGGCTTTCTAAATCCAGATTTTTATTTTAACCATGTGGGGGAAGAAATCTATAGCCCAGAAGTAATAATATTTGATTGGGACTATGCTACAACATCGGTTGGTACCGAAGAACATCTTCTGAATATTTTGCAATCCACCTATTCAGTTGTTGGTATTTATACAGGTGCAGATAAAAAAGATGAGATAGAGAGCATTTTGGCTCAACAGAAGTTTACACCGTATATGGAGAGTCGAATCCGCATGGTTGAGAAAGGGGATATTGATTCTGTTTCCAAAATACTAACTGAGGTTAACTTACGCTTCGATAGTCACTTTTCATTCAAGTTAGGACAAGAACTGAAATTTAATGCAGTCAAAGCATTAGATTCAATATTGGTAGATATTGGGGAAATGTCTTTTGATGAGTTCATCTGGACGTTTGGTCATGAAAGAGATGAGAATGAGCGATCTATCAGTATAAATGAATTCATAGAGATATTATCTGAAAAGTTCAGAAATAATCTAGCGAATGCCCATTGGTCGGAAACGACATTCGAAAGTTCAGCACCGGCAAAAGTAACTGAGGAATTGGTTAGAAAGTTATGGTCTTATCGTTTGTATAAATTTCCCAATGATGATTTGGTTCGCGTTGGTGATATCATCTCAAAAGTTGGCGATAACAATGACGAAAAATTTCTTGTGATTTCTTCCGACTGCCATATGAGCCAATTGTGGAAGAAGAATTTTGGATCTCTAACGCTAATTCCACTTTTTGCAAATACTAAAACAAGCAGATCTTTCATAGATAAATTGCTTACCGCTCAAAAGCGCGGCTATATTCGTCAAGCAAAGGCGTCATCAATAACAAACTTATCGGCATTTGACTCTTTAACATTGATAACCAGTATTCCTTCAAAGGATGCGGAGGGAAAAGCGGAGTTTATAGACTACGTGGCTTTTCCTCGTTCGGTTTTTTCCATTGATGTACCGAAACCTGCTAAATTAGAAGAGCATCAGGTCAGACTTCAGGCGCTTCACTATTCACATATTGAAGGTTACACTGGTAAGGGGAGGTTGAGTCTCAACGAACCATTTCGGAGTCCGTTAATACAATACTGTGTTAATGCAGTTACTGGGTACGGTGCCCCTGACTACCCCGATGAACTTCAAACTTCAATTCAAAAGAGATTTGATGGAAACTTTACGGCTTAATTCTATAGACTTGTTTGCCGGTGCGGGTGGTTTAACTGTAGGAATGCACATGGCCGGATTTGAAACAAGAGCGGCTGTAGAAATAGAGTCAGCCGCAGTAAAAGCATATGAATTGAATCACCCTAATTCAAAAGTATTTCCGAAGAATATTCGCGATATTAATGTTAATGATATTCGGGAAATTTTAGGAGATGAACCATTGCACCTGCTTGCTGGCTGCCCGCCCTGTCAAGGCTTTTCCTCCATGCGAAGACTCAACAAAAGACAAAGCGTTAGAGACGACCGAAATAGTCTTGTATTGGAATTTCTGCGGTTTGTAAAGGAGCTGAAACCGTTAACTATCATGATGGAAAACGTTCCTGGATTGGTCAATTATTATCTGTTTAGACAGGTAGTAAAGGAACTCAGAGAATTAGGTTATAGCCCAAAAGTAGAAGTGGTTGACGTGAAGGACTATGGTGTTCCGCAAAGGCGTAAACGCTTGGTAATGGTGGGTTCATTGTTAGGTGATTTGGAAGTTGCTAAAGTAGATGTGCCGAAAGCTACCGTTAGAAAAGCTATAGGTAGCCTACCTAGTGTGAATGAGACAACCGATTCCGCCCATAAAATTGTAGCCAATCATATTCCACGCATTCAGGAAATGATTGCCAAAATACCCAAAGACGGTGGAAGTAGGAGAGACTTACCGCAACATTACGTTTTGGAGTGCCACAAAAAGGAGAATGTAGGTTTTCATGATGTCTATGGACGATTGAAATGGGACGATTATTCTTCAACCATTACAGGTGGTTGCTTAAATCCGTCAAAAGGTCGATTTTTACACCCAGAAGAAAATCGTTGTATTACTGCTCGTGAAGCTTCATTGTTACAGACATTCCCCGAAGACTACCAGTTCCCGGCAGATATTACAAAAACTGCTGTCGCGCTTTTGATTGGGAATGCACTACCACCAAAGTTTAGCTATTTTCAGTCTTTAAATATAAAAAGACATATTCAAAAGTATCTTGGCTGATATATTTACAAAGGAAAAACGTAGCCGAATTATGGCTGCCGTAAAGAATAGGAATACAAAACCTGAGGTTTGTGTCAGGAAGGCATTATTTAAAATTGGACTAAGGTATAGGGTCAATGTGAAAAAGCTTCCTGGATCGCCTGATATAGTTCTCCCCAAATATAAAACTGCAATTTTTGTCCATGGGTGCTATTGGCATGGACATAAAAATTGTAAAAAACAGATTAAGCCAAATACGAACAAGGACTTTTGGGATAACAAAATTCAAAAGAACAAATCACGAGATAAGGAAGTCCAAAGCGAGCTTTCCAAGTTAAATTGGAAGGTATTGATAGTTTGGGAATGTGAGTTAAGAAATAGTAGGTCTTTTAATATTACAATAGATAAGATTGTAAATGAAATTGTATCTATCAAATAGCTAACCCGTTGGGGGCATTGCTATCCTCATTTCTGTGGTGACGAAGAACTAGGAGCCATTACGTGGAGGCTAAGTGCTTACAGAAAAGCGAAGGAAGAGAGTCAAATAAACCTCTATTTCCGAGTATTTATATTAATTTTTATCCAATCCCTTCTGCAACAACTCGACCTTCTCCCTTTCCGACTGAAGCAACCGTTCGTACAGCTTTTTGTTTTCATCTAGCGCTTCTATCCATTTTTCAACCGGGTTGAAGGTGCATTGGAAGTTAAAAGCACTTTGGTCATAGAAGGTATTAATGTTGTTGACGACGGATTCTTCGTCAAAATTTTTTATTGCTTCGGGGCTTACTTTCAGGATTTTCGCTACCTGGTCCAAAATATCCTGTTCGATTGCTTCTTTTTGTTCTAGCAGGGAAACCCGTTTCTGGCTCCAGTCCTCTCCCAACTCCCACGCGAGGGCCTCTTGCTTGATTTGCAGCCTTTCCCGAAATCGCTTGATATTCCTTCCATGATGTATGGTCTTGCTCATAATGCAGATATGATATAAACACTCAAATATAAGATTTTAGCGGCTTGTTTGGGAGTATGGTGCTGTTTCCTGAATAAAACATACCGGGCGGGGATGCAATAGAAATTTGAGAGCCAGGAATTTCTGTATTGTCAACGCCTAGATATCCCGATCATGCGATATACTACTTCTGATCCTAAATTTCAAGATCCTATCTGGATGTCTCCCGAAGAAGTGACTGAGCCAGCAAAATTTATTTCTGATTTTTGCCGTTCCTGGGATCTGTCAGACTGCCGCTTCTATTTATGGCAGATGCTTAGCAACTCTATTGCTTCCGACTCTCAGCTCATAGGGGCGTCTTCCGGTAGCCAGGTTTATTTTTTCGAAAACATCGTGACGATGATTGAAGCGGTCTACCTGGTAAACCGAATGTTGGAAACTGCTGCGGACAGGTCGCCGGGCAAGGGAGAAGAAGTGGTTAAGGAGCCCGTCGGTATAGGTTCTGAAGGCTTGTTTGTATACCGGGATGAGGAGAGCGAGCGGAATAGCTCGTCTGTTCCGGCCAGCCTGAACGGCATTGAGTCTGAGCTGTCGTTATTTTTTGACTCCTACAAACCTGAGGATTTTGCAGTCCGGTGGCGGACGATCCTGGAAGCGTATTCCGCTCAGGACTATTATAAACAAGGTAGTCCTTCGGATGTGCTGTACGCTATAGAGAGATTAACAGATCTGATCAAAGCTGCTCAAGAGATTTTCCGTCAGCTTACCGGGGAGTCTCCGTCGTATAACGGCCCGGAAGCAACAGCGACACTAGGAAACGCTTATTCTGTTATCCGGCAGTTCTTCGAAATGAGAGGTCTTGATGATTGGGAAAGATGCTTGAGGCACGTTCTATTTTTTGCCCTCAGCACAGACGATCCGGATGAGGGAGTGTGTAAGGAGGACACGTTGTGGTTGTATAATGTGGTTTATGAGTTGGTGAAGGGTTGTTGGATGGTGAGGGAGGTGCGCCCTCTGAGTAGCAGGCCTCTGACGCTTGTATAAAGGTAAAATTATCCGGCGCTGTAAGTAGCAGGTGTCTTTCGACTATTTTATGTAAATTTGTTTCTATCGTCAAAATTCAAGGAAGTAATGGCGGCAACTATCGAAATATCGTATCCCGAATCTCTGGCCCTGTCTTTAAAAATGGGAAGCAAGGAGTTTGAAAAGGAGATTAAAACGCTGTCTTTGGTGAAGCTCTATGAGTTGGGAAAGGTTTCTTCCGGCGCCGCTGCCGGCTTATTGGGCCTGACGAGGCTGGAATTCCTTGAATCCCTGGCGGAGTATCGTGTTTCTTTCTTGCAGCCCGAGAGCGACGAAGATTTGGTTTCCGATTTTAGCAATGCGTAAGGTTGTATCGAATACCACCCCGCTGTTGTCGCTACTGAAAATCGACAAGTTGTAGTTGCTTAAAGCGTTGTACGACACCGTTACTATACCGGAGGCCGTTTTCCGCGAGGAGAGGCTGGTCGGGATTGGACTTACTATACTGATTTATCGAAGGCCGATTGAATTGAGATTCGGAACGTGGGGAATCCTGCTTCGTTAGATTATTTCTTCGATCTTGACCGGGGAGAAGCGGAGGTTTTAGTGTTGGCGCGTGAGATTAGCGCTGATCTGGTAATCCTGGATGAAAATCTGGGAAGACGCTACGCGCAGCAACTGGGATTGATGCTTACCGGCACTATCGGCGTGCTTTTGAAAGCGAAACAAATAGAACTTATTCCCTCCGTAAAAGCGCTGCTGATAGAGCTTCGTGGGAAAGGGGTTTGGCTGTCGAACTCCTTGATGGATCATGTTGCGAAGCTGGCTAACGAATAGGGGAGGGCAATGTAATGAGTTTTGACTTCCTTCAGCTAGTCTGTTTAGGTTCTGCCTATTATAATCTTTCATTTGAACAACCCAGATCCCTTCTTGACAAATTTGGCACAAAGGAATGGGTTGTATATAATCCCTTAGACGAAAACAGTGTATATAGCGATACAGAGTGGCTTCTTCCTACTGAACAAGCAGAGCCAAGTCAAGGATGGTACGCTTCAGGAAATACAGGACACTTACATTGGAAATATTTTTTATTTGATTAGATAAAGACAACGAATCGATAACACAATAATGCTTCCATAAGTTTTCATCGGAACTTTAAGAATCGATCAAATTGTACTATAAAAATTGATGAAATATTTTAGCGAACCCATATTTTACTTTTATATTTAGCTTAAATATTTAACTACTCTGACTTCCTTGTGAACTATATCACAGAGTGGAATATTTAGAATGAAGCAATGAAAATTATCATCTGATATTTACCTCCTGAACTCTTCACATCTTTTAAATATTACTAGGTCAACTTAAATGCCTGAATCCATGAAAAATCTTCAACTATCAACTTTTTATTTATTCATTTCTATTTTTATAACATCATTTTTTTGCTGCCATGAGCCGCGCGTGAAAGACAATCGAGCATACTCATATATTGAAATAATAGGGAGAGAAAAATGTCACATAGACCCACTGAAAAATGCATGGTTGATCGATTTGAAATCTGGTGATAAAATCGGAATAGAAATCATGATTGAAGGTGTCACATACAAAAACGTTGTAAAAACAGATTATGATCTCGAAAATGCATATAGGGATTCATCTATGAAATACAGTATTTCATACATTTCTCAAGTTACATATACAGTTGATTGCGACCTGTCTCCAGGCAACGTTTCCCCCAGTGAGTCAAACAAGATTCCAGTGCTAGAAATTATATCACTATCATTTTCAGGAGTTTAAATTGTATATTCCAGTCTTTATCATTTTTCAACGAGATCGCAATCCGTAACCAAGCCGTCGGAGGTCAGGTGGACGAGTATATAGGTGTCCGGCTGGTTGGACTTCAGTCGGTAAGTTACTATTTCGCTTACGTCGCTTTCATGGCGTTGAATTCCGCGGTCTGCCACTTTCTCTGAATGAATAAAAGTTAGTGATTTGAGAGTTTCCGGCTCTCGCATTCCGCCGGCGAAATCGCGTTTTGCTCCTAAAGTGAGGCCTGATGCTTCTTCTAATACCTGACCACCTTTTATCGTGGCCCGCAAAGCAGTCGTGATTTTGAGTGTGCGTGCCGGGTTTGGATCGGCATTGGTTTTATGGGTATCGGCAAGCGGCCCTATACGCGGTATGCTTCGCTCATAGCCCTGATCATTGTCCTGAAGCGTGAAGCCCGTCACAGTTCCATTAGCGTCGGTAGTGAAGGTCACTGAAACATTCCGGTCAGCCGACATAAATTTATTCTTAGCAACGGGCACGAATTCTTCATCAGCAAAACCATCTTCAATCGTAAAAAGTCGCTGATTGTTGGCTTCAAAAGTGACAATTCGATTGTTAAATAATTCATACCGACCTTTGAAAGCCTCTAAAGTTTTAGGATCCACATCGACCGCTGCTGGTTTAGTCTTTACAGGAAACCCGTCCCAGTGGTAGTAGTCAGCAATAAAATCAACAATCCTGCCCATCATATGCGAGTTATCATTCGCATTAATCATGATCACAACGCCTTGTCCTTTGTCCACACTAGCGGTAAGTAAAGCATCAAAACCCTCGTCGCGCCCATTATGACCGAAGCGGAGCGTGGTGCTGTCACCCTGCAAAAAAACACCGAGTCCGTCCCTGTTTTTCTGATCTGTCAACATTTGGCGCGTCATGGACTGAGATAGTACACTTCCTGATTTTCCGGCATAAGCATTCTGAATGCTAATTGCGAACCGAGCCAGATCGGACGCCGTTGTCCACAATCCGGCTGCTGCCATCTCAGGATAA
Organism: Ravibacter arvi; assembly: GCF_039540405.1. Taxonomy (NCBI): domain Bacteria; kingdom Pseudomonadati; phylum Bacteroidota; class Cytophagia; order Cytophagales; family Spirosomataceae; genus Ravibacter; species Ravibacter arvi. Next base: position 82,680 of record NZ_BAABEY010000014.1, read on the forward strand.
ATGTGCCAGCGACCTTCCACCAGGCTTCGATTGTTGTAATGACCGGTTGCCGTTAAGTTTGCCAGTTCCGGAGGTAAGGGTTGCTGGTAGCTGCTATTTTTCATACCAAGAGGGGCAAGCACATTGTTTTTCATGAATTCCGGAAAAGCAGCGCCGGTCACATCCACCATCAATTGTTGCATGACGGTATAGCCGCCACCCGAATACCGCCAACGGGAGCCCGGAACAAAGTCTACGCGAACCGGGGGAGTATTGGCCGGGGCTGTCCCGTCCAGAATCTGAATGACCGAAGGGATTTTCGCGCCCACAGCGTATCCCGGGAATCCGTGTACTGTAAGACCGGTAGTGTGACTGAGTATCCCGCGCAGTGTAACCTTTTTGTCGTTTGTAAATTCATTATCAGGAACCTTCCAGCTTTGAAGTTTTACGTTAATGTTCTCATCCAGAGAAAGTTTGTCCTGTTCAACCAGATACAGAGCGCCCATGGCCGCAACCGATTTACTAACCGAGCCTGCCTGAAATAAGGTGTTCGTTGTGACAGGGACCTTTCCACCCTTATCAATAAATCCATATGATTGAGTCTTCAGGATTTTGCCGTCCTGGATGACGGCCAGGGACAAACCAGGAATACCCCGCTTCTGCATTTGACTCCGGATGAAATCGTCCAGGTCATCCGCTTGTACGTGACATACGATTAATAGAAAGGAAAGGATCAGAAGGATGCGTTGGTTTTTCATGGATCGTTTGGTAGGCGTGATCATTTATGTCAAATGTTCAATTAAGAATTGTCAGGGAACCTGGATTTTAACATCCTCCAGCTCCCGGTATGACATAAATCACGTTGCCTGAAACAGGCAGGTTGAAGACCTTATCCCGAATGGCAGGAAGTAAAAGCCGCCATGTTTTTCCCTTGTCCGGAGATCTGTAAATACCCGCCGGGCGATCACAATGCAGGGATTCGCCTCGCTTCTGGAGGGTGTCCGGGACCGGGGTTGACTGCGAAAATTCCAAAGCCTGATCAAAGGTAGATGAGAGCGGAAAAAGGAGCAAAAAAGCAAGGTTATGGATTTTCATGACTAAAATGGTTGGGTGAAATAATAGAGTAAAATTGTTTTTAACTTCACACATCCAAATGTAGGAACCCGGTTAGCAGCTCTTGTAAATCGACTGTAAAATCTTGTTTGTCAATTGTAAAAAGAAATGTAAATGCGTGTAAAATCTGCTTTTGCCGGCTCTTTCGTTAGTCTGTTGGTGCGTTCTGGAGTTGCTGTGGTACTGCTTGCTGTCTTTTTTATCGCCTCTTCTTTTACGGAGCACGCCAATCGCGACTTACGGGCAAAGGAGGTGAACCTGTTGATTCGTCAAACCGGCCATCGGCTGCTGTTGCAGGCAGGTGATTCAACCTCACGCGTATTGCCCGTTACGGAGATTAAAGATGGCACGTTTCTGCTCAGGTTTGAAAATGAATTCGTTTTTGACCACGACTCGCTCATGGCACTTTCACAGCGCTTACTTCCTAAAAAACAGTTTCCTTCCGGTTACACTGTTACCGTACATGATTGCAAGAGAGGGAGCATTGTTTACGGTTTCCAGATAAGTAATACCTCCCCGGACATTCTGGCTTGTAAGGGCAGAAGTCAGTCTCCGGGATGTTACACAATAGAATTTGCGTTTCCGGATTTTTATGAAAATCTAAAACAGCAGAAAGCCGACATCGACCAGCCGGTTGAACCAGTTAACGCGGATACTCAGGACGTCAATCAAAAAAATATCAAATCAAAAGTGCCAGCCTTTGACTATTCATTGAGCAGCGTAGCCTATGCCTTTATTATAGTGCTATTGGGTATTGCCTTGGTAATTGGGCGTCCCGGAAGATTTTTAAAACCGTTGTCAGGGAAAAATCAAAATCAGGCTGTAGTAAAAGAGTCTGATCCGGAGTTGGCTGCCCTCGGAAAATTTCTGTTCAACGTGAAAGGACAGCACTTGATTCTGGAGAGCGAGGTGGTTAGTCTTACAGATAAGGAATGCAAGGTGCTGGAATTGCTCCACAGAAATTTCGGTGAATTGATCCCCCGCGAAACACTGATGCAGGAAGTCTGGATCAATGAGGGCGTTTTCACCGGTCGCAGCCTGGATGTGTTTGTGTCAAAACTTCGAAAAAAACTAAGCCATGATCCCGGGCTGAGGATAACGAATGTTCACGGGAAGGGGTATAAGCTGGAAATGCCTTAACGACAGATTGTTAAAAATCATATGCCTTATACTCCACACTATTTTCAAGGTGATTTTTAGCAGAGGCTACTGATTGTTGGTCGTTGTGCAACAGGCTAATCAGTCTTTTTTTTCCCTTGTCACGTCTTTGCTCTTTGTTGCAGAGAAGATAATGGATCGCAGGGTAAGGCTTTTTCCAGTGGGCAGGTAACCGTGGGGTGTCCTATTTTGAAAAAAAAATGGGCCTTCTTCTCGATTTCGGCTGAAGAGATTTTCGATAGCGCGATCGCTATTTGGAGATTTTGGTGGAATGATTTATTTTCATGCTGGCAATACCCAATTTCCGGGCGGATAATTTTCATTAGACCTATTCCCAAAATGGCCTGATACACACTAAACTAACAGGGATTTCCGAATGGCTGCCATGACTAATTATTCGCGTTTTGGGAAAGAGGTCGGTGGGGTACAGGAGGAGCCCTTGTATTACGACCTGTCTTCTTTGATTCAGTGGTTTCGCAAAGCAATGCCTTTGAAAAGCACGTTTGTCCGGCCTGAAAAGATATGGCGTATTTTTCCGGTTTATTTGATGGTAGTTTGCTTTATTACTCCAGCCTTCTCTCAGGTACTTTCCGATACGGCTATCGTCAAAGCTTCTCTTAAAAAATTAACCGGTGGAAAAACCCTGACAGGTTTTCGCCTGGAGGTTGACCATAAAACGCCGCGTGAAACCCCTTTGGCGTACCGGCAACCTGATCCGATGCTTAATTTCCTGGATTCCTTGATGAAGGCAGCTCCCGATTCAATAAAGCAGGAAGGAGTGAAGGTTATGGAAGATATGAGGCGGCAACTGTATCAAGGCAAAATAGATTTGGAGACCGGCAAACATATTTCTTTTTTTGCCAGTTGGGCCGCCCGGAAGGTGACCCAAATTACCATTCAGCCCAATCGTTCGAAAGGCAAAACCGATACAAGTCGTGCGGTGTATGATTTCAGCCACCCTTACCGGTTTCAGTCCGTGTTAAAATATAACCCGGTTTGGCTGCTGCAATACATGCTCACAGATACAGCCAGGGTTAATTATACCGGTACAACACAGATAAATGCAAGAAAGCAGCACATTGTCCAGACGAGGATGGGCACCAGGTGGGTAGAGGTAATGATAGATTCCGAGAGTTGGCTGCCGTCAGGCATCGTAGTGCCCCATGTGGATGAGGATCCACTGATCGGGCGAGGACCGGTCCTCTACAAAGAAATCTGGCTATACTCGGATTATAAAAACGTGAACGGCTTTTTGCTCCCTATGTCTGTGGAGGAAATATTTACCAGGCAGGATTTTACCACCCGAAGGAGCCTGAGTTGGAGAGATCTCAATGGTACATTTCCGGATAAGACCTTTGAACCGGAGCCGGCACCCTGGGCGAAACTAAAATATAGCTTTGTTAAGCTGGCGGACAACCTGTTTGTGATGGAGGAATCCGGCGGGTTCTTTAACCGGCGCTTTCTTATCCGGCTTAAGCCCGATAGCCAAATCGATCTTTTCCTGACGCTTGATTACAGAAAGGAAGTAAATGCCAGGGTCATCGATGCAGTGCGCGCGCATTTCCCGGGATTAAAGATAACGCGTATTTTTTGTCTGCACAGGCTGCTGCGGGTTACGGAGCTCGCAGCGTTTTTTGATACAGGAGCAACGGTCTACGCTCCCAAGGATCAGGACGAACGGCATCGGAAGCTTTTACAGGAAGACTCTCTTGGGAATGTCAGGCTGGCTGCCAAAAGCCTGGTGCCCTTTGAGCTTCCCTATGAAAACGATGGGGTCAATGGGCTCGTTTATTTTCAAAATAGCGGCGCGGTAGTTTATTATCTACCAGCCGAGAAGTTAATTTATTTGAATGGTGGGACTTTTGGCAAGCCTTCTCCGGACGAAATCAAACTGCACCAGCTCCTACGGTCTGAGGGAACCCGGGTAGAGAAAATTGTTTACTCCAGCTACGATCCCGGCGGAACTCCTCCGCCAACAGATTTTCCGGAGTTTGAAAAGCGGATTAAAGCACAATAGGTGCTAAAACGCAAGCTATCGGTAGGCTAATTAACTATTCCATAAATACCGATCCAATCGGCTTTTCCGTAGCGTGAGAAAAAGCCTCCAGCACACGGGGCGTCAGCTCGCCGGCCTCACCAGGGCGTCCGGAAGCTTCGAGGCTGAGCTTAAGTCCGGTGAGCGACCAGCCGTTCCCGGGGTTTTTGGCCAGGTCGGCCCGGTAGACGGCTTCAGCGCGACGCGCCTGGCCCTCGCGTAGAAGATAGGCGCCGAGAAATTGCCTGGATGGCAAAGGCCAGTCTTTGGGTTCGGTATAAATCAGCTGGTCTTCCAGTTGTACCGCCTTTTCTAAACTGGCCAGCGCTGCCGCCGGTTTTTTCTGTGCATACAGGAGAATGCCTTCCAGGAGTTTTTCGGCGATCCGGGCACTTTGCAATGATGAGTTAAAGGGGATACGACGGGTTTCGAGGGCCGGGTCCAGCAGCTTTTCCCGCAGGCTCTTCAGGTGCCCGGCGGCTGTGCTGAGGTCGTTTGTGTAGACGCTTGCAACTCCCTTTGCAAAATCGGATAGCAGCCCGGCGTATGACCAATCCTGCCTGATCTGCGTAGTATCATTTAGTATTTCAGACCATTTGCCCATCCGGACGTTAGCCAGTACAGGCAGCATAAACAGGTACTGGTGATAGGTGTTTTCGGGAGAAGGCGTTACACTGGCCCTTGTCAGTCCTGCGTAGCGAAGGGCGTCCGGGTAGAGGCCGCCTGTGAATGCGCAGTAGGTCTGTACGGCAAAATAATGGAAGGAGCGCCTGTTTAATCCCAGGTGCTTCGCGTATTCGTCGTAAACCCGCAGGTTGCTGTCGGCGCGAATGTTTACCTCCACCCCCAGGGGGTATAACCCGATCCTTTCGTATTGGTGGCTGGACATATGGACCATGTGCGCCACGCCGGGCATGAGGTCTTTGAGGCGGTGCGCGCTTTCCAGGGCTACCTGTGGTTGCCGTGAGGCTTCGGTGAGGTGAATGTGGTAGTGTAAAGCGGCGGGATGGTCCGGATTGCGGCGGATGACGTCGTTGGTGTACGCAACCAGCTCCTGTGTCCATGGTTGGGGAGCGCCGCCGGTCGTCCAGAAATCCCAAGGATGTAGCAGCATGACCGCATCGACATACAGGATTTTGGCTTCATCGTCTGTCTCCACTATTTTTTTCAGCGCTTCTGCATAAGCGCGGTTGAGCGCCGGCCGGTCCTGGTCAGTGGGGTCTTCGGAGTAGCGCCGGTTCATTGCCCCGATCAGCCGGAGTTCATTGGCCGGAGATTTTACTGCCTTCCGGTTCATTTTTGCCAGGATCTCCGTGAGTCCGGCCGGCTTTTGATAAAGGTGAGCGCCATTATAAGAGGGACCCATTGACAACGCCTGCCCCCAGTAAGCCATGGCATTGTCAGGATCGAATCGTGCCGATTCTTTGAAAGATGCGACCGCTTCCGGGAAGTGATACCCGTAATACAGGCTCAACCCCTGGTCGAAAAAGTATTGAGAGCTGTCAGAATCGGTAGCGACTGCGTATGAATGGTTACCCCAGCCCGGAAGTGCCGTGACGTATCGTCCTTCTTCTGAGCGCGTAACATCGGTGACGGAAGCCCCGCAAACGGGGATGGCGGCGGTCAAGGACTCAGGATCCGCCGGTTGGACAGGCTGGAACCATCTGGTGCCTGTTAACATCAGAACGAAGTATGCGGATAAGGGCAGCAGGATAATGTTCATTCGGTTGACCGTTAGTTCTTTATCTTTTCAGGATAGGTAAATATAACGAAAAACAACCCGGACTCTGCATGTCGGGACCCTGGATCTTATAGAGGTCATCTGCCTCCCTTTTTTCTTTTATCTTCATTGTGGATAGAACCGATATATACTTCCGCGCTCTTGCCACAGTCGTGGCTGGGAAGACTCTTTGAGAAAGATTTTTTTTTGCGAAAACACCTAGGAATAGAAATGACAAATAGATGTTGTCAATGGAAGTCAATGGTAGCCGGAGGCTACCGCCCGGACGGTCATCCTGAAGCGGAGCGCAGCGGAGTCGAAGGATCTCCTGTTGCAAGAAAAAAGCCCTCTGAAAGGGATTGGGTGCAGGGACCGGGAGATCCCTCCGCTGCGGTCGGGATGACCTCCGGTTGGAGTGGCGCCATCCATCGTGTTGTCAATGGTAGGCGGAGGCTATCACCCGGACGGTCATCCTGAAGCGGAGCGCAGCGGAGTCGAAGGATCTCCTGTTGCAAGAAAAAAGCCCGTTGAAAGGGATTGGGTGCAGGGATCGGGAGATCCCTCCGCTGCGGTCGGGATGACCTCCGGTTGGAGTGACGCCATCCATCGTGTTGTCAATGGTAGCCGGAGGCTATCACCCGGACGGTCATCCTGAAGCGGAGCGCAGCGGAGTCGAAGGATCTCCTGTTGCAAGAAAAAAAGCCCTCTGAAAGGGATTGGGTACTGGGAGCGGGAGATCCCTCCGCTGCGGTCGGGATGACCCTCCGGTTGGAGTGGCGCCATCCATCGTGTTGCCAATGGTAGCGGAGCGCAGCGGAGTCGAAGATCTCCTGTTGTTACTAAGAAGCCTGGCGGAATAGATTGAGTGCAGGGAAAGGGAGATTCCTCGGCTACGCTCGGAATGACCCATCCGGTTAGAGTGACCATCCGGCAGGAGCGACGATCCTGACTATTGTCAATGGTAGCCGGAATACTACGATTCTATTGGCCGATCCGCCAAACGATAACTCGTGCTTCTTCCACCTCTTTCTTTGTCTTACTTATTTAGCCATGCTTTACAGTAATATCGAGCAAGGCTAGGAGCAATAGAGAAGCCAAAACAAAAGGGAAGAAAGAAAAGAACCTGGACCTGCGGGATTGTGATCGGGAGGGGATAAGTGCGATGATGATAGTTATTAATGCCGCAGATAAAAGTAAGACACCAAGGACGTAGGCAAATGGAATAGTTATATGCCTTACCTGATTCATATTTATCCAGGAATTAATAGCTAGGGGAGCTACTAATAGCACATTTACTGTCCATATCCATCGAGGTGCTTTCATTGTTTATAACGGATTGTGTTGGAGCGTAATATAGGTATGTAAAAAGAAGACCCGTGAGCAGATCTAACGGGATGCAACACGGGTACTGTTAATACGAAGGTAAGGGATTTTATGTTTTTTATACAAGAAAAAAGAGCAAGAAGACGACAGCGAGCGAAGTGGAATACTTTTGGCGTAAATGAAAAACTTCACTTACGCCAAAAGTCGCTTTCTGAATGTTGGCTGTGGGCCGCACCTAAAACAGATCCTGCATGGTCACTTCGCTGTCGACATACTGAGCGGAATGCTCGTTAGGCTTAAGTCCGAAAGTGGTGACGAGCGTTGTAAAGATTGTTTTGTTGGTTTTCAGCGCGCTTTTATAGGCCATTACCTTATGTTGCAGCTCTTTGGCGTATTTGGCGGAAATCGTAAACGGGCTTTCCGAGAATTTCATCTCACATAAATTGATGCAGCGGTCTGCGCGGTCGATCACTAGGTCGACCTGTGCGCCCTCATTTTTGTCGTACCAGGCTGATTCTTCAGAATAAACATTCCCGATCTGCAAGGCCATTTTAATTTTATGCACATGCTTAAGGCATAGGTTTTCGAAAGCGTATCCGCTCCAGGAGCGCCACGTGCTTCTGCTGCTGAGCAATGCCCAGGTGCCGGCGCCCGAACTGCGCGTTTTCTCGATAAATTTCAGGTAGAACAAAGAATATTCGTCGGTAAGTCTGAAAACGGCATCCTTGGCCTTTTTATCCAGGGGCAGGTAAGAGGCAATAAAGCCGCTTTCTTCCAGCTCATGGAGTACCCCGGAAAGATATCCTCCGCTTGTCAGTTTCGTTGCGGCTACAATTTCATTCCTTGTAAGCCCTTTTCGCTGGCCGGCAAGTGCCCTGATAATCGCGATATGGACATGGGCGTTGGTGTAAAGCGATACATACAGTTTGTCGAACTCCTGGCGGAGCATTCCCTGCGGCGAAAAGCACAGGTCGTCTATGTTTTGCATGGCGCTCTTCCCCTGTTTTATCTGGTCGAGGTAGTGCGGAACGCCCCCCATTACCATGTACAGCTGCACAATCTGGTAGTGATCCAGCTTTATCTGTTTCTTTCTCAGGAACTCCCCGGTTTCGGCGAGTGTAAAGGGCATGAGTTTGATTTGGCGCGTAATCCGGTTGTGTAGTCCGCCTTTGTTGAATATGATCTTGTTAATCATCCAGGAGGCGGCTGAGCCGCAAATGACTACCCCGATGTCCGGGCGCCGGGAGCACCAGCTGTTCCAGAAGTAGTCGAACGCACTCAGGAAGCCGGAATGCATCGTATCGAGCCAGGGGAGCTCATCGAAGAATATTATTTTTTTTTCTTTTTGAGGAAGCTGCTCGAGGTAAAGGCTGAGCATGGAGAAGGCTTCCGGCCAGCTATCCGGAGTTTTCGGCGGAATTCCCGACACTATACGCTTGCTCAATGCCTTGGCAAAGTTGAACAATTGGGTATCCATGGCCGCATGCTGGCTACCGGAAAGCTCGAAACACAGTTGCTTTTGGTAATAGGTCCTTATAAGGAAGGTTTTACCGATGCGCCGACGACCGTAAACGGCAATCAACTCAGCCTTTTTTGAAAGTAGCGCTTCATTCAGAATCGCCATTTCCGCTTCCCTGCCCGCTATTTGTGTGTCTTTCATAAATGGTTGATAAATAGTAGTTTGTGTTGAAGTGTCGCCAAATATAAGTAAAATTGACTACTTTTGGCGTAAATGAAAAACTTTAGATGCGCCAAAAGTTTGTTTTTTGTAATAGTTTTGGCGTATCTGAATAGCGCCCTGCCGCATCTCGCCCCCGCCCGGCCGGGCGGCAAGGTGCGGCAGGTTCGGGACCGGTTGGTGCGCCCCGCAGGTTACCGGTGGCGTATGTTAATTTTACACTTTTGAGTTAGGTTGATCGTTAGGAGAGGGAGGAGGGAATCTTTATTATAAAAGATAACTACGACAACACGACAACATGACTTTTTCAAAGAACGGGCAGGACGCTGTTTTCAGCGAGGAAATTACCAAACCTGCCGATTTCAAATTCAACAAAAGCGTTGTAAGCGTCTTCGACGACATGGTTAACCGTTCGGTCCCGTTTTACGGGGAGATCCAGCGCATGATCGCCGAACTGGCCGCTGACTTTGTTCAGAAAGGTACCGACGTCTACGATCTCGGATGCTCTACCGGTACGACCCTGATCGGCCTTGATTCCCTGGTAAGCGGGGATATCCGCTTTATCGGGCTGGATGAAGCGCCTGAAATGCTGGAAAAATGCAAAAGGAAGCTAACCGAAGCGGGGATCAGGCGACCCTATGAGCTGAGAGTAGCCGACCTTCAGCAAAATCCCGAAATATCGAATGCTTCGGTAGTGGTGATGTGCCTTACGCTGCAGTTCATACGCCCGATATACCGGGAGAAGCTGCTGAAGCGGATTTTCGACGGGCTTGTACCGGGAGGGGTTTTTATTCTCGTCGAAAAAGTCCTGGCCGAGGACAGTTTTTACAACCGGGGTTTTATCAAGTATTACTACGATTACAAAAGGAGGAATCATTACAGCGAACTGGAAATATCACAAAAGCGGGAAGCGTTGGAGAACGTACTTGTCCCTTACAAATTGTCTGAAAATTCACTCTTGCTGCGCGAAACAGGCTTTGTGAATCATGAGACTTTTTTTAAATGGTATAATTTTTCCGGTATTATAGCCCAGAAACTTCAATGATTGCGATAGGTAATTTTTTCTTCAAATACAGGAACAACCTGTTCATTTTCCTGTATCTCCTGTTGTTTGTTCCTTCTCCGGAACTGTTTACTGCGAACGCCTTCGGCCCGAATTATTACCTGATACCGCTTGTGTCGGGCCTGTTGACGACTTTCGCGGGAGAAATCCTGCGCGGGATGACTATCGGCCTTGCCTACATCATCAGGGGCGGGCGCGATAAAAAGGTCTACGCGGAAAAACTGGTTACGGAAGGGCTGTTCAACCATTGCCGCAACCCGCTGTACGTCGGGAACATCCTGATGCTGGCCGGTGTCGGGATATTGTCCAACTCTTTGTTGTACGTGGTGATTGTCCTGCCGCTTTTTCTTTTCATCTACCAGGCAATTGTATTGGCAGAGGAGAATTTTCTGAGAAACAAATTCGGTCAGCAATTCGATGAGTACACGCAAAAAGTCAACCGCTGGCTGATCGACTTCCGCGGACTCGGCAAAACGCTCAATAGTATGGAATTTAACTATCGGCGCTGGCTTCTCAAGGAGTACAATACCCTGTTTGTATGGCTGCTGGGAATAACCGCATTGATCGGCTATAAGTATGCTTTTCTCTTTGAAAGCGGAAATGCCCGCAACGGGATAATGACAGGCGCCGTCCTTATCTTCCTCGGCTTTTACCTGGCGGTCCGCTACCTGAAAAAGACCGGCCGGTGGGCCAATACCTGAAGAGGCAAGACCGCCTCTTCCCGGTGGAATTCCCGGATTTTTCCTTATTATTGACCATTATACTTTCAGTCAAGCCTGGACTTAATCTCACCACTCTTCTTATGAAGCAATTCTTATTTGTCACACTGGGGCTGCTTGCGGCCTTTTCGGCACAGTCACAGGAAATTGCCGGACAATGGTTCGGCTCTTTAACCGTTCAGGGAGTTCAAATGCGACTGGTGTTTAACATTACCCAATCGGCCTCGGGTTATTCGGCCACCCTGGATAGCCCCGACCAGGGTGCAAAGGGGATCCCCGTGTCGTCAACCACCTATAACAAACCGGTGCTAAAGCTGAGCGCCGATGCGCTGCAGCTTACCTATACCGGAGAATTGAAAGGAGATAGCATCATAGGTACCTTCCGGCAGGGAGGGTTTTCACTACCAATGAACCTGGGCCGGAAAGAAGTAGAGAAAAAAGCGGTTAGCAGACCACAGGAACCATCAAAACCCTATCCGTACCGCTCTGAGGACGTGCATTTTGAAAACGCCAAAGCCGGTGTTACGCTGGCGGGCACCCTGACGCTGCCCGGAGAAGAGGGCGTCTTCCCGGCAGTGATCCTGATATCGGGTAGCGGGCCGCAAAACCGGGATGAGGAATTGATGGGCCATAAGCCGTTCCTGGTCTTATCGGATTACCTGACCAGAAATGGTATTGCCGTGCTGCGGTATGATGACCGGGGCACGGCGGGATCAACCGGGGATTTCAAAACCGCGACTTCGCTGGATTTTGCAACGGATGTGGAAGCGGCTCTTTCTTTTTTGCATTCCAGGAAGGAAATCAACCGGCAAAAAATAGGTTTGGTAGGCCATAGCGAAGGTGGTTTAATAGCCCCGCTTATCGCCCAAAAGTCTGGAGACGTCAGCTACGTGGTTTTGCTGGCAGCCCCGGGTTTGCGCGGCGATGAACTGCTGCTGATGCAGACCGAGCTGATCGGAAAGTCTTCGGGCGTGAGCGATGCTGAGTTGCAAAAGGCAAAGGAGCTCAATAAAAAGGCCTTTGCCATTGTTACCGGAACGCCGCAACCGGATGCCGCAAAAGAAGCGTTGGCCGGTTATTTTAAAAGTAATTTACAGGGCAGGCCTGCCGGCATGTCTGAAGAAGCGTATGTCAAGGCCCAGGTTGACCAGCTCACAAGCCCGTGGCTGACTTTTTTCCTGCGCCACGACCCTGCCCCCGTGTTGGAGCAGGTGCGGTGCCCGGTCCTGGCGCTTAACGGAGAAATGGACTTACAGGTACCGGCCGGCGCCAACCTGGAAGCCATCCGGAAAGCGTTGGAAAAAGGAGGAAACCGAAATGTAACCGCCAGGGCGCTTCCCGGTTTAAACCATCTTTTCCAGGAATGCAAAACCGGTTCTCCGAATGAATACGCCACAATTGAACAAACTTTCTCGCCGGCTGCGCTGAGCGCTGTCACCACCTGGATTCAGCAACAGACGAAATGAGCAATAGCGGGTACGCGGGTGCTGCCTGAAGAGAATGCGTATTACTTTCTGAATTTTCTGTTTTGCCGGCCCCGGCAGTCCGACGGATTTTCCTACTTTTATCCCGGATACAACGAAAATTGGAAAACGGATGATTTCTTCCCGCTTTGCGGCACAGCATCGGGCGGTTATAGGGGTGCTGATAGGGTGGTTGGTTTTCTGGTACAATCCTGTCTGTGGCCAGGATTATACCATCGCAAAACTGAGGCTCTTCCCGGATCGCGACGAGGTACTGATCAAAGATGTGACAAGAGATAGCCTCGGCTTTATCTGGTTTCTTACCAACGGCGAAATTTACCGGTATGACGGGTACCGGTCGCTTGATATCCTCAAAACGATAGCAGACAAACGGCACACCGACGAAATGCCGCAGCGTATCCTGGTTGACTGCTGGAATCGGCTCTGGATGGTCGGGAACACCAACCTCAGCTACCTTGACCTGAAAACCTGGAAAGTCCACAACGTGGCGCCGGATTTTTTACCCCCCGTGCCGGACCGGGCGGTGTACTGGATGGCACAGATGTCGGACCAAACGGTCATGATTGCCTACGAAAACGGGCATATCCTGCTTATTAACGGCGACCGCTTCACGAGAATCGACAAGCTGAACGGACCCGGCCTGAACCGGAACAAAATTTTTCCAAGAGCCGCTACCTGGTGGAAAGGAAAATACTGGGTTGGCACAACAGCCGGAACTTTGCTGTCGATCGATCCGCAGCGTGGTTACGAAACAGAGTACCGCGATTTGCCCGGGATTCACAACGTGATTATGAGCATGATCCCGCAGGGCGACGACCTGATATTGGATGTATACCAACAGGGAGTCTTCCGGTACCAGCCGGTGAACGGCGTTGAAAAGGCCGCTTTCGATGGGCTGACGATTTCTTCCGATATATTCAATTTGCTGAAACAGGGAGGTGAAATTCATGTCTATGCGGACAACGAATCTGCCTCCGTTCTTGATACCAACCTCCGGGTTGTGCAGCGTTTGCAGATCCCTTCCCGACATCGCTTCAGGACGGCATCGGTCCACATTACCGGGAATGAAGTACTGCTCGGAAACGAAGAGGGAATTTTTGTGGTTTACCCTAAAACAAGCGGGCTTTCTGAACTGATCCCGGTAAATCCGGGGGCTAATAAAAGTACCCGGGGAATTTACGTCTACCCGGACGGGGCTATCTTTTATGGCACCTACAACGGAGCCGGCTACATTGATGCTACCGGGAAGGTGACTACGCTGCAAGCGCTACGCCACGCCTACGTGATGCTCCCGATGAATGATAATGAGCTGCTGGTGGGTACGGAGGGGGGCTTCCTGAAAGTATTCGACCGGAAAGAACGCCGGATCAGGCCGCTTGACTATACGCTCTCCGATGTGGCTCAAAAGCTGTATGCTTTTAACCTGCCCGACTATGTCTTGAGCCTCGCCGAAACCGATACCGACTATCTTATCGGCAGCACCGCCGGTCTTTGGCTATTGGACAAGAAAACCCGCCGGCTCAACCGCGTAGAAACCAACAGCAGCGTCACCAGGCTATCTGATCTCCAGGTCCGTCACATCCGCGTGATCAACAAACAGCATATGCTGCTTAGTACCAACCTGGGGCTTTTTGAGCTAAACAAAAAAGAACTAATAAAACGATATCCCCAATCCGGCAATCTCGGTATTTATAAATCCGAAGCGGTGGGCGATACGCTCTGGCTGGCCACCCAGGGCAAGGGACTCGTTGCGATTGACCGTGGAGGAAGGGAACAACATGTGTTTTCCACGGCGGGAGGGCTAAGCAACAACCTGGTTTACAGCCTGGTTTATGCCAATGGCATTCTGGTGGTGGGCACGGCCGATGGACTGAACCTCATCCGTAATGGCCGGGTACGACGTATCGGAACGGGAGAGGGCCTGCACCAGTCGGAATTCAATTCGGGCGCCGCGTTCTGGGACCAAACCCGGCAGCGGGTCTATGTCGGCGGCCTGATGGGTTACACGAAGCTGGATATGACGCAAATGTGGTTTGGGGATAGCCCCGAACTGGCGAGTTATGTAACCGAAATCCATACTTCTACCCGGAATGCGGGCGGGAAATCGACCGACTACACCTGGCCCTATCGCGGTGAACGTACGCTGGTGCTGGAGCCCGGCCAAAGCCTGACCGGGTTATATGCCGGCACCCCCGGAAACTACCGCGCCGATGCCAAGCTCAGGTATGCCCTCAATCAGGGGGATTGGGAACCGCTGGGGCTGGGGCAGTTCATTTCGCTCATTGAGCCTTCTCCGGGCAGTTACCGGCTGCGGCTCGAAACACGGGGCAATGGTATCCAGACCCGGGAAAAGGAATACGCTATTGTGAAAAGCCCCTTCTTTTATGAGACCTGGTGGTTTACCGCGCTGATCGTGTTATTGGCTATGGGACTTGTGTTGCTGTGGTACCGCAGCCGACTCCGTAAAATAAGCCGGGAGCAGGCCATACGTAACCGTATCGCAGCGGATTTGCATGATGAAGTCGGCAGTTCGCTTACCCGCATTTTCTTCCAGGCAAATACGCTCGCCGCGGGTTCGGCCGAAAATGCCGGAAAGCAACTGAAGCAAATCTCCGACACCAGCAAGCACGCCCTGTTGACTATGAGCGATATGGTATGGTCTATTGATTCCCGTTTCGACACCACGAAAGACCTCGTCATCCGAATGAAGGATTACGTGTATCGCCTGCGGGAGGAACTCGACTTTTCTTATCGGTTTGAGGAACCGGAGAACTCGGAATCGGGCGTTCTCTCACAGGCCGTACGCCAAAATCTTTTCCTGATTTTTAAGGAAGCGCTCACCAATGCGATTAAATACAGCAACGGTTCGGAAATTGTGATTTCACTACAACTGGGCGCGTTGATCCGGTTGACGGTGGCCAACCGTTACGAGGGGAAGCAGAACGGTGTAGCAGGCCGTCAGGGCGGGCGCGGGTTGGAAAACATGGAGCAGCGGGCTGAGAAAGTCGGCGGGACCCTTTCCATTACCGATGAAGGCGGTCACTTCCGGCTTATTTTTACGCTCCCACCCAAAAGGGGGGTCTGAACTGACCGGATCAAAAGCTACTTTTGCCGATATGATACGCCTGGGAATTATTGAAGACGACAACGAAATCCGCAGCATGCTTGAGCAGTATTTCTCGGGACAGCCTGGTTTTTCGGTTCTGCTGTCGGCGTCATCGGTAGAGGCCTTTTTTACGCTGTGGGGCGACGGGATTTACCTGGATATCATTCTTTCGGACATCGGCCTGCCCGGCGAGTCCGGGATCAAAGGGATATCGCGGATCAAGAAGCGCGCGCCCAAATGCCAGGTGATTATGCTGACGGTGTATGATGATGCCAACCGCGTTTTCCAGGCTTTGTGCAGCGGGGCCTCGGGTTATCTTTTGAAGCAGACACCACTTGCAAAAATCAGGGAGGCAGTTTTATCACTGCACGAGGGGGGAGCGCCTATGTCGCCCGGAATTGCCCGAATGGTGGTAGAATACTTCAACCCCAAAAGCTCCCGGGAGCTATCGGAAAAGCTGACACCCCGGGAAGCCCAGATTGTTTCGGCAATCGAGGAGGGGCTTACCAATAAGGAAGTGGCGATCCGGCTGGATATATCGCTGGAAACGGTCAAATACCACATTAAAAATATCTACGAAAAGCTGGAGGTAAACAGCCGCCATGCACTCATTAGCCGCAAGTACAGATAATGTGTTATTGGAGGAAGTAGTCAATATTAACCGGTGATAGGCGGAAGGGGACATCGTGAGCGGAGTCAAAGCGAGGTCATCCCGACCGCAGCGGAGGGATCTCCCGCTCCCTGCACCTAATCCATTTCAGAAGACTTTTTTATAGCAACAGGAGATCCTTCAGTTCCACTGCGTTCCATTCAGGATGACCATCCGGCAGATGCGCTACCATTGACAACAACAGGTTTGGCGCCGCACCAACCGGAGGGTCATCCCGACCGCAGCGGAGGGATCTCCCGGTCCCCGTACCCAATCCTTTCAGAGGACTTTTTTATAGCAACAGGAGATCCTTCGACTCCGCTGCGCTCCGCTTCAGGATGACCGTCCGGCAGATGCGCCTACCATTGACGACAACAGGTTTGAAGCCGCTCCACCCGGAGGTCATCCCGACCGCAGTGGAGGGATCTCCCGGTCCCCGTACCCAATCCCTTTTAGAGGACTTTTTTCTTGCAACAGGAGATCCTTCGACTCCGCTGCGCTCCGCTTCAGGATGACCGTCCGGCAGATGCGCTACCATTGACGACAACAGGTTTGGCGCCGCACCAACCGGAGGGTCATCCCGACCGCAGCGGAGGGATCTCCCGGTCCCCGTACCCAATCCCTTTTAGAGGACTTTTTTCTTGCAACAGGAGATCCTTCGACTCCGCTGCGCTCCGCTTCAGGATGACCGTCCGGGTGGTAGCCTCCGGCTACCATTGACTTCCATTAACAACATCTATTTGTCATTTCTATTCCAAGGTATTTTGGTAAAAAACTTCTTTCTCGGGGTGACTGGGTAGCAGAAACGGGGAACCTCCTTTCCACACTACTTATTCACCTATACCGGATAACCCGTTGATTTTGGTATCCGCAAATCGCCAGGATTCATCAAAAGCCTTTTTGACTACCGCAGCTTCGCCGTTTTTCTTCTGGGCGAGCAGCGCCTTATAGAGGCCAGCCAATGCCCAGCCATTTTTCTTCCAGTGTAGTAAATCCTGCCGGTAGACGCGTTCGGCTTCGGCGTTTCTGCCGGTCTTGAGCAGAACCTCGCCCAGGTGGTGCCGTACCGAAAAAAACCAATCGGGCGGCTCGTTGTAGTTCAGGTTGTCTTCTACCCGAACGGCTTCAGTGAGCAGTACTATGGCTTTGTCGGGCTGGTTTTTCTGCGCAGCAATACCGGCAGAAAGTACTTTGGAGGCGATCCTGACGAGATCTGCGGTCGTGTTGATGTTCCAGATCGTCAGGTGCTGAAGGGTGGTATCGGCCGACAGGATCGCCAGGGAGTCCATTTCAGTTTGGGCCGATGCCAGATCGCGCCGGCCGACGGCGGCCATACCCCGGGCATAGTGCCAGACCGCGTTCGGGTATACCAGGTCGCGGTCTGGTTTCGGGAGCGCGGCAAGCTGATCCCACATGGCCAGCTTTACCGCCACGTAATACGGGATGGAGTAGTAGTGCTGCAGAGTACCCCAACCCTGTATACGCATTATGGACTGCGCGGTATGCTGCTGTACCTTGAGCGCGGCCTGCCAGGCCAGTCCGGAGTTTCCCTCCAGGGTAGCTGTGGCAGCCAGGAAATGATAGTTGTGAGGGAAATACGTAAGCGGGTATACCCCCTGAGCATGGCAGGTTGTGGTATAGCTGCTATCGGCTGCTACTGCCCGCAGGTTGGCCAGCGAGCCCAGGTGATAGTCGCCGGTATTGATATAAATATGGGAGGGCATGTGGAGCAGGTGCCCGGAGCCGCGTACGAGCGTATCTAACAAACCTGCTGAAGCCAGGGCTTTCTCAGGCGTTGCAGAGGCTTCCATGGCATGGATATAAAGGTGGTGGGCGCCGGGATGTCGCGGGTTCTTTTTGAGCAGGTCTTCCAGCACTGCTACCAGCGGCGGGGTCCAAGGTTTTGGGGCCTTGGTCTGTTTTTCATAAAGGTCCCAGGGGTGCTGGTCCATCAGCGACTCTGCGTATAATGCGCCCACGTCCGGGTCATCCGGGAACTGCGCATAAACTTTTTTCATGGCATTGGCGTAGGCGGCATCCAATAACGACCTGTCGGCAGGCGGCTCCCCGACGTAGCGCTCCATAAGGGCCGCGATTAAAGCTTTTTCCTTCGGCGTCGCATGAGTTGCGAGCCGCCTGGCTGTATTGGCTGATTTCCACGCCCGCAGAAAATTTCCATCTTCCATACCGCCATTGTAATTGGGGCCGAGCACATAGGCAAATCCCCAATGCGCCATGGCACAGGTAGAGTCAAGCCTGATGGCCTCATAGAAAGAACGCGCTGCTTCTGCGTGGTTGAATCCATAGGCCAGCATGAGGCCCTGGTTGAAGTAGGCCTGGACTTCTGGACGGGTGGTAGTAATCCTGAAATCCAGTCCACTCAGCCCGTCCAGCATCGGGGCCTTTTTGCCGGAATGGTACCAGGCAGTGTCAGAGGTAGCAGGAGTAGCGCAAACGGCGATCGCGTTGCCATCAGAACTGGCACCAGTTTCCTGACCGCCCCGTTCCCTGAAACAGGCTGACATCAGGAATGCAGAGCATGCAACGTAAAAAAGGCTAAGCCTCATAGTAGTAGATGGTTGGTACGGGATATACTGCCGGTCCGCTCAGTGGCGTTGAAACAAATATAGATTGTTTTGTGTCTGATTATGAGAAAGTTGTATGTTTTTTACTGACCGGTCGGACCGGATCCGGCCTTACAGGCATAGAACGAGAACCGGGTAGGACCTATAATATGGAGTAATGTCACGCTGTGTAACATTAGTAGCGGATCAGGGCGGGTTGAATCTGTAAATTTGCTTCAACAAAAACCAGTTAAAGACATGTTTAGTTTTTTGAAAAAGTTGTTCGCCTCGCCGGATCAGGCGCTTCTTAAAGAAGCTGTCCGAGAAGGGGCTCTTTTAGTTGACGTCAGGAGCCCGGGAGAATTCGCGTCAGGGAGTGTAAAGGGAGCGGTTAATATCCCGCTCGGCAGCATTGAAAAGGAAATAGACCGGTTTAAAGGTAAGCGTAGCGTGGTGGTGTTTTGCGCAAGCGGTGCGAGAAGCGGAAGCGCCAGGAAAGTGTTGGAGCGAAACGGGATTCAGAATGTGCTGAACGGCGGAACCTGGCGAAAAGTCGGGGCGGTCGTGGCCTGAGTAATTGAAAAAGGTTAAATAAGCCTATTGCTGCGACTCAAATTGCAGGTTTTGCGGAGGGTTTCTTATTTTTTTCTTTCCAGTTCCACAACCAGCGGAAGGTGATCGGACGCATGGTGTTCAGCTACGACATCATAACGCCTTACCCGCATTTTTTTTAACGCAGCGGGGTTCAGCATTACGTAGTCAAGCGTGCGTTGCGGCTGATCGGCGGGAAAGGTGGGCGCGCAGTCCGAACAAAGGAAGGCCACTTCTTTTTCCAATGTTCTGATGACTTCGTGATTGCGCTGCATATTGAGATCCGCCCCGAAAATGACGGGCATTTTCTTCTTCTTTTCCAGGATTTCATTTACCCGCAAAACCTGGAGCAGGCGGTCCTCGTTCTTCATGTGGTCGAGATGGGCCGTCATAAACCCGATTTTCATCCCGAGCGCTTTTACCACCACCAGGCCGCAGCCCCTGATTTCGCCGTCTGATCCCGGAGAAACGGGGAGCCTGTAGCTTTCTGCCGACCTGATGGGGAAGCGCGACAGTATGGCAACACCATAGTCGCCGCCGCTCCGGTCAACCGCTTTCACAAAATGGGCATGCATCCCGGTCAAACGGGCCAGCTCAAGGGCCTGGTGCGAATTTTTTCCCGATCTTTCGGTATAGGCATCTACCTCCTGCAGTGCCACCAGGTCGGGGGCTTGGCGGTTGATAACGTCCGCAATACCTTTCAAATCTGTATAACCCCATCCTTTTGCAGGCGGACTGGCAATCCGGATGTTGTAAGACATCACCTTCAGCGTTTTGGGCATGCCGCCGCCTGCCTGCGCACCGAGGTCCGCAACCGACAGGGCTAACACCGCCAGCATTACTATTGTTTTCATTTTTAAAAAAGTAATAAAAGCAAGCGGCGAAGCACAACCTCACCGCTCACCGCTCACACCTCACACCTCACACCTCAAGACTCACCCCTCTATATCTTAACCATTGCGCCGTTTTTCCTGCGGCTTTTATCGGCTGCTTCCATAAACGCAAACATTTCCAGTGTATCGGCGGGGGCTACCGGCGGTGTTCCGGTATCGAAAAACCGGACGATCTGGCGAACGAGCTGGTTGTAAGCCGCGTCTGAAAAAGGCCCCAGCGGAGCTGTCCCTTTTTCTCCGAATGCTGTTCCGGCGATGCCCACCGGCCATTTCCTGATGCCGCGGACGGTACCAATCCTACCGTCTTTCCAGACACCGGTAGTCACGTCTGCTTCGTCGGTGTAAAGCCTGGAAACTTTCTCACATCCCGGCCCCATCACCGCATAGAGCATTTCCAGGCCATGAATGGCGTACCACGCCATGTCCAGGTGCTCCTTTTCCAATTCTGCAGGCGTAAAGACATCGGCTCCTATCACGCGGCCAATGCTGCCGCCGGCGACTTTGAGGACATTGGGGTCAAATCTAAGTGAAGAGCTGGAGAAGAAAGGGACCGCGTTTTTCTCGGAAGCAGCCAAAATGGCTTTTGCCCCTTCCAGGGATACCGATAGTGGCTTATCAATGAAAACGCGTTTTTTTGCTTCAAACACTGCCCGGGCTTGCGCCAGATGCGACTGTCCGTGAATAGTTTCGAGCAATACGGCATCACATTCGCTTAAAAGCGCGTCCATGCTGTTTACCAATTTTACTCCGAGCCTGGTGAGTGCTTCTGAAATGGACGGCGACAGTTTCAGCACATCCTTATTGGTAGGCGGATGATAGGCTACTGTGACGCGGTATCCCAGGCCGTCCGCTCCGAGCGCGTTGATCATCCTGGCAAAAGCTTCGCTGTGAGAGGTATCCAGACCGATGATCCCGATGCGTTTGCCTGTTGGTACACCCTCTGAATAGGTCCAGGCCGGGGTGGCGCCGGCGAGGCCGATTCCCAGCGCCGCGGCTGCTTTGATAAATGACCTTCTGTTTTGTGAATTATCCATTTTTACTGACTCTGATTTCGTAGGTTATTGAGGCAATTTCGGTAGAATAAGCCGGTAAAGGAAGTATTGGCGGGCGCCCCGGCCGGTTGATGTTAGTCATGCCTGATGCCTTCCCGGGGTTTGTTACTGTAAATCAGGCAGTCAACGGCGTGCAGCTGATAGTCTTTTTTCGGGTCGGTAATTTTGATTTCCACCCGGTGCCTGCCGCTTTCCAGCCGGTAGCGCCAGAAAAGTTCGGTACGACTCTTTTTCGGGTCTGTCGGGAAATTGGCCTCTTCGACTTTTTTACCATCCACAAAAAGCGCCGCACGTAGAACGTCGTGGGGCGTATCGGGAGACTTCCTGCTTACATAGCCACGGATTACGAAGCCAATGCCTTCGACCTCAAGTTGAAAGTTCTCTCCGAATGTCTGTCCGATTTTCTTTATTTCTGAAGGATAGTGACCTCCGAAATTCTCCTCGAAGGGTACCGTTTTTGCCTTTTGTACAGGAATTCGGACCGTATTGCCGTCAATTCGGCCGCCCTGGTCGGTGATATTGGCCAACGCATGCCGAAAACCCAGCTCGTATACTTTCTCCAGTGAAAGGTCCGTAAAGCTGAAGCTGCGTTTTTCCGCCTTTTTCAGTGGAGTGAGCCAGTATTCCGGAATTCCGGAATACCCTTTCATGACACCCAGTACGCCCGCGGCGGTAGCGGGGTTACAGTCCGAATCCTGGCCGAGGCGCGTTGAAATTTCCAGTGTTCTGGTAAAATCTCCCCGGCCGTACAGCAGACCGGCCACAACATAGGCAGCGTTGATTTTAGCGTCGATATTCAAAGGGTGAAACACGCCGTTAGGACACCCCGTATCTTCGCTCCACTTTTTCTGGATTTCAAACCAGGTTTGTTTCCAGTCGTTCGGATTGGCTTTGTACCAGGCAATTACATCCGAAACGCACCGGTGAAATTTGCTTTGCGGAGGAATGGCGGCAAGTGCCTCGGTTACAACCGTCAATACGTCATCATGTAAAAAAGCATGGGCATAGAGATTGGCAACATATACACCGCCGTAGAGCCCGTCGCCGGAATTCATGAGCCGTCCCAACCTGTCGGAGATTTTTGTGGCTGCCCGGGGCATCCCCGGGCTCATCAGCCCGGCGAAATCAGCCTCTATCTGGAAATCAATGTCATCGGCATGGGGGTTATTGAGCCAATGCCCGGCCTTTTCCGCCGGGAGGCCCTGCTGCAAATTGTACCGCCCGGCCTGGTTGGCGTGCCACAACTCGTATTGTTTACCGGCGAAGGCAACTGCAAATGAATCGAGCGGGGCGTTGATGCCGAGCCGTTCAAATACTTCCACAAATGTGAGGTCCACGTAAACGTCGTCATACAGCCCGGGGAAAACCGTCATGGCCTCATTGACGTAATCGTCATGCCAGCGAATTCGCTCGTAGTCCTGGATATAGGTACCCTGGTAAACGAATTCCGACGGCCATCCGAAGGTTACGCCTATGGTTTGTCCTGCCCAGCCGCCTTTAATTTTGTTTAACAATTCGTCCCGGCCGATGGACCGGAAGTTTTGTGAAAAAATTTCGGCACAGGAAAAAATCAGTGCCAGCAGTATAGGTAATTTCTTGTTCATCAGTAATGTACGGGGTTGTGGACAAACTTCCCGTCCTGCTGCCAGGTACGGAAAGTTTGCCTGCGGGGAAATTACTTTTCCCGCTTGAGTGTGTGATTATTTCCAGAGGGGGTGCTGCACCAGGTTCGGATTCACCAGAATGTCCTGGTTGCTGACTGGTTTGTAATAGTATTTTTCAGGGAAACTGAAAATGCCGTTCTGCGCTTTAATGCGGATAAACCCTTTGTCGCCTTCTGTCAGCTCAAATGGCGAGGCATTCAGTTTGTATTCAAAAATTTCAACACCCGGAAACTGTTCGCGCACTTTGTCGAACCCTTCGCCGTTTTGCGATATGTAAAATTCGGGTACGCCATCTCCGGAGATGTCTACCGCACCGAGCTGGCTGATATAGCTACCCAGGGGAGCCACTGCTGCGAGCTGTCCTGCCTTCCAGCGCCTGAGGTCGTTCAGCCGGAGGCCTTCACAGGCCAATTCAACCCGGCGTTCGCGGCGAATCTCCAGGATGGCGCCTTTCTGAGGAGAGGTGACATTGGTATATTTGGCCGCTAACCTCGGGTCGGTGCTTGCAAGCCATTCGCTCAGCACGGGCGCGGGCATGCCCACGCGGTCGCGCAGGGGTTTGATGGCCTGGTCAAGGTCTGCTTGGGTGAGCTCACCCAATTCGGCTTTTGCCTCGGCGTAGTTGAGGTAGATCTCTGCCAGCCGGTAGACAGGATTGTCTGTATGGCCTCTTCCGCCGCCGAGATCGATCTGGTCGGCGTCGGTGGGGTAGGACTTCACCTGGGGGTAACCACCTATGTTCCAGTTAGGGTAGGCGATTTTGGGGTTGCCAGGCATTTTGAAGCCGGGTTGCATAAAGGTTTGATTGAGCCGCGGATCCCTGTTTTTGAATACTTCCCAGTACGCCATTGTCCGGTAGCCCGCAATTTCCTGGAAAGGTACGGCCTCCCCGGCTGCCGTCAGTGCAAGGTAGTCTTCCAGGAGGTCGCGCGACAAACCGTGGTTCTCATTGAAAACAGTTTTTTTCAGATTGGTAATACCTTCGGCCAGGCTGTACTCCCTGATGAGAATCATTTCGGGGTTCGACGCCAGAGATTCGCTGTTGAACATCGCTTCATAGGCCCGTTTCCGCTCTCCGGCCGCATTGGTCCTGAAAATTGAAAATACGTTGGCGTCAATGAGCTGTCGCGAAGCATCCCTTGAAATTTCAAGAAAACGGTTGCCGTCGGCCAGGCCCAGTTCCGTGCGGTACTTCCTGGTGGTGCCTTCTTCCAGCGCAATACGTGACAGGGCGGCTAATGCCGCATATTTGGTAAGCCTGACCTTTGAAGTTTTTCCGTCAACGGAGGGCTTGATATGGTCAACCGCAAATTTCAGATCAGCCAGGACCGAGTCGACAACAACGGCACGCGGATCCTGCTTTTTGTACAGCAGGTCGGTATCGGTGGTTTTCAGGGTACGGCCATACCAGGGTACGTCAGAATACTGGCGTACCAGCTCATAGTAGTGAAGTGCCCTGAAAAAGCGGCCAATTCCGACAAAATGGTTGATATCCGCCGCGGAACCCGTGGTCTGGTGGGTACGTTCCAGCATAAAATTGATGGTACGCAAACGGTTCCAGTGCCCTGACCATTGTTCAACATTGTCCGGGTTTACTACACCGCGCATGAGCTTATAGGCGTACTCATTGTCAATTGCGGTGGCTACCACGTTATCGGACCCACGGTCGTTTACCGGGTCGACCAGGTAGGTATAAAACTGGTTGGAATATATTTCGAGGTCATTGGGGGTGGCGAAGAAAGCATCGGCCGTGATTTCGGTTTCCGGGAGGACGTTCAGGAAAGCGTCATCGCAGGCTGCCAGCGAGATCGAAGCCAGCACTGTCGTTGCCAGTGCATTGTTCCGAAAAAACTTATTAACATTCATAACAGTATTTTTACAGGTTGCATAGGAGTGCAACTCATTAAATTTTAGAAAGTTACGTTTAGGCCGAAAGAGTAGACACGCTGCAGCGAGTAAGCAATTCCGCCCCCATTGGTGCCGCGGCCGGCGAGCTCGGGATCAACCTGGTAAAACCGGGGCAGCTTGCTCCAGGTGAACAAATTGTCACCACTGGCAAACAGGCGCACGCGGCTGAGACCGACGGTTTTGGTAAGGTGAGCCGGCAGTACATAACCGATTGACATATTTTTCAGGCGCATATAGGCTGCATTTTGCAGGTAGCGGGTTTGCTCCACCGCCATTTCGCGGCCGGCTGTACCCGCAATGGCCGGTTTGAGGCGCGGGTAAAATGCGTCGGTGCGCTCGGGTGTCCAGTGGTTGTCGCGCATATGGGGTGTGAGGTGTGTCCACTGCACAGCATAATAGCTGAAGAATTCGTAATCAACGTTCATCCCCGAATAGGTGGGATAGAAGTTGCGTTTCCCGATTCCCTGGAAGAATAGGCTGAGGTCAAAGCCTTTCCACTCGCCGAAGAGGTTCAATCCGAATGCATAGCGCGGTTCTGTATTTCCGATAACCGAATAATCTCCGTGATCTTTCAGCGTCCATTGCCCCCTGTCAACCTTTCCGTCGCCGTTGAGGTCAGCGAATTTCAGGTCGCCCACTTCCAGCGGATAGGCGTTGGACGATACCTGCGATTGATTGGCGTGCGCATCCAGTTCGGCCTGGGATTGAAAGTAGCCTTCCGTGGTAAGGCCCCAGATTTCCCCGATCCTTTTACCGACATAAAAATCGTTCAGGGTGCCTGTGGCATTCTCGAACCTGGTGATTTCAGACCGGTTGTCGGAGAGCACCAGGTTGGCGCCGTAGCGGAGGTCGCTGTTATCCAGTTTGATGCGGTCCCGCCAGCCTACGTTTATTTCCCAACCGCGGGTACGGAGGTCTGCCGCGTTTTCGCTGGGCGCCGTAGCCCCGAGTACGGCCGGGTAAGTCCTCGCTTTGGTGAGCATATCTTTTGTATCCCTGATGTATACATCGCCTGAGAAGGTAAGCTTATCGCTCAGGAAGCTCAGGTCGAGGCCCAGGTTGCGGGTAATGACGCGTTCCCAGGTATAGTTGCCTGATATTAATCCCGGCGCAGCGATGGTCATAGGCCTCGTGCCGTCGAGCATGGCGTTAAGCCTCGAAAAGCCCATGGTGGGCAGGTAGCCGAATACGCCGGTGGCCTGGTTGGCAAGCTGGCCATAGGATGCACGCAATTTCACGTGGCTGACTGTGGGTTCCAGAAAGCGCATGAACGATTCGTTCGACAATACCCACGCCGCAGAAGCGGAGGGGTTAAATACAAACCGGCTACCTTTCGGAAAACGTGAAGACCCGTCGTAACGACCGTTAAGTTCAAGGATATATTTGTCGTTAAAGATGTACCCGAGGCGGGCAAATCCGCTGCGCATTGCCCATTTGGTTACACTTTCCTGGAGTGAGATGGTCCCGGTTGCGAGTTGCGGTGTGGGGAAGGTGGGCGTAACCAGGCCGGTCCGGTCCAGGAACAGGTATTGGTTGCGGAACGACTCCTGGCTGTACCCGGCCATTGCGCTGATGTTGTGTTTCCGGGCAAAGGTTTTGTTAAAATTGGCATAGGCGTCCATGTAGATCTGGGTTCTGGGCGCTGTAGCCCTGGCGGCCGTATTGTTGCTGCCCCAGATGTACGGAAGACTCGGACCCCGCTTGTACGGGAGTGAAAAATCCCCGTACTGGTTGGACATGGTGTTGTTGGTATAGGCGAAATTCCCCTGGAGATCCAAGACATCTTTGAGCACGCTGATTTTGGTATTCATTGAAGTCTGGAAAAGGTTGTTCGTAGTGGTAGCCTCGCCGCCGTCGATGAGTTTTCCGACGCTTTGAACTCCCCCGGACGACCAGGTGCCTTCCGGATTTTTAACGGCCTCATAGCTCCCCATGGTTTGAGAGAAGAATAGGAAAGAGTCACCGAAAGCACTAGGGCGGGCGTAACTGTTCCGCATAAAGCTGGTATTGTTACCGACCGTCCACCAGTCGGTGACCTTGAAGTCCAGCTTGCTTCTGATGTTGTAGCGGTTAAAATCTTCGCGGGCCGGCTTCAGGATACCGTCCTCGTACTGGAAATTCCCGGAGAGAAGGTAGTTGACGCGATCGGTTCTGCCCGATACTTCAATACCGTGCTGGGTAGAAAAGGCATGCTTGCCGAAGATTTCATTGTACCAGTTCGTACTTTCGAAGTAGGTCCATGAACCGCCGAATTCCATGAATTTGGGCAGCGAAGGGTCTTGTCTCACTTTTAAGGCATATTCGAGCACATGTGCTCCGAATTGATAGTCGCCCATCTGGTTGGAGTACCAGAAATTGGTATAGGGGTCTTCTACAATTTCGGGCCGGAAAGTAGGCTGCTTGAATACGAAATTGTTGTTGTAGGTAATTTGCGGTTTTTCAGTCTTCCCCGATTTGGTCTTTACCAGGATCACTCCGAACGCAGCCCGGGAGCCATAAATAGCAGCCGAAGCGGCATCTTTCAGAACGCTTACGTTTTCGATGTCCTGGGGGTTCAGGTTATTAAGGGCGGCGGCGTCCATAATAATACCGTCGATCACTACCATGGGGCCTTCATTGCCATTAATGGAGTTGTAGCCGCGAATGTTATAGCTGGGCGAGGAATCCGCCCGGCCATTGCCGACATTGACGGTGAGGTTGGCTACGGTTCCCTGCAGCGCCTGGCCCACATTCATTACCGGCCGGTTTGCGACCAGTTCTTTGGGGGCGGTAGCAACGGCTCCTGAAATGTTTTTTCGTTGCTGGCTGCCGTAGCCGACTACCACGAGCTCTTCCAGCGTCTTTTGGTCCACGCTAAGGGAGACATCGACCCGGGTCCGGTTACCTATGGGTATCTCCTGTGGTATATAGCCAACGAAAGAGAAGATGAGTACCGCCTTTTCATCGGGGATTTCTATATTGAAACTGCCGTCTGTACCGGAAATAACGCCATGGTTGGTTCCTTTCAGTATAATGTTCACACCGGGCAGACCTTCACCTTTTTCGTCGGTAACCTTGCCGGATATGATGGGGCCGGCAGCGGGCTCACTGGTAGTTACTTCCGTAATTTCTTGATTTTCTGCCACCTGCCGTCCGTTTGGGATGGTCTTTTTGGTGATGTATACAATATTTCCCGAGCCTGTATACGTTAGCTGCAGCGCACCTAGCGTGCGGTCCAGGATCTCCGATACGGGGTAAGTCCCTTTTGCCAGTGTGAAGCGGGTGGTCGCGTCTACCTGGTTTTCCATAAATGCGAACCTTAACTGGGTTTGCTTCTCGATTTTCCGGAACATTTCCCGGACTGATTCGTTTTTCAGGCCCATCGAGACTTTCACCCCGGCAATGGACTGTCCGCCGGAGCTATGCGCCATCAGCAGATGGGCACAGGTAAAGAGAATGAACAAATAGGACAACCCAACACGCATAGCAAATTTGAGCTCGGATTGATAGGAGGAAAGCACATACCTTCCCCAATCGATAAAAATTTTATACATTTATCAGACGTTTTTATGAAACCCAATGATTAAAAACGATACCCGCTGATTTTGCCAAATCGAGAGGTATGAAGCCATCCGGTTGCCGCCGGCTGGCTTTTTTGATTTTTGATAGTCCTTTATGTTTTTGTCATATTTCCCGGTTAGAAAAAAGTGTTATTAAATTCAGGGAGTTGTGTCGTGTACCCGCCGCCTGATCAGGAGCAGCTCCCGCCCTCGACGGTTACCTGCGAACCATGGGTTTTATAAGTGGCGCCCATCAGCTCCGAAAGGATTTTCATCACCACGTCGAGGTTTTCATCATTCAGGAAAGACGCCGTTACACGACATTCCAATACTTCCGGGTTTGAGAAGAGCAGCTCCACGCCGTACCGCGCTTCGATCAGTGTCTTGATTTCTGCCAGGTCTATGTTGTCAAAAACCAGGCAGGCATCCTTCCATGCCAGCTCTTCAGCGCTTTTTACTATTTCAGATTTATAAACCTCGGTTTCCGAATTGACGGTGAGCTTCTCCTCGGGTTTCAGCTGTTTAAAAACACCTTTTTTTCCGCTTACTTCGACCAGTCCGCGGGTAACAGTCACCACCACCTGCCCTGATTGCCTTTTGACGTTAAAGGCGGTGCCCAGGACTTTCGTTGTAACTGACCCCGTGACCACACTGAAGGAGCTTTCCGGGCGGTGTTTGACATCAAAAAAAGCTTCGCCGTTAAGAAAGACCTCCCGTTGCCCTGTTTTAAAAGCCCCGGTTGAATAGCTAAGCTCACTTCCTTCGTTCATCAGGACGCTGCTGCCATCCGGGAGCTTGGCAAATTGTTTTCCTTTTAGTACAATTTGTTCGTCAATGGCGTCAGGTTGGCGGTGTGTGACGGCTAAATTCTCACGGTTTTCCCGGTCTGTGGCAAACCAGGCAGCGAGCGCCACCGCCACGACGGCTGCAGCCGCCCAGCCGATCCATCGACGCGGGCGGGATTTTGCTTCTGCAGGCCGGTTACCCAGTATGTTGGCGATAATTTCACGGTGGACAGGCAGCGGTAGCACTTCCCGTTTGTGATTGCCTGAAAAATCTTTGTCGACCCAGGCTTTGAAACGTTCGCCAAAGCCGTTTTCCACCAGCCTGTGGATCTCTTCTTTCTCAGGGCCGGTTGCTTTTCCAGCCAGATACAACTCCATAAGCCGATCAAATTCCTTGTTTTCCTGAGTCATCAGCCGTTGTTTGGTATAAAAGGTAAATACAGGGAGAAAAGCTCCTCTTTATTTACAGTCCGGAAAACGAGGAGGAGGGGGCAAAAAAAAGTAACTTTTTTTTCAGGAACGGTCGTAGGGAGGCCTACCGGCAGGACAGAGGACGACCGGGCTGCGGCAGGAGGTGAATCAGCGGATTCCGAGAAATACAAGGATGGCCAAAAGCGGCTCGGCAGATAAAAATGGTTCGAGCCTCATCCGGATGAAGCGGAGGCTACGTTTCATGTGCGCTTTGACGGCAAGGGGCGACAGGTTCATTCTGTGGGCGATATCCTGGTGACTCAAACCGTCTTCCTTCGCCAGCCGGAAAATTTCACGCTGCAGATCGGGCAGGCTTTCAAGCGTCCTGGTGAGCACTACCTGGTACTCCCGGTCGCGAAGCAAACGTTCTGTTGAGTTTTCGGCATAGTCACGCCGGAGAAGCTCCTGTTGAAGTTCCTCAAAAGCAGACTTCATGCGGAAGACGTCATACACCTGCTTCCTGACCATACCTTGTAAGTAGGCTTCCAGGTTCAGCACCCCGGTCAGTTTTTCCCGACGCAGCCATATGTCCATAAAAACGTCCTGGACTACCTCCTGGGCGGATTCTTCCGAGCCGAGAAACCGTAGGGAGGTGCTGTATACCCTGGGACTGAAATGGTTGAAAACGCGGGCAAACGCAGATTCGCTTCCGCCGGCTAACTCCCGTAAGATTTCTTTTTCGTCTTTTAATGGGTTTTTCGACATGAACTGGAAAACGAACGCAGCACCTACTCACATGAGACTGCAAAACTATAAATCACGTCGCTTAAATACAATTCCGGTAGTGCTGTTCATGAAAACTTCACAGGTTGATTAGCAGCGTTTTCCGGTGGGCAAACCAGTGGATATAACGTTTTCCGGTAGCCGTACCGGTCAGGATCAGGGGTTATTTTCCGGCGTCTTATGAAGTGGCGTATATTCGGTTATTTCACTGTTCCACCACTTTTCGATATCGGCTGCAGTCGTTTCAACAGGAAGAAAAAGGGTCCTGAAGAATGCTTTTGCCACTTGCAGGCGTTTTTTGAACGTATAGGAAGTTTCGTTTTCCGGATTCCGCGTTCTTATGAAGGGTACCGAGCCGGTTTTCAGGCGGAAGCGGGCGATCAATCCCATCAGGTAGGGGCGATGGGGGAGG
This sequence comes from Ravibacter arvi, assembly GCF_039540405.1. Taxonomy (NCBI): domain Bacteria; kingdom Pseudomonadati; phylum Bacteroidota; class Cytophagia; order Cytophagales; family Spirosomataceae; genus Ravibacter; species Ravibacter arvi. The sequence goes on from NZ_BAABEY010000014.1 coordinate 113,309, forward strand.
AAGTCCGCGAACGCGCTGCAGCTTTGTTTTCTCATAACCAGGTACAATCCGGCTTGCCTGGGAATTCTTCCTGCAGAAAAGAGGAAAACCACCGACTTGAAAAGAAAAGAGCTCAGGTGCCGCGCCGGGGACTCGTAGGTACCGGACCGGGCCGCGAAAACCACATCAATGCCGGTCGATAGCCCCCCGAGCAGGGCAGGCAGAAGCTCGGGGGAATCCTGCAGGTCGGCGTCCATAGTGGCCACAAGCGGGCAGGAGGCGGCTTTTATCCCGCAGAGCAGGGCGGTGCTCTGGCCCTTGTTCGTGTTTAAGGAGAGGATACGAAACGGAATGACAGGTGGTAATTGACGCAAAAGGGCAAGTGACTGGTCGGGGGAGGCATCGTTGACGTAAATTATCTCCCCGGCGCCTATCTCATTCAGTACCGCGCCTAGCCTCGTATGGAGCTCGGTCAGGGTGGCGGCGCTCCTGTATACCGGGATCACTACACTGATGGCTGTCGGGTCAGTATCCGCGCGCATAATCTACCTGGTGAAGTAACGGCTGTCCGCCGATGTAGCGGGCCAGGTTGTTTTCAAAAAGCGCAAACCACTTGAAATTGGGGCCTTCAAGACTGCGCGCTACATGGGGGCTGACGATAATCTCGGGGATTGTCCAGATCGGGTGTGCGGATGGGAGCGGCTCCTGTTCGAAAACATCAAGGGCAGCCCCGGCAATGAAGCGGTTCCGGACCAGGTCCGCCAGCGCGTCATCGTCAAGCGTACCGCCGCGGCCTATGTTGACTACGAAGGCGGTTGCGGGTAATTTCTCCAGTTGTGGCCGTCCGACCAACCGCATGGTGCCGGCAGTTTTGGGAAGGCAGAGCACCAGTAAGTCTGTAAGCGGAAGCTGTTCCTCCCAGCTGTTGCGGCCGAAAATTTTAATTTCCCCGTCTTCGCTGTCGTGGGATTGGTTCCTGACCGCCGAAACGCGCCCTCCGAATGCCGTCAGGTACCCGGCTATTTTTTGGGCCAGGCTGCCCCAGCCCAGAATGAGACATCGGCTACCCTCGAAATCGCGGAGCCGGTGCCGCTGCCAGGAGTGCCTGAGCTGTTCGTCGCGCAGCAGGTGCAGCGAGCGGAAAAGGGATAGTACCAGTCCGAGGGCGTGCAGCGCCATCTCGTTGTCATAAACGCCCCTGGCGCAGGTGAGGACAATGCCTTTTTGCGACAGCAGGTCTTTTTGTGCCAGGATCAGATCGACACCGACGGAATTGGATTGCATCCATTTCAGCTGCCTGGCGAATGGCAGCGACTGGGTAAAATACCGGTTGCCGAGGACAATTTCAGCCTCCGGCATCAGCCGGATCGCTTCGTTTTCGCTGGTTGCTACCCGGAACTCGTAGCCGGGAGCTATACTTCTCAGCCGGTCGAGGTGATCTTCCGGCGGGTTGTACATAAGCAAAATTATGCCCTGTGCGGATGATTCTCCCATTGCCTGATCTCATTACAAAGCATTTGAAAGTCGGCCTCAGCGACTTCCGGCGCAGTGTTCCGGGCTGCTTTATAGGCTTCGCGGATTGCGTTTATGATTTCACTTACCTCAAACCTCCGGCAGTCGCTCACGAAAGTGCGCCGGAGAAAGCTGAAGTTTACGGAAAGCTGCGCGTACGCTTTGATGAGCTCGTGGCTTGTAATGGGTTTGCCGCCGGCAGGGTGGGTGACACCGCCCAGCCCGAGCGGCTGGCTGAAATGGCGCCTGATATTGGCTACCGTACCGTCTGTCATAGGATAGAACAGATTGGGAGTGGCCTGCTGGATGTGCAAGTCGTTCAGTCCGACATAGACCCGGTTCAGGGGTAGTTCCGAAAGCGCGGCCAGGCAATCGAGGGCGGCGGTAGTCTCGATCAGGATACTTACTGCGACCGCGTTGCCGCAATGGTCGAGCAGCGCTTTTACCTGCCCGGCCGACGTTACCATCGGGAGAAAAATTTCATCGGCTCCCCCTTTTACCGCCAGGTCTGCCTCGCGGAAGGTCTGGTCACCGTTGAAGCCGTTCACCCGGCAAATCAGTTTCCCCGGCGGGACCATGTGCCTTAACCGGCAGAGGTCGTCAAAAGTGTGGAGATTGATTTCCGTGTCAAAGTCTTTTTGCCTGGCTTTTTTTGCCTGGTTTTCCCAATCGACCATAATGCCGTCAACGCCGGCGTCGACAGCCGGCCGGACGAGCTTTTCGTCAATGGAAAACAGGATAAGGCCGAATTCAGAAGAGATAGGTGGATGCATGGTTATGCGGCTGTTCAATTTTTTTGGGCTATTACCATACAACTTGTTCCAAACGGGATCCGGCGCTTGCGGCGGATCATCTTTACCTCCCAGGAGAGGAGGCTGCGAAGTATTCGGGACAAACGGGGAGTAGTGGCCATATGCTCACTTTTTTTCTTTTTCGGGCTATTGGGCCGGTTGATGCCCAGCCGGTTTGGGAGTACGCGCAGCAACCACATCGGCGGCCATACCAGCGAGAAAAAGTAGGTGCTGTAAAGTGGGGTAAAGCCACATTTTACAAGCAGCCGGTCAAGCTCCTGAAGCCGGTAACGGCGAAAATGACCCAGTTGTACGTCGTTGTCCGACCAAAGGTCCTGGAAGGCCGGTACGGTCAAAATGATTCTCCCGCCGGTTTTTACTACCCGGTTGATACGCATCAGGAAATTCTCATCATTTTCAATGTGTTCCATTACGTCGAAAAAACCGACCCCCGGCACGGGGTTCCCGGGCCTGAAGTCCTCCAGCGTGGACTGGATCGTCCGGTTGATGCCGCGCTGCCGGGCATTGCTGATGCCTTGCGCATAAGGTTCTACCAGAGTAACCTCGTAGCCGTTTTGCTGAAGGATACTCGCAGTAATACCGTTCCCACCCCCGATGTCGTAGAATTCTTTTTCAAAACCGAAATTTTGTATTGCATTCAGGATACAATTATTGCGGTGCTGGTACCAAAAAGACGCGTCCTCCATTTCGAAACAGACGGCATTGCCGTCGTCCGGGTAAGACACCAGCCAGTTATCTCGTTTAAGTTCCATGCTAAACTTTTTCGCCCATCACAATTTGAAAAGGAAGAAAAGGGTTGATCCCGGGTATACGTTCCAGATATTTCTCGGTAGCCTGCCCGAAGGACGTGTTGGCCACAAAAGGTGGGTAGAATCCGAACCTCTTTATTTTCAGGTTCTTCCATCCTGAAAATTGCATGGCTTCAAAGAGTTTCGATTTCGTCATGTTGGCTACGCCTTTGTCACCTTCCCAGGACATTCCGGGCGTGAAAAAGATCTGCGCATAATAAAGGGGATTAAAGGCGTTGGGTTCCAGAAAGACCACTTTTCCCCCCGGTTTGGCAATCCTGTACATGGCCTGGAAGCAGGCGTGAAGGTTGTGGAAGTGGTGTAGCGCCATAAATCCCATCACCACATCAAATTTTTCATTCAGCTCCTCCGGGGCATCGAGCACATCGGCAGCGTGCAGCTTGACCTGGTACCGGTTGTCGTTATACACAAGAAGCTGCTGGAGGAGAAAAGGGGACAAGTCCAGCCCTTCTACCTGAAAGCCCTGCCTCAACAAGTTCAGGGTGTATTTTCCCATCCCGCAGGCGATATCTATAACCTGGTCTTTCCGCTGAATGCCGGCAAACGAGACAATCTCCTGTATATGCCGCTGCACATAAGGGGAAAAGACCGGTATCATCGTTTTTTTTATGTGATGACCAAAATAGTCAAGCTGCTGGTTGTTGTGAAACTTGATATTGGAGACGACTACGCTCATGGCGGGCAGGAGGGATAAATGATGGTTGAGTTTTCATTAGATAAGAAAAGATCGGGACTAATTTACTTGATATAGCGTGAGTTTCCAGTACCGAGAAGTAAAAACCGACAGCGGGCGTAATCCGCTGGCTTCCGGTGTAGTTATAGTTTCAGCCGACAACACGTATTTGCATCCAAGGGCGGCGAGCGCAGCGCCATCGAGCCTGACCGGTCTTTGAGGAGGTGCGAGGTCTTTTGTAACGTGGGTATTGAAATTACCGTTGTTTTGTTCGTAGAGCACAATGCACTGGCTGCCCCAGGCATCAAAGAAGCCGCCCAGGGTCGGATTCCCGTCAAGTTCGGCAGCAATAATTTTCCGGAATGCCTTTTTGTAGGGAAGGGGGTAATTGGGAACATAACCGTCAATGGTATACAGACCGTTGTACTGGGCAATAGCCGGGGGAAATCCTATGCATGCCACCTTGTTTTCCGAGGGTTCACCGATTTGCTTCCTGATATCTGAAAACATGCTTTCAGCATAATAGTCTGCGTAGCGGTACAGGTGTTGATAGGGTTTGATCCGGAAAACAGGTTCAACAAAAAGTTTGTACCAGGTAGGCTGATAAGCGAAGCAGACCAGCAACTGGGCGCCTATAATAGTAAGCCGGAGACCTTTTCGCATGCGTGAGCCGAGCAGCACGAAAGTCCGGGCGGCGGCCAGGTGCCAGAGAAGCTGCAGGAAAATATGGAAACGGTCCATGCTGAACATCCTGAGCAGCCGGATTTTGTTCCTGAGGTCGACCACCGGCTCCCAGTTAAGCAGTGCTACGTAGGCACAGATAGCGACAATAGCCAGGAGCAAGAGCGTAAGCATTTTGTCGGCACGCCTGTCCTTAACCAGTAGAAAGACATAACCGACAAGAATAAACGGAAGTAGTACGGCGGTGTGAAGCGACAGCGCGACATCGATATTCCCGAAGAGGAAAAACCGGGCAAAGACCACGAGGCAAACCAGAGGCGGAAGCGGGTATCTTTGTATTTCCGTACGATGCGAGACAAAGTCCTGGCCGGCCAGCAGGTTGTCGAGCAAATTGATCCTTCCGAGGGTATACAGGATAAGCATAACCGCGGCGGCAATGAGAAGCTGCCGGACGGGGCGCCGGTTCCGGGCTTCGACCAGGATCCAGACGGCCAGAACGGCGAGAATAAAAACACCGGCGGATTGAAAGTTGGAAACAAAAGGAAATACTACAACGATTGCCCAGTTCCACCAACCAGCTTTTCGGTTGCGCAGGTTAAGCAGGGCGAAAAGAAGCAGCGGCTGCCCGGCGATACTGAGGGTCCAGGTGGGCAGGAAAGGCGTGAACGCAAACGAAAGTGAAAGAAAGGCCGCGACGAGCGCTTCAAGCCTGAAGTATTGCCGGAGCAACAGCCACATACCCAGCAGGCCGGTGAAGCTGGCCAGCAATATCTGGATATTCAGTGCCTGGAAAGTAGAGAAAACCCTATTCAGGAAAAAGTAGATATTGGAAGTATTAACGAGCACAAATTTCGGGATTCCGCCCATGATCTGGGGAATAAGGGTAGCGGGCGGGGCGTCTGCGAACCCGCCGTCGATTACCATCCGGTACCAGACCACGAAGGAATCGAGGGAATCGAAAGCATTGTAATAGGCCTGCTGCCCCAGCCACAAAAGGGGGAGGTGATAAAGCGCGAATATAACAATTACAAACGCTGGCAGAAATCTTCCGGGCATGCCTGGTAAAGGTGAAAAGGTCAGAGATGGTGAACACGGTTCCCTGAAGCCGCAGGCCAGGCTTCGGGGAACCAGGTGGTTAATATACGTATCTTTTCCGATTCCCTGCTCCGGGCGGAAACCCCGGACCGGTTGCCCGGGTGCCGGGTTTAACCAAAAAGCGCCTGTTTCAGGGTGAAACAGGCGCTTTTAACGGGTTTTCTCTCATTTGGACCGGTGAATAAGTGAATCTCTTTCCGGACCTGAAGAAATAAACGTAATAGGCAGGTTGAGCTCCTTTTCCAGGAAGTGAACATAGCTGACCAGTTCCGCCGGAGCGTCTTTAAAGTCCCTGATACCATCCAGGGAAACTTCCCATCCTTTGAAAGGTTTGTAAACCGGGGTTACCGATGCATCGCAGAGGTCGTGCGGGAGCCGGTCGGTTAATGTGCCGTCCGGGAGGCGGTAGTGGGTACAAACCTGAATTTCGTCAAAAATCGAGAGGACGTCTACTTTCATCATGATCAGCTGGGTTACGCCGTTAATCATGATGGCATATTTCAGCGCCGGCAGATCCAGCCAGCCGCAGCGCCTCTTCCGTCCGGTTGTGGCGCCGTATTCACGGCCTTCTTCCCGGATACGGTCGCCGGTTTCATCGAGGAGTTCGGTAGGGAAGGGACCGCTCCCTACACGGGTGCAGTAGGCCTTGAAAATCCCGAAAACTTCCCCGATACGGCTGGGGGCTATCCCGAGGCCGGTACAGGTACCTGCAGCCATGGTAGACGAACTCGTAACGAACGGATAGGACCCGAAATCGATATCGAGCAACGAGCCCTGAGCGCCCTCCGCCAGTACTCTCTGCCCGCTATTGAGGGCGTCGTTGATATAATACTCGCTGTCAGAGAGGTTAAATTCTTTCAGGAAGTTCACCGCGTCGAAAAAGTCCGCCTCTGATTTGGCCAGTTCTTCCGCGTACGGAAACTGGTGAAAGTCGAGTGTTACCTTGTGCGCGGATACGAGCGCCTCGTATTTTTGCCTGAAGTTCGGTGACAGTATGTCGCCGACCCTAAGACCCTGTCGCGCCACTTTGTCCTTATAGGTTGGCCCGATTCCCCTTAGGGTGGAGCCGATCTTGGAATCTCCTTTGGCCTGCTCGTAGGCAGCATCCAGCAACCTGTGCGTAGGTATGATCAGGGAAGCTTTCTTGGAAATAGAAAGATTCTTTTTCAGATCCAGGTTATAGGGCTGCAGGCCCACGATTTCCTTCCGGAATACAATCGGATCCAGCACCACACCATTCCCGATGACATTCTGGATATTGCTCCTGAAAATACCTGACGGGATCTGATGCAGCACATGCTTGATACCGTCAAACTCAAGGGTATGACCAGCGTTGGGCCCCCCCTGAAACCGTGCTACCACTTGATATTCCGGGGCGATTACGTCAACAATCTTCCCTTTTCCTTCGTCGCCCCATTGAAGGCCTAACAAAACATCTATTTTCACTCAAAAATTAGAATAGGATACCGAAAAAAGATTATTCCGGTAATCAGCCCTTAGGTTGGTTACCGGAATGACAAAAGTAATATAAGGCTACCAAGAAAAATACTAACTGGCTAATAATTCCTCTTTGTTCCCTTGTTTTTTATTTTCACAATTGCTTCTGTTGCAATTCCCGTAGAAAATCAGGGAGTGATGTGCCACGTTGAACTGGAGCATTTCGCCCACCATGCTTTGTATGGTCTGTATCCGGGGGTCGCAAAACTCAAGCACCTTCTGGCACTCGGTACAGATGAGGTGGTCGTGTTGCCTGGAGCCGTAAGATTTTTCGTACTGGGCCAGGTTCTTGCCAAACTGGTGCCGGGTGACCAGGTCGCATTCTACCAGCACGTCAAGTGTGTTGTAGACGGTGGCACGGCTAACCCGGTACTTCTTGTTTTTCATACTGATGTACAGCTCATCTACGTCGAAATGGTCATTTCGAGAGTAGATTTCTTCCAGTATAGCAAACCTCTCCGGCGTTTTCCGAAGGCCCCTGCTTTCGATATATGCCGTCAGGATTTTTTTAGCTGATTCTAAGTTGCTTGCTGTTGCTTCTGGCATCGGTCAAGTAATTCTAAAATAAGATGTGAATCTCTTTACTTACGCAAGTTTAATTAAATAAGCTGTAAAACTACTCGGGTGAGGCTTTTATGAAACGAGTCTAAATATGAAGAGGGAAATGGGAGGGTGGGAATCGGAAATCGGAAATCGGAAATCAGAAATCGGAAGTCGGAAAAGAGCGCGCTGATTTCCGACCTCCGATTTCCGATTTCTAAACTTTCTTACAATCAAACCGCGTCAGGTTGAAAACGCCTTCCACTTTTTCGAGCTTGCGCATGAGTTCTTCCAGGTGTGAGGTGTCCTGCACATAAATGCGTACGTCGCCTTCGAAAATGCCGTCCACGGTGTCGAATGATACACCGCGCATGTTGATGTTAAGTTCGTTGGAAATGATGCGGGTAACGTCATTGACCAGGCCGACGCGGTCCGTGCCGGTGATATGGATGCCGACCAGGAAGGCCTCTTCTTTTTTGGAGACCCATTTGGCTTTGATCACCCGGTTGCCGTGTTTGGACATCAGTTCTGCGGCATTCGGGCAGGTAGTCCGGTGGATTTTGATCCCTTCGTTGATGGTGACAAAACCGAATACGTCATCGCCCGAAATCGGGTTGCAGCAGACCGCCAGGCGGTAGTCAATTTTATCCATATCCTCCCCGATCAGCAGGGTATCGCCGTCTTTCTGGTTGCCGTGGAGGTTTTTCAGGTATTTGCCCAGCTCTTTTCCGTCGCTCTCGTTCCTGGGGATGAATACTTCTTCGTCTTCTTTTTTCTTTTCGCGCAGTTCGCGGTGCCGTTTGAACTTGCGCAGCTCGTCAATGTGGATGTATCCCTTGCCGATCCGGTAAAAGAAGTCCACCGGGGTTTTACTCTCAAAAAAGGCACGAAGCTGGTTGAAAGTTTCGGCATTGCTTTCGAGTCCCAGTACCTTGAGTTTTTTTTCCACCATCTGCCGGCCGTCGGTTTCGTAGCGCCGGTTTTCCTCTTTCAGGTATTCTTTGATACGGCCGCGGGCTTTCGACGTGGTTACAATGCGGAGCCAGTCTTCGTTCGGCTTCTGCTTGTTGGAGGTGATAATTTCTACCTGGTCGCCGTTATTGAGCACATAACTGATGGGGACCAGTGTGCCGCCCACCTTGGCGGCCATGCATTTTGCACCGATTTCGGTATGGATGTCGAATGCAAAGTCGAGTGCAGTGGCCCCTCGGGGGAGCACTTTGAGCTCACCCTTGGGCGTAAATACGAAAACCTCTTCGGTGAAAAGATTATTCCGGAATTCGTCCAGGAACTCTATGGCTGCGGTTTTATCGCCTTCGCCATTTTCAAGCGTTTCCCTGACGCGGTTGATCCAGACGTCGATATTGCCTTTTACTTTCGTGTCATTGCCTTTGTATTTCCAGTGTGCGGCATAGCCTTTTTCCGCAATTTCGTCCATACGGGTCGTCCTGATCTGTACTTCCACCCATTGGCCGCTTTTGCTCATGACGGTAGAATGCAGCGACTGGTAGCCGTTTGCCCGGGGTGTACTGATCCAGTCCTTGAGCCGGTCCGGGTTGGGCTTGTAATGGTCGGTGACGATGGAGTAGGCCTGCCAGCAAAGGGATTTTTCTTTTTCGTGCTCCGGGGGGGAATCCAGTATAATCCGTATGGCGAACAGGTCATAGACTTCTTCGAACGGCTTGTTCTGTTTCCGCATCTTATTCCAGATGGAATAAATGGATTTCGGGCGCCCTTTAATAATATAGCGGAGGCCGGAGTCTTCCAGGTCTTTGACGATGGGCTCCATGAAGCGGGCAATGAACCGGTCGCGGGCCACTTTGGTCTCGCGGAGCTTCATGGCCACGGAGCGGTAGGCTTCCGGCTCGGCATATTTCAGGTAGAGGTCCTCCAGTTCGGATTTGATGGCATACAAACCAAGCCGGTGGGCGAGCGGCGCATAGATATAAATCGTTTCCGATGCGATTTTCAATTGCTTGTGCCGGGGCATGCTGTCCAGCGTCCGCATGTTGTGGAGCCGGTCGGCAAGTTTGATCAGGATCACCCGTACGTCGTCGGAAAGGGTGAGCAGCATTTTCCTGAAGTTCTCCGCCTGTTGCGAGCTCCCGTACTCGAATTTTCCTGAAATCTTGGTCAGTCCGTCGATGATGGTGGCCACTTTCTTGCCGTACAACCGCTGGATTTGCGCGACGGTCATGTCCGTATCCTCCACTACGTCATGCAGGAGGGCGGAAATGATAGAGGTTGTTCCCAGGCCGATTTCCTCCACCACAATCTGTGCCACCGCTATGGGGTGGTAGATATAGGGTTCGCCGGACTTGCGCCGCATCTCCTTGTGGGCTTCCGCGGCGGTATGAAAGGCACTCTTGATAAGTTTGGCGTCGTTGTCCTTCAGGAAAGGCTTCGCCGTCCGCAATAGTTTGCGGTATCGTTTAAGGATATCTTTCCTTTCTAATTCTAAATCTTCTGCGCTGATTTCCACGTGTCCAACTAGGGTCTTTATTAGCCTGTGCCGTAATGTTAAATGATTGTGATGAAATTATCAAACCGTAAAATCGACGAAAAATTTCTTACATAAAATTAGGAAAATAAAACCAGAAGTTAATACCTTTGCACTCCAAATTCAACGGTATGGTTGTATCTGGAGCGCAATTTTAATTGTGAGCGGGCGTGGCGGAACTGGTAGACGTGCCAGACTTAGGATCTGGTGCCGCAAGGCGTGGGGGTTCGATTCCCTCCGCCCGTACAACAAGATAGGTCAGTTGCCTATCAGGAGAAGCCCTCAGGACTAGTTTTTGAGGGCTTTGTTTCTTTTAGGTTTGAGCGTTGAGGTTGGAGCAATGAGGGCATTTGTCCGGGCTTTTGCCTCATACCCGATGGTTCAAGCCTGAAAACAGTACTATTATAAACCGAATTTGTTTCAATAAATGGAAGTCCTGTTAGAGAAAAGTTCGCCTACCACCGCCGCTCTGAAGGTAAAATTGGTAAAGGAGGATTATCAGCCGAAAGTTGAGAAGAGCATCAAAGATTATACCAAGAGAGCCAGCATCAAGGGGTTCAGACCGGGCAAAGTGCCGGCGCACGTCATCACCAGAATGTATGGTAAAGGCATCCTGGTAGACGAGGTTAATCACCTGTTGTCGCATGCTGTGAGTGATTACATCAAAGATAACAAGTTGCCGGTAGTAGGAGACCCTCTTCCCGATCGTGAAAAGGCTGATGCAATTGACTGGGACAACCAGACCGAGTTTGAATTCGCTTTTGACCTTGGGCTAGCCGGTGATTTTGTAGTAGATCTTGAGAAAATCGACGGCGTAACCGAATATCATATACAGGCCGGGGATTCGGATCTTGACAAGACGATCGAAGATCTTCGGATGCGTTTTGCTGAGAATACCCACCCGGAAACTTCGGAAGACGGCGATATTATCTATGGAGAGCTGGTTCAAGGTGAATTCAGCACTAAGACTGCCATTCCGGTAAAGCGCGTGAAGGAAGATTCACGGGCGTCATTTATCGGTGTGAAAGTAGGTGACGAAATTACTTTTGATATCCAGAATACTTTTGAAGACGAGGCGGCAATCGCGCATGTAACCGGGAAGAAGAAAGAAGAGGTGGGCGAACTGGCCGGTGAATATTCCTTCAAGGTTGAAGATATTTCGCGCAATACGCCGGCGACTGTGAACGATGAATTCTTTCACAAGGTGCTGGGCTACGGCGAAGAGATTACCAGCGAAGCTCATTTCCGTGAAAAAGTAGGGGCTATTGTCCAGGAGAACTACAACCGTGAGACGGCAGCGATCCTCAGGAGAGATATTGAAGAAAAACTTCTGGAAACAACGCCTATCGAGCTGCCGGAGGAATTCCTGAAGCGGTGGTTGTTCCAGGCCAACGAAGGTAAATTCTCTGCGGAAGAGATCGATAACGAATTCGATGCCTTTGCGAAGTCGCTGAAGCTTAGCCTGATCCGTAACCGGGTGGCCGAATCGCACGAAGTGAAGGTGGAAGGCGCCGATCTGCTCGAAGAGTCCAGGAATATTATCAAAGCGCAGTTTGGTATCTATGGCGAGGAGGAGTCTATGAAAGAGACCATCGACAAGATTGCGCAGCAATACCTGGTCGATAAAGAGCGGGATAACTATCGCAAGGTATTCCAGCAGGTGTTTGACAACAAAGTATACGAGGTAGTTCGCGGAAATGTGAAGCCGGAAGCGAAAACGGTAGGAGTGAGTGAATTCGAGGGGATTATCCGTGCGGAAGTATAGGGTATCGAGCTTAGTACCTCATAAAAAAGGCGCCCCGAAAGGCAGTCGTGGTCGGAAGAAATTCCGACCTTTTTTTATGTTTTAAAGACTTTTTGTGGATCTCCTCCAG